>NZ_JBKGGU010000012.1:0-199386 GCF_052042015.1 Pseudomonas sp. SMV71 | reverse complement strand
TGCTTCGCAGGCCAGCGGGAGCAAGCTCCCTCGCCACGGTGAGGTTGTGTGGCGCTGAATTAGGGATCGACCCTGCTCGCGATCACGTCAGCCAGACTGTCACTATTACCGGATGATTTCTCCTCGGTCCCGGTGATGTTTCCATGCGTTTAATTTCGTGACTTGGCAGTCATCATGCAAGAAAACCTACTCATCTTCTTCCAATCAGATCCGATGATGGCGTTCCGTCAAAGAATCGTTAAACTGCGCCTGCATTCATCTTTCTCCTCGAGGCGCTGTCGATGAAATTTCGTTTTCTGTTGTGGATGCTGGGGCTGTTGATGGGCAAGGCCAGCCGGACCAATCCGGCGTTCCAGCAACAGTTGGGCGACAAGGAGTTGGTGTTTCAGCTGCAAACACTGGACGGCAAGGTCGCGCGGCATTTCATCGTCAAGGATCAGCGCATCACTAGCCAGTCCGGCACTTATCCGACCCCGGCGTTCGCCATCGCGTTCAAGGACGCGGCCTATGGTTTTGCGACGATGCAGGCCAAGAACAAGCAGTTGGCGTTCATGACGGGGATCCAGGACAAGTCGATCCAGATCAAGGGCAACCCGGCGTTGGTGATCTGGTTTCAGGGATTGATCCGGTATTTGAAGCCGAAGAAACCGAAAGCCTAGCGACGACCCCCGTGGCGAGGGAGCTTGCTCCCGCTGGGTGGCGCAGCCGCCCCAAATGGGCTTGTGTGATCTTCCCGCAATTGTGTATCGGCGGGTTTACGACTGCTGGGCAGCCGAGCGGGAGCAAGCTCCCTCGCCACAGAAGCTCAGTCGCCTTCAGTCGTCAGGTTGGGCCAGGCGCAGCTTTCAGCTATGGAACTGCGAAGCCAGTTCCCGCAGCAACACCTCAGCCTCCAGCACCTTGCTGACGACATCGTTGGCCTTTTCCCGCGTCAAACCCACACGTTCGAGCAACGCATCGGGGATTTCCTCGTCCGGGCCCGAGCCGATGCTGCGCGCCCGGAGCAGGCGCACGGCCAGGCACACCAGGTTCGGGTAGGCGGCGTATTCGCCGTCGTAGTGCGGGTCGTGCTGGAAGCGCAGGGCGGTCGCCAGTTCGTCGGGCATGTCCCAGTAGCGCATCAGCCAGGAGCCGATCTGCTCGCGACTGATGCCCAGCAGGTGTTGTTCCACGTAGCTGTGGCACAGGTGAGGGTTGACCTCCAGGTGCCGGCACATCAATGAGAAGTGCGGCGGGAACACGTGGGCCAGCAGCAGGTAGCCGAAGTTGTGCAGCAGGCCGGAGAGGTAGGTCAGGCCGCCTTCAGGGCGCTGGGCGCGCGGCATGGCGCGGGTCAGGCCTTCGATGACGGCGGCGGTGTAGATCGACTGCTGCCAGTAAGGCGTGGTGTGTTGCGGGTGGTCCTTGGGCAGGCTCAGGGTCTTGCCCAGGGCCAGGCCAAGCGCCAGGTTGATCACCAGGTCGAAGCCCAGCACCCGGACGATGGCATCTTCCACCGAGCGAATCTTGCCCGGCGATGCGTAGTACGGCGACGCCGCCCAGCTCACCACTTGCGCGGCCAGGGCCGGGTCGGTTTCCACCACGCCGGTGATGTCATCGATGGTTGCGTCCGGATCGACCCGCAGCTTAATGATTTTCTGCGCCGTTTCGGCCAGCGGCGGGATCTCGATGGTTTCTTCCAGGCGCTGCTGGATGCGGCGCGCCGTGAAGGCCTGCACCGCCTGGGTGATCTCCGCGCGGTCGTCGTGCGGACGGTCGAGGTTGGGGGTGATGTTGCTCACGGCTTCGCCGAAGGTGGCGGCGCTGGCCTTGGTGAGCATGGTCTTGAAGGCTTCGCTGGTGACTTCCAGCAACAGCCCCGGCTCGCCGGAGTTGATCAGCAGCTTCGGTTCGCGCAGCAGGCTTTCTTCGTACAGGCAGGGCGAGCTGGTCAGTGCCGGCAGGCCGGGCAGCAGGCTCAGGCTGTGTTTACCGAGCATGCGCTCCAGGCGTTCGGTGGGCACCGCCGTGAGTTTGCGGCCGGTGAGTTCGGCCAGGCGGTTGAGGTCCAGCAGCTGGCTTTGCGGAAACAGCACCATGAGCGCGCCGACGGCGTCGTGCAGCAGAACCGCCTGCACCTTGCGGGCCGGGTTCAGGCCGGGGCGTTCGAGCACTTCGTCAAAGCCGATGCCTAATTTCTCGAGCAGCAGCCGAATTACAGACGGAGCGTGCGGGATTTCGGGGGCGAGGGCAGCTTCTGTCATGGTCTGTATCCGTTTTCCTACAAGTTGGTCAGTATAACCAGCTTGTCCGGCACGCGGGTCCTGAAAACTGAGCGCGTGCTCACACTTGGCCGTATTGCTGCCCATGACGCAGCCAGCGATCCAGCAGCGGGCTGACGTGATCGGGCCAGCGTTCCAGCAGCGCCTGGGCGGCGTCGCGCACGGCGGGGAGCAGATCGGCGTCGCGCATCAGGTCGGCTACCTTGAATTGAAGCAGACCGGTCTGCCGAGTGCCGAGCATTTCACCCGGACCGCGCAATTCGAGGTCTTTTTCGGCGATGACGAAGCCATCGTTGGTTTCACGCATGATGCCCAGCCGTTGGCGACCGATTTGCGACAGTGGCGGGTGATACAGCAGCACGCAATGGCTAGCGGCGCTGCCCCGGCCGACTCGCCCGCGCAACTGGTGCAACTGCGCCAGGCCCAGGCGCTCGGGGTTCTCGATGATCATCAGGCTGGCGTTGGGCACGTCGACGCCGACCTCGATCACGGTGGTGGCGACCAGCAGTTGCAGGGCGCCGGCCTTGAACTCAGCCATCACCGCGGCTTTCTCGGCGGGCTTCATGCGGCCGTGGATCAACCCGACCTTCAACTCGCCGAGGGCGGCGGTGAGGTCCTCGAAGGTGGTTTCGGCCGCCTGGCAGGTCAGTTCTTCCGATTCTTCGATCAGCGTACACACCCAATAGGCCTGCCGACCCTCGGCACAGGCGCTGCGCACGCGCTCGATCACTTCCACCCGTCGGGTATCGGTGACCAGCACGGTATTGACCGGCGTGCGGCCGGGAGGCAGTTCGTCGAGGATCGAGGTGTCGAGGTCGGCGTAGGCGCTCATCGCCAGCGTCCGCGGGATCGGCGTGGCGGTCATGATCAGTTGATGGGGGCACATCCGCCCACCGACGCCCTTCTGGCGCAGGGCCAGGCGCTGTTGCACGCCGAAGCGGTGTTGTTCGTCGATGATCACCAGCGCCAGGTTCTTGAACTGCACTTCGTCCTGGAACAACGCGTGGGTGCCGACCACCATCGGCGCGCCGTCGGCGATCTTCGCCAGGGCCGCCGCACGGTTCTTGCCCTTCAGCTTGCCGGCCAGCCAGGCGACTTCGATGCCCAGCGGTTCGAGCCAGCGCTGAAAGGTAATGAAGTGCTGCTCGGCCAGAATCTCCGTGGGCGCCATCAACGCCACTTGATAACCGGCTTCCAGAGCCTGGAGCGCGGCGAGGGCGGCGACCACGGTCTTGCCGGCGCCGACGTCGCCCTGGATCAGCCGCAACATGGGTTCGGGCTGGCTCAGGTCGTAGGCGATTTCGTTGCCGACCCGCTGCTGGGCGCCCGTTGGAGTAAAGCCCAGGTTGGCCAGGTAGCGCACCGGCAGCTCCCGGGCCTTGGGCATGGCCGGGGCGCGCAACGAGCGCAGGCTTTCGCGCAGGCGTTGCTGGGACAGTTGATGGGTCAGCAGTTCTTCGAAGGCCAGGCGATGCTGGGCCCAGTGATGACCCAGGGCGAGTTCGTCGATATCGGCATCCGCCGGCGGGTTGTGCAGGTAGCGGATCGCGTCGGCCAGCGGCGCCAGTTGATAGTCCCGGGCCAGTTCGGTGGGCAGCCAGTCGGGCAGGCTGCTGGGGCCGAGCAGGGTCAGGGTCTGCATGCACAGCTGACGCAGGCGCTGCTGGGTCAGGCCCTCGGTGAGCGGATAGACCGGGGTCAGGGTTTCATCCACCGGCGGCGGTTCGTCGCCAGTGATGGCGCGGTATTCCGGGTGGTAGATCTCCAATCCCGACGCACCGGGTCGCGCCTCGCCGTAGCAACGCACACGAGTGCCGCGCTTGAGGCCTTCCTTTTGCGCATTGCTGAAATGATAGAAGCGCAGGCTGAGCCCGCCGGTGCCGTCCTGCAGACGCACCACGAGGCTGCGGCGGCGGCCCATGACCACGTCGGCACCGCTGACGGTACCTTCGATCACCGCATCCTGTCCCGGACGCAAATGACCGATGGGTACGACACGGGTGCGATCCTGGTAGCGCAGCGGCAAGTGGAACAGCACGTCCTGGAGGTTCTCCAGGCCGACCTTGGCCAGTTTTTCGGCCATGGCTTCACCGACACCCTTGAGCGCCGTGACCGGCACCTTCGACAGCTCAGTCATGGCAGCGGCTTACTTGGCGGCGGGCGGCTTGGCCACGGAACACAGGCGGATCGAGTCAGCAAGGATCTCGATGGCCTTGGGTCGCGGGAAGCTGGCGCGCCAGGCGATGGCAACGGTGCGGAACGGCGCCGGTGGTGTCAGCGGGCGGACTTCGATCACGCCGGGTGCGTAGTGATGGCTGTCCACCGCCGACAGCGGCAGGATCGAAATGCCCAGGCCCGAGGCGACCATGTGGCGGATGGTTTCCAGTGAGCTGGATTCCACCGTGGTGTGCTTGGCGCCTTCGCTGCCCTTGGTCAGCGTCGGGCAGGCTTCGAGGACCTGGTCACGGAAACAGTGGCCTTCGCCGAGCAGCAACAGACTCTTGTCGTTGAGCAGGCCGGTGTCGATGGTTTTTTTCTGGGTCCAGGGATGCTGGGCCGGCATCAGGACGTAGAACGGTTCGTCGTAGAGCGGCAGGGTCAGCACGTCGGCTTCGTTGAACGGCAGGGCGATGATGATCGCGTCCAGTTCGCCATTGCGCAGTTTGTCGCGCAGCACGTGGGTAAAGTTTTCTTCGATGTACAACGGCATCTGCGGGGCGACCCGGTGCAGTTGCGGAATCAAGTGCGGGAACAGGTACGGGCCGACGGTGTAGATCGCGCCGACTTTCAGCGGGGCCGTCAGCTGGTTCTTGCCGGCCTGGGCCAGCTCACGGATGCCTTGGGCTTGCTCCAGGACTTTCTGTGCCTGGGCAACGATGCCTTCGCCGACCGGCGTCAGGCGCACGGCACTTTTGCTGCGCTCGAAAATCAGCACGCCGAGCTCGTCTTCGAGCTTTTTCACACCCACCGACAAGGTCGGCTGGCTGACGTGGCACCGCTCGGCCGCATGGCCGAAGTGCTGCTCTTGGGCGAGGGTGACGATGTAGCGTAATTCTGTGAGGGTCATGGCGAGCGTCCGTGAAGTTGCGAGCCAAGCATACCGGCTGCAATCGATAGACGCACGTTATCAGACTGCGGGGTCGGTGCGACACTGGGTAATGTTGGCAGCGTCGTTGCCGGATATGAGTCAGCTACCTTTCGATGCCTCTGTCATGTACCCACTGTGGCGAGGGAGCTTGCTCCCGCTGGACTGCGTAGCAGGCCCCTGATCTGGCTCTGGCTGCTACTGCGCGCCCAGCAGTTTTGGGGCCGCTTTGCGGCCCAGCGGGAGCAAGCTCCCTCGCCACAGGGTTCAATGTGTCTTCTGATCAACGCCGACGCTTATCGATGGAATACACAAACGGTGCCGTCAGTTCGATAGTGCCATTGGTCAGCAGCTCGGCCGGTGGCTTGGGCAGCGGTTGGGCGCGGCGGATCATCTCCAGGGTGGCACGGTCCAGGGAATCGGTGCCGGAACTGCCCACCAATTCGAACGACAACACGTTACCCTCGGCATCCACCACGAAGCGCAGGCGGTTGGTGCCTTCCTTGTTCATCTGCTGGGCCCGGGGCGGGTACTTCTTGTACTTGCCCAGGTGCGCCAGCAGCGTGCCTTGCCAGTTGGCCTTGGCTGCCATTTGTGCGGGCGAAGGGCCGGGTGCCGGTTGCGCCGACTTCTCGGTCGGTGCCTGGGTCGGCTGGGTGTCGGCGGGCTTCTGCTCCGACGGCGGTTCCTTCGGCGGCTCCGGCTTTTTTTCCACCGGCTTGGGCTTGGGCGGTTGTGGCTTTGGCTTGGGCTTGACCGGCTTGGGCACCGCGATTTCAGCCTTCGGCGCTTCGGCGAGTTTGGGCAGCGGCAACTCTTCCACCGGTTCCGGAGGGCGCGGTGGGGTGACGACTTTCGGCGGTGCAGGCGGTGGCGGGGCGGGAACCGGTGCCAGCTCGACCATCATTGCCTGGGGCGGCAACTCGATGGGCGGGCGGGACGTCCAGTTCAGCGTCAGGGCGATGGCGAGCGCATGCACGCCCAGCACCACGGCCAGGCTACCGCTGTAACGCGTCAGCTTTTGGCGCGTCGTGATCATTTCTTCGACGCCGTCTCGAGTCCGACCAGGCCGACCTTCAGGTAGCCGGCGCCGCGCAGGGCGTCCATCACGCTCATCAAGTCGCCATAGTCCACGCCCTTGTCGGCCTGGAAGAAGATCGTCGTGTCCTTCTTGCCCTGGGTCTTGGCATCGAGGACGGCGCCGAGGTTCTCGGTCTTGACTTCGTCTTCGCCCAAAAACAGCCGCTGGTCAGCCTTGACGCTGAGGAACACCGGTTTCTCCGGCCGTGGCGAGGGCTTGGCCGTCGAAGCGGGGAGGTCGACCTTGATGTCCACGGTGGCGAGCGGGGCCGCGACCATGAAGATGATCAACAGCACCAGCATCACATCAATGAACGGTGTGACGTTGATTTCGTGGTTCTCGGCCAGATCGTCGTCTGCGCCTTCTTTCAAATGCAGGCCCATGGCCGATTACCCCACTTTCACCATGTGCGGTTGCGAGCCGCGCTCGGGCGGCAGGTGGTCGAGGTCGCGGCTGACCAGCAGCAGCACTTCGGCCGAGGCGTCGGAAACCTGCGCCTTGTAGCCGGCGATGGAGCGGGCGAAGACGTTGTAGATGACTACCGCCGGGATCGCGGCGACCAGGCCCAGGGCGGTCGCCAGCAGCGCTTCAGCGATCCCGGGGGCCACGACGGCGAGGTTGGTGGTCTGAGTCTTGGCGATGCCGATGAAGCTGTTCATGATGCCCCATACGGTGCCGAACAGGCCAACGAACGGCGCGGTGGAACCGATGGTGGCGAGCACGCCGGTGCCGCTGCTCATGTTGCGACCGCAGGCGGCGACCAGGCGCTCAAGGCGGAAACTCACGCGCTCCTTGATGCCTTCCTTTTCGCGGCTATTGGCCGATAGGCGCATCTCTTCGAGGGCGTCGTGCACCAGCAGGTTGGCGAGGGTGCCTTCCTTCGCCGCACTGGCGCTGGCTTCCTTGAGGGTGGCAGCCTTTTTCAAGGCGGCGATCTCGCCGCGCAGGCGACGCTTGGCCCCCAGCAGTTCGAAGCCCTTGGCGATCCAGATGGTCCAGGTGATGATCGAAGCGATGGCCAGGCCGATCATCACGGCTTTCACGACGACGTCGGCGTTCTTGTACATGCCCCAAGGGGACAGGTCGTGGGCCATGCCGAGGGTATTGTCGGCCTCGAGCACTTCAGGCGCGTCGGCGGCGGTGGCTTCGACGGCCTGGGCCGGAGCGCTGGCCGTCGGTGCTGCATCCGGGGCGGCCGTTTCGGTAGGAGCCTGGGTGGCCGTCGGTGCGCTGGCGGGGGTCGTTGCGGGCGTCTGTGCATCGGCGAACGCAGCGACAGGTACCAGCAGCAGGCTGAACAACAGGGCTGCCGCGGCGCCCCAGGCGCGAGGTCGGTTGGTTGGCGAAGCGGAGGATAGAGAGTGTTTCATGCTGGCCGGACCTGAGAGGAAAAGAGGGTTGATGTTCTTCCAGGCCTCGTGGGCCGAGAACAAAAGTGGGGGGCATTATTGCAAGTAATTCTTGTTAACAGAAGTAATAGAGTATCTTTTTTTCTCGCATTGCTAGCCGTCCATCCCCTCCGGGGGCTAGTCTGGGGCTTTACCAGAGGAGTTTTGGATGTCTGCGCCTTCTGTTTTGATCGCCGGTTGCGGTGATATCGGCGGCCGCCTGGCCAGCCAGTTATTGGCCCAGCAATGGCAGGTGTATGGCGTGCGTCGCACGGTTGCAAACCTGCCAGCCGGGGTCATCGGGGTTGCAGGCGATTTGTTCAGTGAGCAGTGTCCAGCCGACTGGCCGACCGGGCCGCTGGATTATCTGGTCTACAGTGCTGCTGCCACCGATCATGACGAGGCGGGTTATCGCCAGGCCTATGTCGAAGGTTTGCAGCATGTGCTGGGCTGGTTGAAGCAGCATGGACAGCAGCCCAAGCGTTTGTTGTTTGTCTCCAGCAGCAGCGTGTACGGGCAGCAGAAGGGCGAGTGGGTCGATGAGACTTCGCCCACTGAAGCCAGCGGTTACTCCGGTCGGTTGATGCTCGAAGCCGAGCAGGTTGCGCTCGACAGCGGCATCCCGGCCAGCCGCGTGCGTCTGACCGGCATCTATGGTCCGGGCCGCGAATGGTTGCTGAGTCAGGTGCGCCAGGGCTATCGCGTGGTGATCGATCCGCCGCTCTACGCCAATCGCATTCATGCCGACGACGCGGCTGGGCTGCTGGCGTTTCTGCTGGAAGCGGATCGACAGGGCAAAGCGCTGGACGATTGCTACCTCGGCGTCGACGACGCCCCTGCGCCACTGGCCGAGGTGGTGGGCTGGCTGCGCGAGTACATGGGTGTTACCGAGTGGGCCGAAGACGCCAGCGTGCGCCGCGCCGGCAGCAAGCGCTGCAGCAACGCCCGAGCCAAGGCCTTGGGCTGGACGCCGCGTTATCCGAGCTTTCGCGAAGGGTATGCGGCGATTCTGGATGGGCGCTGCTGATTTTCCATACGCCACATACCCTTGCGGGAGCGAGCCTGCTCGCGATGAGGCCCTCCATCCAACATCTTCGTTGGCCGGAATGACGCTATCGCGAGCAGGCTCGCTCCCAAAGGAGGGATATCTGTTCGGGCTATTGCTTCTCCAACACCCAACGCCGATCACCCGGCGTAAACGACGGCATTTCATCCGCCAGCGCCGCGTTCACTGTCTGGAAGATTTCCAGCGTCTTACCGTTGCGGGCGAAGATCCAGGCATTGCCCTGGCCGTTCTGTTGTAGCCAGATGTTGTCGTTGCCGCCGCTCATGGAGGCGCAATCGCCGGCCAGGCACAGTGCGTAACGGTCGGCGCCGGGCAGGCCGCTGACCTGGCCGTCGGGCTGGAACTGCACGCTGGCGCCTTGGCCGGGGCCGTTGACGATGTTCCAAGTGCCACCCAGGTAGGCGGCATACAGCGCCCGCTCGAAGCTGGCGCCGATGGGCGCGCCTTCTGGAACCTGGACCTGCGCCCGATCGAACAATTGCTGCGGTTCGTTTTCAGTGGCGGCCTGGCTCAACTGATCACCGTCACGCTTCAGCTCACTGGCGGAGCTGCCGTAGAACTCGACCTTCCACGCCCCGTCTTCTTCGCCCAGCAACTTGCCTTCGACATTTTCAAACCCGTTGGTGTAGCGCGCCTGGCCGGCACGGGTGTTGATGTCCCATTCCAGGTTCGGGCCGTAGGCTTGCAGCGCTTCGCGAAGAGGGCCGCCCTTGGCGGCAGCGTCGATGGCCGCCTGGTTGATCCAGGTGCCGCTGATGTCACGATCGGCCGGGTCGCTGGCGCAACCGCTCAGAAAAAGGGCAAGCAGCGAGAGAGCAAGCGCTTTGCGCATGGCGGAATCCTTTCAAAACGAAAACGGCGCAGCGGGAAGGCTGCGCCGGGCGTGTTACTCGATGACCAGGATGGCATCCATTTCGACCTGCGCACCCTTGGGCAGGGCCGCCACGCCGATGGCCGCGCGGGCCGGGTAAGGCTGTTCGAAATATTTACCCATGATCTCGTTGACCTTGGCGAAGTGGCTCAGGTCGGTAAGGAAGATGTTCAGCTTGACGATGTCCTTGAACGAACCGCCAGCGGCTTCGGCCACGGCCTTGAGGTTCTCGAACACCTGCACGGTCTGGGCTTCGAAGCCTTCGACCAGCTCCATGGTTTTCGGGTCCAGCGGGATCTGGCCCGACATGTACACGGTGTTGCCCGCCTTGATCGCCTGGGAATAGGTGCCGATGGCGGCCGGGGCCTTGTCGCTGTTGATGACGGTTCTGGTCATGTATGACTCCTTGTTGTGGAAGGGCTACGCGCGCATGCGGGTGATGCGGATGACGCCGGTCAGGGCGCGCAGTTTCTTGATCACGCGGGCCAGGTGCACGCGGTCGTGCACGCTGACCACCAGTTGGACGACGCTGATGCGGCCATCGCGTTCGTCCATGCTGATTTTCTCGATATTGCCGTCGGCGGCGTTCACGCTGCTGGCCAGCAGCGCGATCAGGCCGCGCTGGTGCTCCAGCTCGACCCGCAGCTCGACATTGAATTCGCCGGTGACATCCTTGGCCCAGGACAGCTGGATGCATTTTTCCGGGTTGTGGCGGATTTCGCTGATGTTGCGGCAGTTTTCCAGGTGCACCACCATCCCCTTGCCAGCGGAGAGGTGACCGACAATCGGGTCGCCCGGAATTGGCGTGCAACACTTGGCGTAGCTGAGCACCAGGCCCTCGGTGCCACGGATTGCCAGCGGCCCTTCGGGGCTTGGCAGCTGTTCGCCTTCACCAAGCAGGCGACGGGCGACGACGTAGGCCATGCGATTGCCCAGGCCGATGTCTTCGAGCAGGTCCTCGACCAGTTCGAGGCGGTATTCATTGAGCATCGCCTGCACGCGCTCGGGCGGGATGTTGTCCAGCGAGCTGTCGAAACCGTTCAGCACTTTGTTCAGCAGGCGTTCGCCCAGGCTGATGGATTCGGACCGGCGTTGCAGTTTCAGGGCGTGGCGAATGTGCGTGCGCGCCTTGCCGGTGACCACGAAGTTGAGCCAGGCCGGATTCGGTCGTGCGCCGGGTGCGCTGACGATTTCCACCGTGGAACCGCTTTGCAGTGGCTCGGACAACGGTGCCAGGCGCCGGTTGATCCGGCAGGCGATGCAGCTGTTGCCGACGTCGGTGTGGACCGCGTAGGCGAAGTCCACCGCCGTGGAGCCTTTGGGCAGCTCCATGATCCGGCCCTTGGGCGTGAAGACATAGACCTCGTCCGGGAACAGGTCGATTTTCACGCTTTCGATGAATTCCAGGGAGTTGCCGGCGCGTTGCTGCATTTCCAGCACACCCTTGACCCACTGTCGGGCCCGGGCATGAGTGCTCTTGGGTTGCTCGTCGCCGCTGGATTTGTAGAGCCAGTGGGCGGCGATGCCGTTGTTGGCCATCTCTTCCATTTCGCGGGTGCGGATCTGGATCTCGATCGGTACGCCGTGCATGCCGAACAGCGTGGTGTGCAGCGACTGGTAGCCGTTGGCCTTGGGGATCGCGATGTAGTCCTTGAAGCGGCCCGGCAACGGTTTGTACAAATTATGCACGGCGCCCAGCACGCGGTAGCAGGTATCGACCTTGTCGACGATGATACGGAACGCGTAGACGTCCATGATCTCGTTGAAGGCCCGACGCTTGCCGCGCATTTTCTTGTAGATGCCGTAGAGGTGCTTCTGCCGGCCGCTGACCTCGCCTTCGATGCCGTCGATAGCCAGGCAGTGGCTCAGCGACTCTTCGATCTTGTTGACGATTTCCTTGCGGTTGCCCCGGGCGCGCTTGACAGCCTGGTTGATGCGCGCCGACCGCATCGGGTGCATGGCCTTGAAGCCGAGGTCTTCGAACTCGATGCGGATCGCATGCATGCCCAGGCGGTTGGCGATGGGCGCGTAGATTTCCAGGGTTTCCTTGGCGATGCGCCGGCGTTTTTCGCCGGACAGCACTTCCAGGGTGCGCATGTTATGCAGGCGGTCGGCGAGCTTGACCAGGATCACCCGGATGTCGCGCGCCATGGCCATTGCCATTTTCTGGAAGTTTTCGGCCTGGGCCTCGGCCTTGGTCTCGAAGTTCATCTGGGTCAGTTTGCTGACCCCGTCGACCAGTTCGGCCACGGTTTCGCCGAACTGCGCTTGCAGTGCTTCCTTGGCGATGCCGGTGTCTTCGATCACGTCATGGAGCATGGCCGCCATCAGGCTCTGATGGTCCATGTGCATGTCGGCAAGAATGTTCGCCACCGCAAGCGGGTGCGTGACGTACGCCTCGCCGCTGCGGCGGCGTTGGCCGTCGTGGGCTTGTTCGGCGTAGAAATAGGCTCGGCGGACCAGATTGACCTGGTCCGTGCCGAGGTAGGCCGATAAGCGATCGGCGAGGGCGTCTATGCTCGGCATGATGACTCCTGCCGTCTGCTGTGACCCCGCGCCGTGCTACGTCGACCAGGCATAGGCTTAGACCGCCTCGTTGGACTCGTCCTCGAACGCTGCGAACAGCGGTTCGTCCTCGACGATTTCAGCGTTGGCGATGAACTCGTAGCTCATCAGGCCCTCGGCGATTTCACGCAGCGCTACTACGGTAGGCTTGTCGTTTTCCCACTGGACCAATGGCTCTTTGCCGCCGGTGGCCAGTTGACGGGCACGCTTGGTAGAGAGCATGACCAGCTCAAAGCGGTTTTCCACGTGTTCTAGGCAGTCTTCAACGGTTACGCGGGCCATGGTATTCCTCGGAGCGAATGCAATATGCGCGCTGCCCGGTTGGGCGAGCGGACTCGACAGTTTAAAAAAACACCAGCGTTTAGGGAAGCGCTGATTTTTTGAGCAAGCCCTGAATGGCCTGTGTGGCTGATGCGTGCACCCAACTTCGGCGCCAGTATTTGCCTCGCTGCGTTGCCATTCCTCGCCGTAGCTGGCTACGACTCGTCATGGCGCCTTGCGCGGCAAACCCTGGCACTCGAATTTGAATGCACGAATCAACCGTACAGGCCACAGTCGCGCTGCGAGTACCAATGTAAAGCCGTCGCAACGGTTTTGGGAAGGGCTGTTCAGCCCAGTAGTTCGGCCAGCAATTTACCGAAACGTTGCTGCTGGCGTTTCTGTTGCAGCTGGTTGGCGCGGAAAATCGCCTTGAGGTCGTCCAGCGCATGGGCGAAATCGTCGTTGATGATCAGGTAATCGTAGTCCACGTAGTGGCTCATTTCGCTGACCGCTTCGCGCATCCGGCCGTCGATGATCTCGTCGCTGTCCTGGCCACGGTTGGTCAGGCGCTGGCGCAGGGCCTGCTGGCTCGGTGGCAGGATAAAGATCGAGCGGGCCTGGGGCATCAGCTTGCGCACCTGCTCGGCGCCTTGCCAGTCGATTTCCAGGATCAGGTCGTGGCCTTCGTCCAGGGTCTGCTGCAGGTAGCTTTGCGAGGTGCCGTACAGGTTGCCGAAGACTTCGGCGCGCTCCAGGAAGTCGCCGTGTTCGGCCATCTTCACGAACTCTTCGCGGTCGACGAAGTGGTAGTTCACGCCGTCCACTTCACCGGGACGCATGGCGCGGGTGGTGTGTGAGACCGAGACGCGAATCTGCGGCTCGGCGTCGATCAGGGCCTTGACCAGGCTGGTCTTGCCGGCGCCCGAGGGCGCGGAAATGATGTAGAGAGTGCCGGTGCTGTGGGTCATGTCGGGTTAGCCTTACTCAATGTTCTGCACTTGTTCGCGCATCTGCTCGATCAACACCTTGAGGTTGACCGCCGCCTGGGTGCTGCGCGGGTCGAAGGCCTTGGAGCCCAGTGTGTTGGCTTCGCGGTTGAGCTCCTGCATCAGGAAGTCGAGGCGGCGACCGGCCGCACCGCCGGACTTGAGCACCCGGCGAACTTCGATGATGTGGGTGCTCAGGCGATCCAGCTCTTCAGCCACGTCGCTTTTTTGCGCGAGCATGACCATTTCCTGTTCCAGGCGCTGCGGGTCCAGCTCGGCCTTCATGTCGGCAAAGCGGTCGAGGACTTTCTGGCGCTGGGTGGCAAGCATCTGCGGGACCAGTTCGCGCAGGGTGGCGACGTCCTCTTCGATGGAGGTCAGACGTTCGTTGATCAACCGGGCCAGTTCCGCGCCTTCACGCTCACGCCCGGCCTTGAGTTCCTTCAGGCCTTGGTTGAACAGCGCCAGGGCCTCGGCGTTCAGCGCCTGCGGGTCGCTCGCGTCACCCACCAGCACGCCGGGCCAGGCCAGCACTTCCAGCGGGTTCAGGGCGGCGGGATTGTTGATCAGGCTGGCAACGGTTTCGGCGGCGGCAACCAGTTGCGCGGCCCGCTCTCGATCCACCTGCAAGGTTTTACCGGTGCTTTCTTCGGTAAAGCGCAGGGTGCATTCCAGTTTGCCCCTGGACAGGCCCTGGCGCAGCGCTTCGCGCACGCCGCCTTCCAGGTCGCGGAAGGACTCCGGCAGGCGCAGGTGCGGCTCCAGGTAGCGGCTGTTGACCGAGCGCAGTTCCCAGCTCAGCGTGCCCTGGGGCCCGGCCTTCTCGACGCGGGCGAAGGCAGTCATGCTGTGCACCATGGAGGTTCCTCGCAATGCAGGCCTGTCACGACCTGGTATCTGTGAATAAAAGCCCAAGGGCCGCAAAGGCGCAGGATTGTAGCGCAGTGAACCCCATGCTCCCAAACCGTGCATGCGACAAAGCGCTACAGCCCGTCGGCCGGGCCGTTGCGCGGCCCGGAGCGCCGCGGTTTTTTGAACTGCGCGACGTTTAAACTGCCTTATGGCGGTTCACGGCTTTATAATGCCGGCAGTTTTCCGTCCTCAGTACAGGTGTTCCCTATGAAACGTCCAAGTGGTCGCGCTGCCGATCAGCTCCGCTCGATCCGCATTACCCGCAACTACACCAAACACGCCGAGGGATCTGTACTGGTCGAATTCGGTGATACCAAGGTCATCTGCACCGTCAGCGTCGAAAATGGCGTGCCGCGGTTCCTCAAGGGCCAGGGCCAGGGTTGGTTGACGGCCGAGTACGGCATGCTGCCGCGGGCCACCGGCGAGCGGAACCAGCGTGAAGCCAGCCGTGGCAAGCAGGGCGGTCGCACCCTGGAAATTCAGCGCCTGATCGGCCGCTCGCTGCGTGCGGCACTGGACATGTCCAAGCTGGGCGATGTGACCCTTTATGTCGATTGCGACGTGATCCAGGCCGATGGCGGTACCCGCACCGCGTCTATCACTGGCGCCATGGTCGCGCTGGTCGACGCCTTGAAAGTAATCAAGAAGCGTGGCGGCCTCAAGGGTGGCGATCCGCTCAAGCAGATGATCGGTGCAGTCTCCGTGGGTATGTACCAGGGCGAGCCAGTGCTGGACCTGGACTATCTGGAAGACTCCGCGGCCGAGACCGACCTGAACGTGGTCATGACCAGCGCCGGCGGCTTCATCGAAGTACAGGGCACCGCCGAGGGCGCGCCGTTCCAGCCGGAAGAATTGAACGCTATGCTGGAATTGGCGAAGAAAGGCATGAGCGAGATCTTTGAACTGCAAAAGGCCGCATTGGCTGACTGATCGATTCTGTCCCGGACAAGGAGAATGTCATGAGTGATGAACAAATCCTGCTGCCCCAGCCGAGCAAAGAGGCGCGTCAATGGGCGATGTTTTGTCACCTGTCCGCCTTGCTGGGGATCTGGATTCCGTTCGGTACGCTGATCGGGCCACTGGTGCTCTGGCAGCTCAAGCGTGAGTCCGATCCGTTTATCGATGCCCAGGGCAAGGAAGCCCTGAACTTTCAGATTACTGTGGCGATTGCTTCGGCGATCAGTCTGTTGCTGATGGTCGTGGTGATTGGCTTCTTTCTGTTCGGGTTGATTGCGATCGGTGCGTTGGTCTTGACCATCATTGGCGGGGTCAAGGCCAATGAGGGGCAGGCGTATCGGTACCCGTTCACCTGGCGACTGGTCAAGTAACGGACCTGTGGGAGCGTGCTTGCTCCCACATTCGTTTTTCTCTCGAAAATAATTTGTACCTACCGAAGATCACATGTGGGAGCGAGCCCGTTCGCGATAGGAATCTATCTACAAACAGGCGCCCCTACGTTTTTGGTTATTTTTGACTGGGCGGCATTCTGGCTCTCCGAAAGTTATTGGGAAACGGATATTCACACCAACTAAATCAGAATTGTCCGACTTGTAAATCGTACCCATATATGCAAGTCACCTAATTGTTAAAACCATCTTACATTTTCAGTCACAACTAAAAGCACCTGTCCCTATTTATGTCCTTGGCAACAACCTTTATCGATTGCTAAGGTTCCCCACAGTCTTGTTCACCAAGAAATCTATCGACGTATCCCGGCCATTGAAGGCCCTCGGATCTCGAGCGCAATTCGCGTTAAATCAACCTATTCAAGAGACGGGCCCAGGTAAACAGGTTCCCTCTGAATATCCAGCCCAAGAATAAACTCAATGGTTCAACTCGATTTCTATGGAACACTGGTTGCCGCCTCTCTAGTACTTCTGCTGGGTCGCGGACTCGTCGCACGTGTCGGTTTTTTGCGTGCCTATAATATTCCCGAGCCTGTCGCGGGCGGTCTCGTAGTTGCTCTGGTGCTCTTGATACTGCGGTTTGTTGATATTGAAGTACGGTTCGATACTTCATTGCAGACGCCTTTGATGTTGGCTTTCTTTGCCACCATCGGGTTGAGCGCAGACTTCGCCAGCCTGAGAAAAGGCGGGCGTGTCGTGGGGATCTTCCTGTTGGCAGTGACCGGGCTTCTGGTGGTCCAGAACGCATTGGGCATCGGGCTCGCCACGACGTTGGGGCTCGACCCGCTGATGGGTTTGCTGACGGGGTCGATCACCTTGGCGGGTGGGCACGGGACCGGTGCTGCCTGGGGAACGATGTTCAGCGAGAAGTTCGGGTTGGCCTCTGCCTCGGAGCTGGCGATGGCCTCAGCGACGTTCGGCCTGGTACTGGGCGGCCTGATTGGCGGACCCGTCGCCCGGGTGTTGATCAAGCGTGCCCCGAAACCCCGCCCTGAGCCTGAGAAACCCTGGCTACCGAAGGGCTTTGAGCAACCGAACAAGGAGCGCTCGATCACCCCGTTTTCGTTCATCGAGACCCTGGCGCTGATCGCGGTCAGCCTGCTGGCAGGCACTTTGCTCAATGGCTGGCTTCATGACACTGCATTCGAGCTGCCGACCTTCGTCTGTGTCTTGTTCGTCGGCGTCGTGTTGCGCAACGGCCTGTCCGCGCTTGGTGTATATCAGGTGTTCGAGCGGGAGGTGTCGGTGCTGGGAAATGTCAGCTTGTCGTTGTTCCTGGCGATTGCACTGATGTCGCTCAAACTCTGGGACCTGGCGGCGCTGGCGTTGCCGATATTCATCATCCTTGCCGCCCAGGCGCTGGTCATGGCGTTGTTCGCGATTTTCGTGACATTCAGAATGATGGGGCGCAACTACGATGCCGCGGTACTGGCGGCTGGGCACTGTGGTTTCGGCCTGGGTGCCACTCCGACGGCCATTGCCAATATGCAAGCGGTGACCCAGCGCTACGGCGCTTCGCAGATTGCGTTCCTGGTGGTGCCGATGGTGGGAGCGTTTTTCATCGACATCATTAATGTCATCGTGATCAAGTTGTACCTGGCGCTGCCAATGTTTGCCACTGGCTGAAGCCCGAATGATATCGGCCAAAAAAATGCCCGTATCTTGCGATACGGGCATTTTCTTTAGCCGGTCGACTGCCTCGGACTGATTGAGGCCACTGGAAGGCGGCACTCAGATGGTCAGTGTCCAGTCGTAATCCACGATCAGCGGCGCATGCTGCGAGAACCGTGGCTGACGGGGCAGGCGAGCGCTGCGTACGAAGCGCCGCAGGCCTGGCGTCAGCAGTTGGTAGTCGAAACGCCAGCCGAGGTTGAGCATCTCGGCCTGTTCGTTATCCGGCCACCAGCTGTACAGGTCGCCCTCACGGCTGACCTCGCGCAGGGCATCGACATAGCCCATGTTGCCAATGATCTCGTCCATCCATGCCCGTTCCGGCGGCAGGAAGCCCGGGGATTGTTGGCTGTCGCGCCAGTTCTTGATATCCAGCTTCTGTTGCGCCACGTACAGCGAGCCACAGTAAATGTACTCGCGACGTTTGCGCCGCTGTTTATCCAGGTAACGGGCGAAATCGTCCATCAACTTGAATTTCTGATTCAAATCTTCATCGCCGTTCTGCCCCGAAGGAAGCAGTAAGGTCGCGATGCTGACCTTGTCGAAATCGGCTTGCAGGTAGCGCCCGTAGCGGTCCGCCGTCTCGAAACCGAGACCGTTGATGACAGCCTTCGGTTGCAGCCGCGAGTACAGAGCCACGCCACCCTGGGCGGGAACTTCGGCATCGCAGGCATAAAGGAAGTAACCATCCAGTTGGAAGGCTGCATCGTCCAGTTCAAAGGCGGAGGCGCGGGTGTCCTGCAGGCAGATGACGTCGGCATTCTGTGCTTGCAGCCAACTGAGCAAACCCCGCTCCACTGCAGCCTGAATACCATTGACGTTCACACTGATGATCCGCATAAATGGCCCCAAAAATCACGTGCGTGTATGATACACGGCGTGTACCTATTTAGCTAAATCCGCGGTATTTGAGGCTTTTTTTCATGCAGGCGTATCAGCGCGATTTCATTCGTTTTGCCATCGATCGCGGCGTTCTGCGCTTCGGTGAGTTCACCCTCAAGTCCGGGCGCACCAGCCCGTACTTCTTCAATGCCGGCCTGTTCAACAGCGGTTCGGCCCTGGCCCAGCTGGGTCGTTTCTATGCGGCGGCCATCGTTGAGAGCGGCATCCCGTTCGACGTGCTGTTCGGCCCAGCCTACAAAGGCATCCCCCTGGCCGCAGCCACTGCCGTTGCCCTGGCCGAACACCACGGCCGTGACCTGCCCTGGTGTTTCAACCGCAAGGAAGCCAAGGCCCATGGCGAAGGCGGGAGTCTGGTAGGCGCGCCGCTCACCGGTGAAGTGTTGATCATCGACGACGTGATCACTGCCGGCACTGCCATTCGTGAAGTGATGCAGATCATCGGCTCCCAGGACGGCGCCAAGGCCGCCGGCGTGCTGATTGCCTTGAATCGCCAGGAGCGCGGCAACGGCGAGTTGTCGGCGATTCAGGAAGTGGAGTGTGATTTCGGCATCCCGGTCATCAGCATTGTCTCGCTGAACCAGGTGCTGGAGTTCTTGGCCGATGATCCACAGCTCAAGCAGCATTTGCCGGCGGTTGAGGCTTATCGGGCGCAGTTCGGCGTCTGAAAAACGCTTCACCTGTGGTGAGAAAGTTTTTGTGGCGAGGGAGCTTGCTCCCGCTGGGGCGCGCAGCGGCCCTCGCTTTTCTTGGGGCCGCTTCGCAGCCCAGCGGGAGCAAGCTCCCTCGCCACAAGATATCCGGCTCCCGCCACAGGCGCATCCAGCCTATAAGGCGTGATAAAAAAAAAGACCCCGCCCAACCAGGTTGAGCGGGGTCTTTTTTTTTTGGGTGTCGTTTACGACCGCTTGCGATTGCTGATCAAAGTACCCACACCGGTATCGGTGAAGATCTCCAGCAGGATCGCATTGGGCACTCGACCATCGATGATCAGCGAACTGCCTACACCGCCCTGTACCGCTTCCAGCGCACAGCGGATCTTGGGCAGCATGCCGCCATAGATGGTGCCGTCCGCGATCAGGTCATCGACCTGTTGGGTCGACAGGCCGGTCAGGACCTTGCCCGACTTGTCCATCAAGCCGGCAATGTTGGTCAGCAGCATCAGTTTTTCAGCTTTCAGTGCTTCGGCAACCTTACCGGCGACCAGGTCGGCATTGATATTGTAAGACTCGCCGTTGGCACCCACGCCGATAGGTGCGATCACCGGGATGAAGTCGCCCTGGACCAGCAGGTTCAGCAGGTCGGTGTTGATGCCGACCACTTCGCCTACCTGGCCGATGTCGATGATTTCCGGCTGGGTCATTTCCGGCGTCTGGCGGGTGACGGTGAGTTTTTTCGCCCGGATCAGCTCGGCATCTTTACCGGTCAGGCCGATGGCGCTGCCGCCATGGCGGTTGATCAGGTTGACGATGTCCTTGTTGACCTGACCGCCCAAGACCATTTCCACCACATCCATGGTCTGCGCGTCGGTGACGCGCATGCCATCGATGAAGTGGCTTTCGATCGACAGACGCTTGAGCAGGTCACCGATCTGCGGGCCGCCACCGTGGACCACCACCGGGTTGATGCCCACGGCCTTCATCAGCACGATGTCGCGGGCGAAGCCGGTTTTCAGCTCCTCGCTTTCCATTGCGTTGCCGCCGTATTTGATCACCAGGGTCTTGCCGACGTAGCGTCGGATATAAGGCAACGCTTCGGACAGGACCTTGGCGGTATGGGCGGCGGCTTCGCGTTCGAGGGTCATTCAGGGCTCCGGTGATGCTTCAATGAATCAAAACGGTAGTTGGAGATCGGGTGCAACACGTTTGAGTTGGGCGTGGAACACATCCTTGATGCGCTGCAGTTCCGCTTCGTTGTCGGCCTCGAAACGCAGCACCAGCACCGGCGTGGTGTTGGATGCGCGAACCAGGCCCCAGCCTTGGGGATAGTCGACCCGTACACCGTCGATGGTGGTCAGTTCGGCGCCTTCGCCCCATTGAGCGTCGTGCAGTGCATCAATGATGCTGAATTTGCTCTCTTCGGTCACATGGATATTGATTTCCGGCGTAGAAATATCGTTCGGGAAGGTCGCGAACAGCTCTTCAGCGGTGGATTTTTCCTTGCTGAGGATTTCCAGCAGGCGCGCCGCGCTGTAGATGCCATCGTCGAAACCGAACCAGCGCTCCTTGAAGAAGATGTGGCCACTCATTTCGCCGGCCAGCAGCGCGCCGCTTTGTTTCATTTTCTTCTTGATCAACGAATGGCCGGTTTTCCACATCAGCGGGCGACCGCCGTATTCCTTGATCAGCGGGACCAGGCGGCGGGTGCACTTCACGTCGAAGATGATTTCTGCATCGGGGTTGCGCGCCACCACATCCTTGGCGAACAGCATCAACAGGCGGTCAGGGAACACGACGCTGCCGGTATTGGTTACCACGCCCACGCGGTCGCCGTCGCCGTCGAAGGCCAGGCCCACGTCAGCGTTGGTTTCCTTGACCTTGGCGATCAGGTCTTGCAGGTTTTCCAGCTTGCCCGGGTCCGGGTGGTGGTTGGGGAAGTTGCCATCCACGTCGCAGAACAGCGGGATCACTTCGCAATTGAGCGCTTCGATCAGTTGTGGCGCGATCACCCCGGCTGCGCCGTTGCCGCAGTCGACCACGACTTTCAGGCGGCGGGCGAGCTTCACGTCCTTGACGATTTCGTCACTGTAGCGGTCGAGGATGTCGACCTTGGTGATGCTGCCCTCGCCGCTGCTCAGGTCATTGGTCTTGAGGCGCGTGTGCAACGCCTGGATCTGCTCGTTGGCCAGGGTGTCACCGGCGATGACGATCTTGAAGCCGTTGTAGTTCGACGGGTTGTGGCTGCCGGTAAGCATCACGCCGGATCTGCCGGCCAGTACGTTGGCGGCGTAGTACAACGCCGGGGTCGGGACCAGGCCAACGTCGCTGACGTGGCAACCGCTGTCGGCAATGCCCTTGATCAGTTGCTCGACCAGTTCAGGACCGGACAAGCGGCCATCGCGGCCAACGGACACATTCGGCTCGCCCTGGGCCAGGCTTTGTGAGCCAATGGCGCGGCCGATCCAGTAGGCGGTTTCGCCGGTGAGGGTTTCCGGTACCACGCCACGGATGTCGTAGGCGCGGAAGATGCTGTCAGGGAAGATCGGGGCGATTGCGGCTGGGGTGTTCATGGGCGGGCGCTCTATCAGGAAAGTGACTGGACAGGCCGACAACGGGCGTCGGCAGGCTCAAGCTGAAGGGTATGACGGCGTTTTTGACAGAGAGTTCGTGGTGGGAAAATGCCATGAGACAGCGTTACCCCGGCCTCGCTCGCCTAATACCTTGATTCCGGATGGGAAACCTAGCAGAAAGCCATTGCGCATTTTGTAGCCCTGAAACAGAAGCTTAATAGTTGGGCCGGGCAGGACACCCGGCCTGAGTCGTTTGGATCAGTGGGTCCCGGAATGTCCGAAACCGCCTGCGCCGCGCTGGCTCTCGTCGAATTCCTGCACCAGCTCGAAATGCGCCTGGACCACCGGTACCAGCACCAACTGGGCAATGCGCTCGCCCACGGCGATGTTGAACGCGGTTTGCCCACGGTTCCAGCACGACACCATCAGTTCGCCCTGGTAATCGGAGTCGATCAGCCCCACCAGGTTACCCAGCACGATACCGTGCTTATGTCCCAGGCCCGAGCGCGGCAGAATCAGCGCGGCCAGGCCCGGATCACCGATATACACCGACAGGCCGGTGGGGATCAGCAGGGTCTGGCCCGGTTCCAGGAGGGTGTCTTGCTTGAGCATTGCCCGCAGGTCGAGGCCGGCAGAGCCTGGCGTGGCGTACTGCGGCAGCGGGAATTCGCTGCCGAGGCGGGGATCGAGAATCTTGGCTTGTAGAGCGTGCATGAAAATTAAACCTGGTTCAGCCGTTCGGCGATGAAAGTGATCAGTTGGCGGGCGATCTTGCCCTTGCTGGTCTGGGCGAAAAGGGTGGCGTGCAACTGGCGGTCGATCACGCTGCAGGCGTTCTCTTCACTGTTGAAGCCGATGCTCGGGTTGGCGACGTCGTTGGCCACGATCAGGTCCAGGTTCTTGTCCTGGAGCTTGCGCGCGGCGTAGTCGAGCAGGTTTTCGGTTTCGGCGGCGAAGCCGACACTGAAGGGGCGGTCGGGGCGGGTGGCGATGGTGGCAAGGATGTCCGGGTTGCGCACCATTTGTAATAGCAGGCCGTCGCCGCTCGTAGGGTCTTTCTTCAATTTTTGCGGGGCAACGACCTCGGGACGGTAGTCCGCCACCGCCGCCGAGGCGATGAACAAGTCGCAGGGGATCGCGGCTTCGCACGCCGCGAGCATGTCCCGGGCGCTGACCACATCGATTCGGGTGACTCGATCCGGTGTTGGCAGGTGCACGGGTCCTGTGATCAGCGTGACCCGGGCGCCGGCTTCAACGGCGGCTTCGGCCAGGGCGAAGCCCATTTTTCCGGAGCTGTGGTTAGTGATGTAGCGCACCGGGTCGATGTTTTCCTGGGTCGGGCCGGCGGTGATCAGCACGTGCTTGCCGGTCAGGGCCTGGCGCTGGAAGCAGTCGGCGGCGCACTGGGCCAGGTCGTTGGCTTCGAGCATGCGGCCCATGCCCACATCGCCGCAGGCCTGGCTGCCGGAGGCGGGACCGAAGACTTTCAGGTCGCGGCTTTCGAGCAACTGGAGATTGGCCTGGGTGGCCGGATCGCGCCACATGGCCTGGTTCATGGCCGGTGCGACAGCGACCACCGCGTCGGTGGCGAGCACCAGGGTGGTCAGCAAGTCGTCGGCGATGCCTTGGGCCAGGCGGGCGATCAAATCGGCGGTGGCCGGTGCGATCAAGACCAGGTCGGCCCACTTGGCCAGCTCGATATGGCCCATGGCGGCTTCCGCCGCAGGGTCGAGCAGGTCCAGGTGGACCGGGTGGCCGGAGAGCGCCTGCATGGTCAGCGGGGTGATGAACTCACTGCCGCCGCGGGTCATGACAACCCGCACTTCCGCGCCCTGGTCGATAAGCCGGCGAACCAGCTCGGCGCTCTTGTAGGCGGCGATGCCGCCGCCGACGCCCAGAACGATGCGTTTCCGATACAGCCGCTGCATAGGCCTGCCTTTCGATTTCAGTGGTCAGTGCGAGGCAAACCCCGTGGCAACAGCGGGCCAGGAGGCAAATCGCCTGCAAAAAAGATGGGCTACGATATCACAGCGACCGCTATGGAACAGCGGCGCGCCACTGACCAGGAGGTCCTATGAGTATTCGTGATTGGCCGGCGGCCGAGCGCCCGCGGGAGAAGTTGTTGGAATTGGGTTCGGCGAGCCTTTCGGATGCCGAACTGTTGGCGATCTTCCTGCGTACCGGTGTGTCCGGCAAAAGCGCGGTAGACCTGGCGCGACACCTATTGCATCAATTCGGTTGCCTGCGGGGTCTGCTGGAAGCCGATTTACGTACCTTCAGCGCGCAACTGGGGCTGGGCCCGGCGAAATTTGCCCAGTTGCAAGCGGTCCTGGAAATGGGGCGCCGGCACTTGGCCGAGGATTTGCGGCGAGAGTCGGTGCTGGAGAGCCCGCTGGTGGTGCGTGATTATCTCAAGGCCATGTTGCGCCACGAACCCCATGAAGTGTTCGGCTGCCTGTTCCTCGATTCCCGGCACCGGGTGCTGGCCTACGAAGCGCTGTTTCGCGGTTCCATCGACAGCGCCAGTGTCTATCCACGGCAAGTGGTCAAGCGCGCCCTGGCCCACAACGCCGCCGCGCTGATCCTCTGTCACAACCATCCTTCCGGCAACACCGAACCCAGCCAGGCCGATCGGGTGCTCACCGAGCGGCTGCAAGAGGCGTTGGAGCTGATTGACGTGCGGGTGCTCGACCACTTCATTGTCGGCGACGGGGAGCCGTTGTCGATGGCGGAGTATGGCTGGATGTGAAGCGGCTGCAAGCTTCAGGCTTCAAGCGGCAAGCTTCAAGCTTCAAGCTTCAAGCTTCAAGCTTCAAGCTTCAAGCTTCAAGCTTCAAGCGGCAAGCTAGAGACCTGTGAGTCGCTTGCAGCTTGTAGCTTACGGCTTGAAGCTGATTTTCGAATAATCCTGGCGACCAAACGGGCTTACCGAATAACCCTGGACGTCCTTGCGCGTGAGGGCGAAGGCGGTCGGGTGGGCCAGCGGTAGCCACAAGGCCTGCTGCTGGATCTGTGCCTGGGCCTGTTCATAGAGCTTGGCGCGCACGCCTTGCTCGCCGGTGGTCTTGCCGGCGCTGATCAGCTTGTCCAGGTCCGGGTTGCAGTAACGGGCAAAGTTGGTCCCGGACTTGACCGCCGCGCAGGAAAACTGCGGCGTGAGGAAGTTGTCCGGGTCGCCGTTGTCGCCGGCCCAGCCCATGAAGAGCAGGTCATGCTCGCCGGCCTTGGCGCGGCGGATCAGTTCGCCCCATTCGATCACCCGAATCTCTGCCTGGATGCCGATTTCCGCCAGGTCCGATTGCAACAGCTGCGCGCCAAGGCTCGGGTTGGGGTTCAGCAGGCTGCCGGAAGGACGGGTCCAGATGGTGGTCTGGAAACCTTCCTTCAAACCGGCCTTGGCCAGCAGTTCGCGGGCTTTGGCCGGGTCGTGGGCGTAGCCTGGCAGGTTCTTGGCGTAGCTCCAGGTGTTCGGCGGGTAGGGGCCTTTAGCCGCTTCGGCGGTGCCTTCGAAGACTGTCTTGAGGTAGCTGGCCTTGTCGAAGGCCAGATTGATGGCTTGTCGCACCTCGGGCTTGTCCAACGGTGGATGTTGGCTATTGATCGCGACGAACGCGGTCATGAAAGCGTCGGTCTGGGCGACGTTGAGCGTAGGCTCCTGTCGAGCGGCCTGCACATCCAGTGGCTTGGGCGACAGGGCGATCTGGCATTCATTACGCCGTAGTTTCTGCAAGCGCACATTGGCGTCGGGGGTGATGGCGAAGATCAGCGGGTCCACCTGGGGCTTGCCACCAAAATAAGCATCGTTGGCCTTGTAGCGGATCGAGGCGTCTTTCTGGAACCGACTGAAGATGAACGGGCCGGTGCCGATCGGCTGGCTGTTGAGTTTCTCCGGCGTGCCGGCTTTCAGTAGCAGATCGGCGTACTCGGCTGAATAGATCGAGGCGAACCCCATGCTCAAGGTCGCCAGGAAGGTCGAGTCGGCGTGGTCGAGGGTGAAGCGCACGGTCAGCGGGTCCAGGGCGTCGATCTTCTTGATCAGCGACGGCAGCTGCATGGATTGCGCGTGGGGGAAGCCGCTCTGGGCGACTTGATGCCAAGGGTTTGCCGGGTCGAGCATGCGTTCGAAGCTGAACTTCACGTCCTCGGCGGTCAGGTCGCGGCGAGGCGTGAAATACTCGGTGCGGTGAAACTTGACCTGCGGATGCAGTTTGAACACGTAGGTCAGGCCATCGGTCGAGACTTCCCAGTGCTCGGCCAGGCTCGGGACGACTTTACCGCTGGCGGTGTCGAAGTCCACCAGGCGATTCATCAGCACATCGGCAGAAGCGTTGGTGGTCGTCAGCGAATTGTACTGGACCACATCGAACCCTTCCGGGCTGGCCTCGGTACACACACTCAGGGCGGCTGCCTGGGCCAACGGGCTGATCAGCAGAGGGGCGAGCAACAATGGTAGGGCAGCGAGGCGCATGAGCAGTTTCCTTGTGCAAGTCGAAGGCCCATCTGCTAGTGCAGTCTGGAAAAGGCCTACCCTAGTGGGCTCGCTGGCAAATGACTATCCCCTTTTTGCATTTTCCGGCACCCTGCGCCGGGCATGGGCGGCTCCAACCCGCCGCGAGGCTGTAAAAACATTTTGCAGCGACGAGCGGTCACGGGCTGCGCCAGCCTTGGCCCCAGCCGCCCGGTGCGGTTGAGCGGTGGTTTTCCAGAAAGACAAATCACATCGGCTGTTGTTGCGCTGTGGTCTTTCTGGTATAAAGCAGCGCTCTTTTCTAGGGGCCCGGTTCCTTCACTGTAGGTGTAGCCGGTAAGACCCTTAAAGAAACGCGGCGCCTGGCGCCAAATGACTGAGAGATTAAGCGGCCAACCCATGCCGGGTTGGGCATGTGGTTTTAGAGGGCTGAGGCATGTCTAGAGTCTGTCAAGTTACCGGTAAGGGTCCGGTGACTGGGAATAACATTTCCCACGCAAACAACAAAACCCGTCGTCGTTTCCTGCCGAACCTGCAGCATCACCGCTTCTGGGTTGAGTCCGAGAAACGTTTTGTACGTCTGCGCGTATCTGCCAAGGGCATGCGTATCATCGACAAGCGCGGCATTGATGTCGTGCTGGCCGAACTTCGCCGCGATGGCAAGGTTTAAGGGAGCTAATCATGCGTGAATTGATTCGTTTGATCTCGAGCGCCGGTACTGGTCACTTCTACACTACCGACAAGAACAAGCGTACTACCCCGGACAAAATCGAGATCAAGAAATATGATCCGGTTGTTCGCAAGCACGTGATCTACAAGGAAGGCAAAATCAAGTAATTGATTTTCCTTCTTGAGAAAAAGGCCCGTATCGCGAGATACGGGCCTTTTTTGTTGCCGCTTGGTTGGTGACGGCGTGGATCAGCCGCAGCTCACGCCGATGATGATTCGGTCGGCGTTGGTTTGCAGGTTGATGCGTCGGGGGCGCAGATCCCAGCTTGAAGGGTATTTGGGGCCTGTAGCTCGGACGGGCGCTCCATTGGCCAAGGCGCGAACCTCTTCGAGCAACTCAGGGGTGCATTTCTGGCCGATGGTGTACTGGGCGATGGCGAGATCGCATTGATCGGGTAACACGGGCATATTGCCTCCTTGCATTAATCAGGTTAGAGCGCTCACTTGGCGGCCTGGCCGCACATCCTGTGCGAACCCGGTGCGACGATAGAATTCGTGGCGCCGCAGGCAGTCTCGTTGGTCTGACGGGCCATTGACCAGCGAAAGAGTGTCAACTTCCTTTTCGGAGGGATTCAAGCCTTCTGTTCGAACACCACATAAATCTTGCGGCACGGCTCCAGCACTTCCCACGTGCCCTTGAAGCCCGCCGGGATCACGAAGCGGTCGCCGGCCCGCAGCGTCTTGGCATTGCCGTCGTTGTCCCGCAACACCGAAACACCCTGAACGATTTCGCAGTATTCATGCTCGGTGTAATTGACTGTCCACTGGCCGACTGCACCTTCCCATACCCCGGCATTCATTTGGCCGCACGGGCTGTTGTAATGGTTGAACACGGCCTGTTCGGGGTCGCCCTTGAGTACCTTGGCCGGATCCGGGCGATAGCGGTCGGCGGCAGTAATGGCCTGGCTGAAATCGACGATGTCCTGGATGCTCATGCGGTAATCCCCGGTAATGACGGCGCGAATGGCTGGAAGAGCCAGAGTCTATGTTTATTAAAACGAACATCGCAAGGCTGTTTGCTGGCCCTGTGTCAAATATATTGAAACATGACCAGCCGCTGGTTTAGGGTGGCGGGTGCCTGTTGCCTTTAACAGTGCCTGATCCAGGCAGGCCGGGCAGATTTCTCAAAGCGCTACGCACCGGGTGCGTGGCGTTCTTACTCAATAAGAGGAGGACACACGCATGACCACCCTGACTCGTGCCGACTGGGAGCAACGCGCCCGCGACCTGAAGATCGAAGGCCGCGCCTTCATCAACGGCGAATACACCGATGCGGTGTCCGGCGAAACCTTCGATTGCGTAAGCCCAGTCGACGGTCGCCTGCTGGGCAGGATTGCCAGTTGCGACGTTGCCGATGCCCAACGTGCCGTCGAGAATGCCCGCGCCACCTTCAATTCCGGCGTCTGGTCACGCCTGGCGCCCAGCAAGCGCAAAGCCACCATGATTCGTTTCGCCGGCCTGCTCAAGCAGCACGCCGAAGAACTGGCCCTGCTCGAAACCCTGGACATGGGCAAGCCGATCAGCGACTCGCTGAATATTGACGTCCCTGGCGCGGCCCAGGCATTGAGCTGGAGCGGCGAGGCCATCGACAAGATTTATGACGAAGTGGCGGCCACTCCCCACGATCAGCTGGGCCTGGTGACTCGTGAGCCAGTGGGTGTGGTAGGCGCAATCGTGCCGTGGAATTTCCCGTTGATGATGGCGTGCTGGAAGCTCGGCCCGGCGCTGTCCACCGGTAACTCGGTGGTGCTCAAGCCGTCGGAAAAATCCCCGCTGACCGCCATCCGTATCGCTGCCCTGGCCATCGAGGCCGGCATCCCGAAAGGCGTCCTCAACGTGCTGCCCGGCTACGGGCATACCGTCGGCAAGGCCCTGGGCCTGCACATGGACGTGGATACACTGGTGTTCACCGGTTCGACCAAGATCGCCAAGCAACTGATGGTGTACTCCGGCGAGTCGAACATGAAACGCGTCTGGCTGGAAGCGGGCGGCAAGAGCCCGAACATTGTGTTCGCCGACGCGCCGGACCTGCAGGCTGCCGCCGAATCGGCCGCCAGCGCCATCGCCTTCAACCAAGGCGAGGTGTGCACGGCCGGTTCGCGCCTGTTGGTGGAACGCTCGATCAAGGACACTTTCCTGCCGCTGGTAGTTGAAGCCCTCAAGGGCTGGAAGCCGGGTAACCCGCTGGACCCGGCGACCAACGTCGGCGCCCTGGTGGACACGCAGCAGATGAATACCGTGCTCTCGTACATCGAGGCCGGTCACAGCGACGGCGCCAAGTTGGTGGTAGGCGGCCAGCGGATCCTCGAGGAAACCGGCGGCACTTATGTCGAGCCGACGATCTTCGACGGCGTGAGCAACGCCATGAAGATCGCCCAGGAAGAGATTTTCGGCCCGGTGTTGTCGGTGATCGCCTTCGACACCGCCGAAGAGGCCATCCAGATTGCCAACGACACGCCCTACGGCCTGGCCGCCGCGGTATGGACCCGGGACATTTCCAAGGCCCACCTCACCGCCAAGGCCTTGCGCGCGGGCAGCGTATGGGTCAACCAATACGACGGTGGCGACATGACCGCGCCGTTCGGTGGCTTCAAGCAATCGGGCAACGGCCGCGACAAGTCGCTGCACGCGTTCGACAAGTACACCGAACTGAAAGCGACCTGGATCAAGCTGTAAAAACCGAGCCGGTTATTGCCCTTGTGGGAGCGAGCCTGCTCGCGATAGCGGTATGACAGTCGACACCTGTGTTGAATGTTGCCCCGCCATCGCGAGCAGGCTCGCTCCCACATTGACCGGGGCGGTTGCAGTTTTTATGACGGACACAGATCTTCTGTGGGAGCGAGCTTGCTCGCGATAGCGGTATGACAGTCGACCTCTGTTGTTGAATGTTGCCGCGTCATCGCGAGCAGGCTCGCTCCCACATTGCTTTGAGTGAAGCCGTCACTGTCCACAGGAGCGTGGAAAATGCGTTGGGCGACCTATTTTGCCGTGCTGGCGTCGGTCTTGAGTGTCGGCCTGGCCCTGGGCGTGAGCATGCCGTTGGTGTCGCTGCGGCTTGAAGGTTGGGGCTATGGGTCGTTCGCTATCGGCGTGATGGCGGCCATGCCTGCCGTGGGCGTGTTGCTGGGGGCCAAGGTGTCGAGCCGGCTGGCGGCGCGGTTCGGCACGGCGGCGTTGATGCGCCTGTGCCTGTGGGGCGGCGCGCTGTCTATAGCGTTGCTGGCGCTGTTGCCCAGTTATCCGGTCTGGCTGCTGCTGCGCCTGGTGATTGGCGTGGTCCTGACTCTGGTGTTCATCCTCGGCGAGAGCTGGATCAACCAACTGGTTATCGAACAATGGCGCGGGCGGTTGGTCGCTCTGTATGGCAGCAGCTACGCCCTGAGCCAGTTGTCCGGCCCCTTGTTGCTGGGTGCGCTGGGAACTGATCACGACTACGGCTTCTGGGTAGGCGTCGGTCTGTTGCTGGTCGCGCCATTGCTGTTGCTGGGTCGTAGCGGCGCACCGAGCAGTGAGGCCGGCAGCGTGACCCTCGGCGATCTGTGGGCCTTTTGCCGAGGCCTGCCGGCTATCGCCTGGGCGGTCTCGTTGTTCGCTGCGTTCGAGGCGATGATCCTGACCTTGCTGCCGGTTTATTGCCTGCGCCAGGGTTTCAGCGCCGATGTTGCGCTGGTGATGGTCAGTACCGTGGTGGTCGGTGACGCCTTGTTGCAATTGCCCATCGGTGCTTTGGCCGATTACCTGTCCCGCCGGGCCCTGTTCGGCGGGTGCGCGGTGGCGCTGACACTGTCGAGCCTGGCCGTTCCGCTGTTGATCGACACCTGGTTGATCTGGCCGTTGTGGGTGTTGTTCGGCGCCAGTGCTGGAGGGTTGTTTACCTTGTCGTTGATTCTGATCGGCGAGCGCTACCGCGACGATGCGCTGGTGCGGGCCAACGCTCACATCGCGCAATTGTGGGGAATCGGTTGCCTGATCGGTCCGTTGGCGGCGGGTGCGGGCAGCCAGTGGATCAGCGGGCATGCGCTGCCGCTGTTCATGGCGGTGGGGGCGTTCGGCCTGGTGCTGCTGCTTTTACGACAAGGGGCGTTTGGGGCGACTCAGCCTGCTTGATCACCGAAATCCTGTGGCGAGGGAGCTTGCTCCCGCTGGGCTGCGAAGCGGCCCCAAAAAGCTCGGGACCGCTGCGCGCTCCAGCGGGAGCAAGCTCCCTCGCCACGGGAACGTATTCATCTCAAACAATTTCTCAGGACTACAGCATCCGCTCCAGTCCGATAGTCGTGGCAAACCAGGCATTGAACCGACGCCACCAGCTGCCCGGCTCGCGGTCCAGTTCGTGCTGTTTTCCGTTGTCTTCGGTGGTCCAGACCAGTTTTCCATCTTCCAGCCTGGCCTGATAGCTCAGGGCCGGCGCCATGCCTTGCAAGGCCAGTTCACGCACCTGCGCGGCGAGTTCAGGGCTGTCCACCAGTACGCCGACTTCGGTGTTCCAAAGTACCGAGCGCGGGTCGAAGTTGAACGAGCCGATGAATGATTTCTGCTGGTCAAAAATGATCGCCTTGCTATGCAGGCTGGAGCCCGATTCGCCGTAGGACTTGCTGTAGAACAGGTGCGGGCTGCTGCCTTTGTCCCCCGGTTGTCGCCGCAATTCGTACAGCCGTACGCCATGCTCCAGCAGGGCCTTGCGATACGGCGTGTAGCCGCCGTGCACCGCCGGCACATCGGTGGCTTCCAGGGAGTTGGTCAGGAGGCTCACCGAAACCCCGGCATCGGCGCGGCTGGTCAGGTACACCAGGCCCGGTTGGCCGGGAACGAAATAGGCGGAAATCAGGATCAGCTCTTTGCTGACGCCTGTCAGCTCCGGTGCCAGTTGGGTGGTCAGCAGCAATTGCGGATCCGGCTCGTCCTTGCTCAAGACTTTGCTGGGTGCGTCCCACAGCGCCTTGTTCCAGGCCCAGATTAACTGGCTGCGCCAGATGTCTAGGCGTGGTTGGGTCCGATAGGCGGTCAGTTGGCGATAGAGCGCCTGGTTTTCCCTGTGGGTCTGCTCCAGGGACTGCTGCAGGCGCAGGCGGCTGTCGGCCAGGTCCTGCGGTGTCGGGCGATGGGACAGAAACTGCTCGACCGGCTTGCTCAAAGCGCTGTTCCAGTATTGGTCGAAGCCGTGGCCCAACTGTTCGGCGACCGGCCCGACGCCGAGCAGGTCGATGTCGGTGAAGTTCAGGTTGGGTTCGGCGTCGAAATACTCGTCGCCCAGGTTGCGCCCGCCGACGATCGCCATGCTGTTGTCCGCCAGCCATAACTTGTTGTGCATCCGCCGGTGTTGCAGCGACAGGTTGAACAGCCGTCCGAGGCCACGGGTCACGCCGGTGGCGCGGCCCAGGTGCAGCGGATTGAACAGGCGTATCTGAATGTTGGGGTGGGCGCCGAGGGTCGCGATGGTCTCTTCCTGTCCGTCGCTGGTGGTGTCGTCCAACAGGATCCGCACGCGAACGCCACGGTCGGCGGCCTTGAGCAGTTCATCCACCAGCATTCGTGTGCTGATGCCGTCATGCACGATGTAGTACTGCAGATCCAGGCTGCGCTGGGCGTGGCGGATCAGCTCGGCTCGGGCGGTAAACGCTTCGGTGCTGTCAGAGAGCAATCGAAAGCCCGAACGACCTTCATGGGGCGCGGCCTGGGCCTGGACCGATCGACCGAATGCCGATTCGCTGGCCGGCAGCGCCTGGGAAGGCTCACGAGTGACATCAAGGCTGGCGCATCCCCCCAGTAGCGAGGCGACCAGCAATAGTGCAGGCAGGATGGGTCTGGATCTCACGTAGGATCGTTCCGCTTGTTTGCGTTGATCGGTTATTGGCTGCTGCGTCCCTGCGTAAGGTTCAGACGACGTCGCGCTGGGTTTCGTTCAACAGCGCCATGGCGGCGGCGCCCACCTTGCGCACGGCCTCTTCGATCTGGGCTGTCGGCTTGGCAGCGTAGTTCATCCGCAGACAATTGCGATACTTGCCGGAGGCCGAAAAAATGCTGCCGACGGCGACTTGTACGCCTTGGTCATGCAAGACCCGATTGAGCTTGAGCGTATCGAAGCCGTCGGGCAGTTCGATCCACAGCATGAAGCTGCCCCGCGGTCGACTGGCGCGGGTGCCCTGGGGGAAATAGCGGCTGACCCAGTCGATCATCACGTCACGATTGCGCTGGTACTGCGTGCGCATCCGCCGTAAGTGCGGTTCGAAGTGCCCACCCTTGAGAAATTCGGCGATGGCGATCTGCGGTTGCGGCGCGGTGGAGCCCGTGCTGATGTATTTCATGTGCAACACCCGCTCCAGGTACCGCCCCGGAGCGACCCAGCCGATTCGCAGGCCCGGTGCCAGCGTCTTGGAGAACGAACTGCAGAGCAGGACGCGGCCATCCTCGTCGAAGGATTTGATGGTGCGCGGTCGCGGGTAGGTGTAGGCCAATTCCCCATACACATCATCTTCGATAATCGCTACATCGAAGCGCTGGGCCAGGGTCAACAGGGCGCGCTTGTTGGCCTCGGGCATGATGTAGCCCAATGGATTGTTGCAACTGGGGGTCAACTGTATGGCCTTGATCGGCCATTGCTCCAACGCCAGTTCCAGCGCCTCCAGGCTGATGCCGGTGAGCGGGTCGGTGGGGATTTCCAGGGCCTTCATGCCCAGGCCCTTGAGGGTTTGCATTGCCCCGTGAAAGCTGGGGGAATCCACCGCGACGATATCGCCTTGCTCGCAAGTGGCGCGGATGCTCACCGACAGCGCCTCGTGACAGCCTGTGGTGATAATCAGGTCACCGGGGCCGAACTGGCAGCCGGAGTCAAGCGACAACCGGGCGATCTGTTCGCGCAAGGCGAGGTTGCCGTAGATGTTGTCGTAATACAGGCCTGGCATGTCTTGTCGACGGCTGATCTGCGCCAGGCTGCGCAGCAGCGGCTTCATGGTCGGCGAATTGATGTCCGGCATGCCGCGCCCCAGTTGCACCACGTCTTTGCGCGGTACCGCGCGGATCAGCTCCAGCACTTGGTCCCACTGGGAAATGTCCACGGGTCGTTGGGCCGGGCGGCCCACCACCGGCAAGTCCGGCAGCTCCCGGCTGGGCGGGACGAAATAGCCGGATTTGGGTTTCGGCATCGCCAGCCCGCTGTCCTCCAGTACGCGGTAGGCCTGCTGCACCGTACTCAGGCTGACCCCATGTTCCGTACTGAGCGCGCGAACCGAAGGCAGACGATCACCGGGACGGTAGAAACCTTGTTCGATGCGGGTTCCGAGCAGTTCGGCGAGGTTTACGTAGAGGGTCATGCAGCGCTCCCGGTGTGGTGGAACAAGCGACCCATACAGTTGGGTCGGAAAAGGACAATTCAGTCGTAGAGACACGCAATCTGTATGCACATAAAAGATACGGGTTGAATCTGTATCGATTTTCGTCGTCCGCGCATCATGAAACCTCTGGCTACCCAAGTAAACAGGAGCGATTAAAATGAACGGCTTGAGCGATGTGCGGCTGACGTTACACAGCCAGGAACTGGCAGTGGGACAGGAAAAGGAACTGCGCAGCGCGACACTGCGCAATGCGCCTGCCTGTCTGAGTCGCTGGGACCTGTTCTGGCATCGTCTGCATACACGCAAGGCCTTGTTGGAACTGACACCCGAACAGTTGCGCGACATCGGCCTGAGTCGGGAGCAGGCGCGGGAGGAAGCGCTCAAGCCGTTCTGGCGGTTGTAAGACGCCCGTCAGTCGAGCACAGAACCTGTGGCGAGGGAGCTTGCTCGCGCTCGGTTGCGCAGCGACCGCAATATCCAGGGCCGCTTCCAAGGCGTCGGACCGTCCCAGAGGGAGCAAGCTCCCTCGCCACAATTGATCAAACCAACTCTTTCAACCGATGCCACAACATCCCCAGCGCCAACAACGGCGAGCGCAGATGCTTGCCGCCAGGGAATGTCATGTGCGGCACCCGGGCGAACAGATCAAAGCCGCCACTGTGCTGCCCACTGATGGCTTCGGCCAATAATTTGCCGGCCAGGTGCGTGGCGTTCACGCCATGGCCGGAATAGGCCTGAGCGTAATACACATTGGGTTGGTCCTTGAGCCGGCCGATCTGCGGCAGGCGGTTGGCGCCGATCCCGATCATCCCGCCCCATTGATAATCGATTTTCACGTTTGCCAGTTGTGGGAAGACCTTGAGCATCTTCGGCCGCATGTAGGCGCCGATGTCCTGCGGGTCGCGGCCGGAGTAGTGGCAAGCGCCGCCGAACAGCAGGCGGCGGTCCGCTGACAGCCGGTAATAATCCAGCGCCACTCGCTGGTCACAGACCGCCATGTTCTGCGGCAACAAGGCCTGGGCCTGTGCCTGGCTCAGGGGCTCGGTCGCAATGATGTAGCTGCCGGCAGGCAATACCTTGCCGCTGAGTTCCGGGTTCAGGCCGCTGAGGTATGCGTTGCAGCCCAGTACCAACGTCTTGGCGCGGACAGAGCCTTGCTGGGTATGCACCTTCACTTGCGGGCCGTAGTCGATGCGCGTCACCGCCGATTGCTCGAACAGCCGGACTCCCATTTGTTGCGCGGCGGCGGCTTCACCCAAAGCCAGGTTCAGCGGATGCAGATGCCCCGAGCCCATGTCGATCAGGCCGCCGACGTAGCGGTCCGAACCCACCACGCTGTGCATCTCGTGGGGTTGCAGCAGCCGGGTCTGATGGCGATAACCCAGGCTACGCAGTTCCTCGGCGTCTTCGGCGAAGCCTTCCAGGTCGGCAGGCTTGTTGGCGAGGTCGCAGTAGCCCCAGGTAAGGTCGCAAGGGATCTGAAAACGCTCTATGCGCTGTCGGACGATCTCCACCGCTTCCAGCCCCATGAGTTTCATCTGACGCACGCCTTCGGTGCCGATCACCGGGGCGAACTGATCGAGGCCATGACCGACCCCGCGGATCAGCTGGCCGCCGTTGCGCCCGCTGGCGCCCCAGCCGATTTTGTGAGCCTCCAGCAACACTACATTCATGCCGCGTTCGGCCAGTTCGATTGCCGTGTTCAGCCCGGAAAACCCGCCACCAACCACACAGACATCCGCCACCAGTTCGCCTTGCAGCAACGGATGGTCCGGTTGCGGCAGGCTGCTGGCGGCGTAATAGGAGGCGGCGTGCGCGTGGCTCGGGACCGGTTGCTGAACACGGGCGTTCATGTGCGTAATCCTGATTTTTTGTGTTTGAGAAATTTTACGGAGCATAAGCCGTGGCTTCGTCCATGGGCAACAGTGGTCGGCCGGCGCTGTCTGGCCCGGGGCTTTTAAGGCAAAATTCAGGACAGTCCCACCTCGGTAACGGTCTCGATGAGTTGCAACGGTCAGAAAATTCGCACGCTGCGCCAGCAGATTCCCTCGTTCGAATGTGTGCCGGGTTGCCACGACTGCTGTGGACCGGTGACCACCTCGCCGGAAGAAATGGCCCGCCTGCCGCGCAAAACCCGCGCCGAGCAGGACGCCGCCCTGGAGGCGCTCGACTGCGTGCATCTGGGGCCCAACGGTTGCACGGTGTACGACGAGCGCCCGCTGATCTGCCGCCTGTTCGGCACCACGGCAAGCTTGCCGTGCCCCAACGGCCGGCGACCGGTGGAGTTGATACATCCGCGGGTCGAGAAGCAGATTCATGAATACATGGCTGCCAATCGCCAGGTGTTGGTCTGACTGGTTGTTCGGCAGGTTTACCGGGTCGACGCCATCGCGAGCAGGCTTGCTCCCACAGGGATGCGGTGCTCGCCACAGATCAAATGTGGGAGCGAGCCTGCTCGCGATGAGGGCAACGCAGATTTCAGTCTGGAATCGGCAGGTTCAGGCTTTCCTTCACCTCTTCCATCACGATATAGCTCTTGGACTCGCGCACATGGGGCAGCTTGAGCAGGATGTCGCCCAGCAGCTTGCGGTATGACGCCATTTCGGAAATTCGCGCCTTCACCAGATAGTCGAAATCCCCGGACACCAGGTGACATTCCAGCACGTGGGGCAATTTCAGTACGGCGCGGCGGAACTCCTCGAACGTGTCGCCGGATTTGTAATCGAGGCTGATCTCGACGAACACCAGCAGGCTGCCCTTCAGGTGCTGCGGATTGAGCCGGGCGTTGTAGCCCATGATGATCCCTTCGCGCTCCAGGCGCCGCACCCGCTCGGTGCAAGGCGTGGTCGACAGGCCGACCTTTTCCCCCAGTTCAGTGAAGGAGATCCGCCCGTCCGCCTGGAGGATGCGCAGGATGTTGCGGTCGATCTTATCCAGCTCCCGCTTGGTCTGGGTATTGGTACGCACAGGTGATGCGCCTCCGTGAAAAGGGTTTACGCCGAGAATTCTCGCCAAATATAAGCAGTTATATAGTGAAAAGCACTGGTTGATCTTTTTTACACTGCGCGCATCTAAGCTTTGTATATCAAACGTCAGCGGTTCTCCGCGATGAGGGTTTCAACATGCGCGTTCTGGTCTTGGGTAGCGGCGTTATCGGTACCGTCAGTGCTTACTATCTGGCCCGTGCCGGGTTTGAGGTGGTGGTGGTCGACCGTCAGCCGGCGCCTGCCATGGAAACCAGCTTCGCCAACGCCGGGCAGGTATCGCCGGGGTATGCCTCACCGTGGGCCGCGCCGGGTGTGCCGCTCAAGGCCATCAAGTGGTTGCTGCAGCGCCATGCACCCCTGGCAATCAAGGCCACCGCCGACATCGACCAGTACCTGTGGATGGCGCAGATGCTGCGCAACTGCACCGCCAGCCGCTATGCGGTCAACAAGGAACGCATGGTGCGCCTGTCCGAGTACAGCCGTGACTGCCTCGACGAGTTGCGTGCCGAAACCGGCATCGCCTACGAAGGTCGCAGCCTGGGGACTACCCAACTGTTCCGCACCCAGGCCCAGCTCGACGGCGCGGCCAAGGACATCGCCGTGTTGAAAGAGTCCGGCGTGCCGTTCGAAGTCCTCGACCGTGCGGGTATCGCTCGCGTCGAGCCGGCCCTGGCGAATGTCACCGATATTCTGGCCGGTGCCCTTCGGCTGCCCAACGACCAGACCGGCGACTGCCAGATGTTCACGACACGCCTGGCGGAAATGGCCGTGAAGCTGGGTGTGCAGTTCCGTTTTGGCCAAGATATCCAGCGCCTGGATTTCGCCGGTGACCGCATCAATGGCGTCTGGATCGACGGCAAGCTGGAAACCGCCGATCGCTACGTCCTGGCCCTGGGCAGCTATTCGCCGCAACTGCTCAAGCCCCTCGGGATCCGTGCGCCGGTGTATCCGCTCAAAGGTTATTCGCTGACCGTGCCGATCACCGATCCGGCCATGGCCCCGACCTCGACCATTCTCGACGAAACCTACAAGGTGGCGATCACCCGGTTCGACAACCGTATCCGCGTGGGCGGCATGGCGGAAATCGCCGGTTTTGATCTGTCCCTCAACCCGCGTCGACGCGAAACCCTGGAGATGATCGTCAACGACCTTTATCCTCGCGGCGGCGATCTGACCCAGGCCAGTTTCTGGACCGGTTTGCGTCCCACCACTCCGGACGGTACGCCGATCGTGGGGGCGACCCCGTTCAAGAATCTGTTCCTGAACACCGGACACGGTACCCTCGGATGGACCATGGCCTGTGGTTCCGGTCGTCTGTTGGCGGACCTGATGGCGAAGAAAAAGCCGCAGATCAGCGCCGAAGGCCTCGATATTTCCCGTTATGGCAGCAAACACCAGGAGTCTGCGAAACATGTCAGTCCAGCGCCAGCTCACCAATGAGCGCATGAGCCAGATCGTCGTGCACAACGGCACCGTTTATCTGGCGGGGCAGGTCGGCGACGACATGACAGCCGGGATCGAGCAGCAGACCCGCGAAACCCTTGCCAACATCGAGCGTTTGCTCGACCTGGCCGGGACCGACAAGACGCGTCTGTTGTCGGTCACCATTTATCTGAAGGACATCGAGGCACATTTTGCCGGCATGAATGCGGTGTGGGACCAGTGGCTGCCCAAAGGCGTCGCCCCGGCCCGCGCCACGGTGGAAGCCAAGCTGTGTGAGCCGCAGATTCTGGTGGAGCTGTCTGTCGTCGCGGCGCTGCCTTAGTCCTCAGCAAGATCCCTCTCCCGGCGCTGTTGGTGGTTCGCACTGTCAGCCAGCGCCGGTTTTTTATTCATGACCGCCTAGAAGCCTGCCGCCATGCGTCCTGCCCGTGCCCTGATCGATCTTCAAGCCTTGCGTCACAACTACCAACTGGCCCGCGAGGTCACCGGGGCCAAGGCCCTGGCGGTGATCAAGGCTGATGCCTATGGGCACGGTGCGGTGCGCTGCGCCGAGGCGCTGCAAGATCTGGCGGACGGGTACGCCGTGGCCTGCATCGAGGAGGCCCTGGAACTGCGGGCCGCCGGGATTCGCGGGCCGGTCCTGCTTCTCGAAGGGTTCTTCGAGGCCGATGAGCTGCCCTTGATCGTCGAGCACGATTTTTGGTGCGTGGTGCATTCGCTGTGGCAGCTCGAAGCGGTCGAACGTGCAAACCTGAGCAAGCCGATCACGGTCTGGCTCAAGCTCGATTCCGGCATGCATCGGGTCGGTCTGCACCCGGCGGACTACCAGGCGGCCTACCGTCGCCTGCTCGCCAGCGGCAACGTGGCGAAAATCGTCCTGATGAGCCACTTCGCCCGCGCCGATGAGCTGCATGATCCGAGCAGCACCCAACAGCTCGCCGTATTCGAGGCGGCCCGCCAGGGGCTGGCGGCGCAGATCAGCCTGCGCAATTCGCCCGCGGTGTTGGGCTGGCCGCAGATTCCGAGCGACTGGGTGCGCCCGGGCATCATGCTGTATGGCGCCACGCCGTTCGATGAGCCCAATGCCGTTGCCTCGCGCCTGCAACCGGTGATGACCCTGGAGTCCAGAATCATCAGCGTGCGCGAATTGCCCGCCGGCGAACCGGTGGGCTACGGCGCACGTTTCGTCACCACCGGACCGACCCGGGTCGGGGTCGTCGCGATGGGATATGCCGACGGCTATCCGCGCCAGGCCCCTACCGGTACTCCGGTGCTGGTGGACGGGCAGCGCAGCCAACTGGTCGGGCGGGTGTCGATGGACATGCTGTGCGTCGACCTGACCCACATCCCCCAGGCCGGGCTCGGTTCGACCGTGGAGCTATGGGGCAAGAATGTGCTCGCCAGTGACGTCGCCAAGGCCGCCGATACGATTCCCTACCAGATTTTCTGCAACCTGCGGCGGGTGCCACGGCTCTATTCCGGGGGCTGACGCAGGACGCGCCTGACCGAAAGTCGCTTCACCGCACAGGATTCGGGTCAAAGTGTTGTAAATACTGAACGCTGTCGCCATGATAACGCTCACTTTCCTCACAACCTGATTCCCCTGGAGGCTCCAGCATTGGACGTCGGTGAACGACTGCAAGCCATTCGTAAACTCAAAGGCCTTTCCCAGCGTGAACTCGCCAAACGCGCGGGCGTCACCAACAGCACCATTTCGATGATCGAAAAGAACAGCGTCAGCCCCTCGATCAGCTCGCTGCGCAAGGTCCTGGGTGGGATTCCCATGTCCATGGTCGAGTTTTTCTCCGAAGAAATCCTCCAGGAGAAACCGACTCAGATTGTCTACAAAGCCAATGAACTGATCGACATCTCCGACGGCGCCGTGACCATGAAGCTGGTGGGCAGGGCGCATCCGAGCCGGGCGATTGCCTTCCTCAATGAAATCTATCCGCCTGGCGCCGACACCGGTGACGAGATGCTCACCCATGAAGGCGAGGAGACCGGGATTGTGGTGGAAGGGCGGTTGGAATTGGTGGTGGGCAGCGAGACCTTCGTGCTCGAAGCGGGCGACAGCTACTATTTCGAAAGCACCAAGCCTCACCGTTTCCGCAATCCGTTCGATGTGCCGGCGCGACTGATCAGCGCAGCCACGCCGGCCAATTTCTAAGAAACATGGCGCCGAGCCCGGATGGCAAGGCGCCTTGGGGGTAAGTGGGTCGCGACCGATAAGACCCTTGCGACTTTAGGGTTGTTTCAGTGTGACAGGCTTACCGCTATACTTGCGCCCGCCTGCAAACCGTGGCCGCAGGCGTGACTAGCCACCATTGAGGGTGTACGCGTGAACCTAATTATGAAAATGCTGGCTGCACCAGCAACCGTATTGGCCCTTTGGGCTGCGAGCGCTCAAGCGGCGCCCACCGATGAAATCGCCAAACGTCTTGAACCTGTCGGCCAGGTTTGTGTTCAGGGCCAGGAATGCAAGGGCATGGAAGTGGCTACTGCGGCTGGCGGCGCTGGCGGTGCGAAGGCACCGAAAGATGTCATTGCCAAACATTGCAACGCTTGCCACGGCACCGGCCTGCTGGGCGCACCTAAGATTGGTGACAAGGCCGCGTGGAAAGAGCGCGCCGACCACCAGGGCGGCCTCGACGGCATCCTGGCCAAGGCCATCACCGGCATCAACGCCATGCCGCCTAAAGGCACCTGCGCCGACTGCTCGGATGACGAGCTCAAAGGCGCCATCAAAGAGATGTCCGGGCTGTAATCTCCCGGCGTCCAGCGCGAAAAAAGCCGCTTGCGAGCGGCTTTTTTGTGCCCGATATTTTTCTGGGCTGTTCATCGCAACCAAGACCCGGCAAGCTCGGTCCAACCCACATTCATGGAATGTCCAGGAGGGTCGGATGGTGCAGTTGTGCTCAATCGAACAGGCGGTGGACGAGGTGCTGGAGCGCCTGCCCGCGCATATCCACCTCGGCATGCCGTTGGGGCTGGGCAAACCGAACCTGTTCGCCAACGCCCTGTACCGGCGCATCGCACAGCTGCCCGAGCGGCAACTGACCATCTATACCGCCCTGAGCCTGGGCCGGCCGAACCTCGGCGATGGCTTGCAGAAGCGCTTCATCGAGCCGTTCATCGAGCGGGTTTTCGGCGATTACCCTGAACTGGACTACCTCGGCGATCTGCACCGTGACAGCCTGCCGGCCAACATTCGCGTTGAGCAGTTCTTCATGCAGCCCGGCAGCCTGCTGCACAGCACGACAGCCCAGCAGGACTATGTCAGCAGCAACTACAGCCACGCGGCCCGGGACATCAATGCCGCCGGTTTGAACCTGGTGGCGCAACTGCTGGCGAGCGACCCGCAGCACCCGGATCGCCTGAGTCTGAGCTGCAACCCGGACATCACCCTGGATCTGCTGCCGATGATCGCCAAGCGGCGGGCGGCCGGGGAAACCATCCTCATGGTCGGCCAGGTGCACAGTGACCTGCCCTACATGCCCGGGGACGCGGAAGTCGGCATCGATGATTTCGACCTGTTGATCGATGAGAAAGACAGCCACACGTTGTTTTCCACGCCGAACATGCCGGTGGGCTTCCAGGATCATTTCATTGGCCTGCACGCCAGTGCCCTGGTGCGCGACGGCGGTACGTTGCAGATCGGCATCGGTTCCATGGGCGATGCCTTGACGGCGGCGCTGCTGGCGCGCCAGGCCGATAACTCGGGTTACCGGGCCTTGCTGGCTGACTTGAACCTGAGCCAGTGGGCGCAGTTGATCGAACGCGAAGGCGGGGTCGAGCCGTTTGCCAAAGGCCTATACGGATGCAGTGAAATGTTCGTCAACGGTCTGTTGGTGCTGGCCGAGGCCGGGATCATCCGCCGCAAGGTCTACCCCGACGTGCCGACCCAGGAGCAGGCCAACGCCGGCACCCTCGATGAGGCGGCGCAGCCCGACGGCATCTGCATCCACGGTGGGTTCTTCCTGGGCCCGCGCAGTTTCTACGAGCGCCTGCGCGAATTGCCCCAGGGCCGGCGCCTCGAATTCAACATGACCCGCATCAGCTACATCAACGAACTGTACGGTCAGGAACAGCTCAAGCGCCTGCAACGCGTCGATGCCCGCTTCATCAATACGGTTTTCACCATGACCCTGTTGGGCGCCGGGGTGGCGGATCAGTTGGAAGACGGGCGGGTCCTCAGCGGCGTGGGCGGGCAATACAACTTCGTTGCCCAGGGCCATGCGCTGGAGGGCGGTCGATCGATTCTGCTGCTGCGCAGTTGGCGCGAAGCCGGTGGCGAGATCAGCTCGAACATTGTCTGGGAGTATGGCCACTGCACGATCCCGCGGCATCTGCGGGACATCGTGGTGACCGAGTACGGCATCGCCGACCTGCGCGGCAAGACGGATGCCGCAGTCATCGAGGCGTTGCTGAATATCAGTGATTCGCGCTTCCAGCCAGGGCTGATCGAACGGGCCCAGAATGCCGGCAAACTGCCGAAGGATTTCCGTCTCGACCCGCGCTTCGCCGACAACACCCCGCAACGTTTACAGGCGATCCAGGCCCGGCATCCGAACCTGTTTCCGGAGTATCCGCTGGGTTGCGATTTCGACGCGGTAGAGCGCGATCTTTTGAGGGCGCTGAACTGGCTCAAGAGCAAGTTCAAGCTCACTGAAATGCTCGAACTGGGCAAGGCTGCGCTGGATGCGCCGGAGGCTGCTGCGTACCCCGAACATCTGGAGCGGATGCAACTGGCGATCCCGGAGGGGCTGAAGGACGAGCTGGCCCAGCGGTTGTTACTGGCGGGGTTGAAGGCTACTGCGCAATAAGGACTGATCCGGGACCCCTTGTGGGAGCGAGCCTGCTCGCGATAGCGGTGTGTCAGTCAAATAGACATTGGCTGATCCACCGCTATCGCGAGCAGGCTCGCTCCCACAGGGTTATGTGGAGTGCGCTCAGTCTATGAAGGTCACCACCCCACCCGCCAACGACTTCACCCGCGCCAGGGACTCGACGCGATAACCCTGGGCATCCAGTTCCGCGCGACCACCCTGGAAGGACTTCTCGATCACGATTCCCAGTCCGGCCACGGTGGCGCCGGCCTGCTTGATGATGGAAATCAACGCCTGGGACGCTTTGCCGTTCGCCAGGAAGTCATCGATGATCAACACCCGGTCGCTGCTGGTCAGGTGGCGCGGGCTGATGGCGACGGTGCTTTCGGTCTTCTTGGTGAAGGAATACACAGTGGCCGACAGCAGGTTCTCGGTCAGGGTCAGGGACTGCTGCTTGCGGGCGAAAATCACCGGCACGCCCAGGTTCAGGCCGGTCATGATCGCCGGGGCGATGCCCGAGGCTTCGATGGTGACGATCTTGGTGATGCCCGAGTCCTTGAACAGCGCGGCGAATTCGTCGCCGATCAGCTTCATCAATTGCGGGTCGATCTGATGGTTCAGGAACGCGTCGACTTTCAGGACCTGATCGGAAAGCACGATGCCGAGTTCGCGGATTTTCTGCTGCAGGGCTTCCATGAAGCCTCCTCTGATGGCGCCACTGGCGCCTGGGGTCAGTAAAAAGTAGTCGATTCTAACGCTTGAGCATCGCTCGTATGTCCGCCAGCGCATTGTTGCCGCGTACGGCCTTCACTTCGGTCGGGGTGTCGTCGTTGCCTTCCCAGGCCAGGTCGTCCGGCGGCAGTTCGTCGAGGAAGCGGCTCGGGGCGCAGTCGATGACTTCACCGTACTGCTTGCGCTTGGCGGCGAAGGTGAAGGCCAGCGTCTGCCGGGCGCGGGTGATGCCCACGTAGGCCAGGCGCCGTTCTTCTTCGATGGTATCGGCCTCGATGCTGGAACGGTGCGGCAGGATTTCCTCTTCCATGCCCATAATGAACACGTAGGGAAACTCCAGGCCCTTGGAGGCGTGCAGCGTCATCATCTGCACGCCTTCAGCACCTTCTTCCTCTTCCTGCTGGCGTTCGAGCATGTCCCGCAGCACGAGCTTGCCGATGGCGTCCTCGACCGTCATGTCGCCGTCTTCGTCTTTTTCCAGGGTGTTTTTCAACGCCTCGATCAGAAACCAGACGTTGCTCATCCGGTAATCGGCGGCCTTGTCGCTGGAGCTGTTAGTGCGCAGCCAGTTCTCGTAGTCGATGTCCATGACCATGCTGCGCAGCGCCGAGATCGGGTCTTCGCCGGCGCACTGTTCGCGGACTTTGTCCATGAAGCGCTTGAAGCGCGCCAGGCGGTCGGTGAAGCGGCTGTCCAGGTGTTCGCCCAAGCCGATCTCATCGGTGGCGGCGTACATCGAGATCTTGCGTTCGGTGGCGTAGTTGCCGAGTTTTTCCAGGGTGGTCGAACCGATTTCCCGGCGTGGGACGTTGATCACCCGCAGGAAGGCGTTGTCGTCGTCCGGGTTCACGATCAGGCGGAAGTAGGCCATCAGGTCCTTCACTTCCTGGCGCCCGAAAAAGCTGTTGCCCCCCGACAGCCGATACGGGACCTGGTGATGCTGCAGCTTCAGCTCGATCAGCTTGGCCTGGTAGTTGCCGCGATAGAGGATCGCAAAGTCGCTGTAAGGCCGATCGGTGCGCAAGTGCAGGCTGAGGATTTCCATGGCCACGCGCTCGGCCTCGGCGTCTTCGTTGCGGCAGCGGATCACGCGGATTTCGTCGCCGTGGCCCATCTCGCTCCACAGTTGCTTTTCGAACTCGTGGGGGTTGTTGGAAATCAGCACGTTGGCGCAGCGCAGGATGCGGCTGGTGGAGCGGTAGTTCTGCTCCAGCATCACCACTTTGAGCGACGGATAGTCTTCCTTGAGCAGCATCAGGTTTTCCGGCCGCGCGCCGCGCCAGGCGTAGATCGACTGGTCGTCGTCGCCCACCACGGTGAACTGGTTGCGCTTGCCGATCAGAAGCTTCACCAGCAGATACTGGCTGGCGTTGGTGTCCTGGTATTCGTCCACCAGCAGGTAGCGGACCTTGTTCTGCCATTTTTCGAGAATGTCGGCGTGGTCCTGGAACAGCTTGACCGGCAACAGGATCAGGTCGTCGAAGTCCACCGCGTTAAACGCCTTGAGCGTGCGCTGGTAATGGGCGTAGACGATGGCGGCGGTCTGTTCCTTGGGATTGCGCGCGTTTTCCAGGGCCTCGGGTGGCAGCACCAGGTCGTTTTTCCAGGCGCCGATCATGTTCTTTATTTCGTCCACGCCGTCGTCGCCGGCGTATTCCTTCTGCATGATGTCGGTCATCAGGGCCTTGACGTCGGTCTCGTCGAAGATCGAGAAGCCCGGCTTGTAGCCCAGTCGCGCGTGTTCCTTGCGGATGATATTCAGGCCCAGGTTATGGAAGGTGCAGACCGTCAGGCCACGGCCTTCGCCGGCGCGCAGCAGGCCACCGACCCGCTCCTTCATTTCACGGGCGGCTTTGTTGGTGAAGGTCATGGCGACGATGTACTGGGCGCGGATCCCGCAATTCTGGATCAGGTGCGCGATCTTGCGGGTGATCACGCTGGTCTTGCCGGAGCCTGCACCGGCGAGCACCAAAAGAGGGCCGCCGACATAGTTCACGGCTTCTTGCTGCCGGGGATTGAGTCGGGACATGACGAGTTCAGGGAGTCGTTTGCAAAATGGGCCGGCATTTTAACAGGCTTGCGGCGTTGTGCTGCGCTATCCGACTTGTGACGTCCACAGCATTGTCATTTGCCGCTTTTGCGACTTTCACGCAGGATATGGGGCCAATTTGCGTCTAACGTACGACTTCAAGTGTGTAAAAAAGGCTTGAACCGGCGTATTTGAGAACTGTTGGCATTGGTCATTGCCCCTCGGCAAGTCATAATGCCCCGCGCCAACCACCTTGCAGAGTCTAGGGAGTCAGCTTGTCAACGCCTGTCGAACCCTTGCGTTTGCTGTTATTGGCCGAAACGCCTGAATGGGCAACGGTCCTGCGCGAGTGCCTGGCGCCCCTGGGGCCATCGTTCGTGTTGATCAGCGCTCCGACCTGGGATTCGGTCAGCAGCCTGTTCGAAGACAACCGCAACGCGATATTGCTGACCATCGCTCCGTTGCAGCCTGCGCCGGGCCGTTGCCGCCTGCCGACGGTCCTCTTGCTGGAGCACGAGCCGGCGATTGCTCCTGACGGCGTCAGCGACTGGCTGGTGCGCGATGTACTTGACAGCGCGACTCTGCGTCGCTGCCTGCGACATGTGCGCGAGCGCGGTGTGCTGGAGCATACCTTGCAGCGCCTCGCCGAGCAGGACCCGCTGACCGGTATCGCCAACCGCCAGGGCTTCCAGACGCTGCTGGCGGCGCGCCTGGCCGAGAACGATGGCCGCGGCCTGGCCCTGGGTCACCTGGACCTGGATAATTTTCGCCATGCCAACGATGCCTTGGGTCATCAGGCCGGCGACCGGCTGATCCTGCAGGTGGTGTCCCGGCTCAAGGGCTCGCTCGAAGCAGGCGATCAATTGGCGCGCCTGGGCAGTGATGAATTCGCCCTGCTGATCGACACGCGTCGCGCGCCGCAGCGCGCCGAATGGATGGCCGAGCGGATTACCGAGGCCATGGCCGAACCCTACTGGATCGACGGTGAGAGCCTGCTGATCGGTTGCAGCCTGGGTGTGGCCCATGCCCGCGCCCAGGCCGGCCCCGATCCGCTGATGTGGCACGCACACATCGCCATGCAGCAGGCCAAGAGCACCCAGGGCTGCACCTTTCATATCTTCAACGAGCGCATCAACCGCAATGCCCGTAGCCTCGCTGATCTTGAAACCGAGCTGCGCCGGGCCTTGCGCCGCGATGAATTGGAATTGCATTACCAGCCTCGGCTGAGCCTCGAAGGCAGTCATATTGTCGGCCTCGAAGCACTGGTGCGCTGGCGCCACGGCGAGCGTGGCCTGCTGCCGCCCAGCGAGTTCGTGCCACTGGCCGAGCAGAGTGGCCTGATCGTGCCGCTGGGCTACTGGGTGATATCCCGGGCCCTGCGGGACATGCAGGCCCTGCGCGAGCGCGGGTTGGCGCCGTTGCACATGGCGGTGAACCTGTCGTTTCGCCAGTTCCAGGACAGCCAGCTGCTGCCGACCCTGAGCCGGTTGATTGCCGAACGGGGTGTCGAGGCGCAATGGCTGGAGTTCGAACTCACCGAAACCGCCGTCATGCGGCGCAGTGAACTGGTCAAGCAGACCATGGATGCCCTGGGTCGGCTCGGGGTGCGTTTTTCGCTGGACGACTTCGGCACCGGTTTCTCCTCGTTCGTGCACCTCAACAGCTTGCCGATTGCCTTGCTCAAGATCGACAAGAGTTTCGTCGGCGGCATGGAGCAACGGGAAGAGAACCGCAAGCTGGTGCACGCCATGATCAACCTGGCACACAACCTCAATCTGGAAGTGGTGGCCGAAGGCGTGGAGACCCCGGAGCAGTTGGAGTTGCTCCGTGGATTCGGGTGCGACCAGGTGCAGGGCTTCCTGATCAGCAAGCCGTTGCCGTTGCCTGAATTGGTTGAGTACCTGATGGTTGATGGTGATCAGGCGACGCAGGAAGGGGTGGTCTGATACCCAACCCTGCGGACAGACCCAGTCCTCTCTGGGAGCGAGCCTGCTCGCGATGACGGCCTGCCAGTCTCATTGATGTGGCAGTCACACCGCTATCGCGAGCATGCTCGCTCCCACAGGAGAGCTCAATCGGCTTGAATGATCCCGAATCCCTGTGGCTCTCCAGACTCACGCCGGATCATCCGCTTCATCTTCCCTTCAAACGCCAGCGTCAGGCTCACGGCGGCGCAGGCCAGACCCAGGGCCAGTCCCCACCAGACGCCGGTAGGCCCCCAGCCAAGGTGAAATGCCATCCACCAGGCCGACGGCGCGCCAATCAGCCAGTAGCAGCCCAGGCCGACCAGGAACGTGGTCTTGGCATCCTTGAGTCCGCGGATGCAACCCATGGCGATGGTCTGCGTACCGTCAAACAGTTCGAACCACGCCGCCACGGCCAGCAGGCTCACTGCCAGGTTGATCACTTCCCGGAAGGCCGGGTCGTTGTGGTCCAGGAACAGACCGACCAGCTGGTTCGGCAGCAGCCAGAACACCATGGCAAACCCCAGCATCGCCGCCGCGCCAAAGCCGATCCCGACCCGCCCGGCCAGGCGTGCCATCAGCAACTGCCCGGCCCCGTAGTGCTGGCCGATGCGCATGGTGATCGCGTAGGACATGCCCGCCGGGACCATGAATGCCACCGAGACGATCTGCAGGGCAATCTGATGCGCCGCCAACGGCGTGCTGCCCATGGTGCCCATGCACAACGCGGCGAACGCGAACAGCCCGACTTCAACCGCGTACGTGCCGCCAATCGGCAGGCCCAGGCGCCAGAGCTCCTTGAGGTACTGGCGATTGGGCCGCGACAACCCTGCAAGCAACGGATAGGCCCGGTAGGCCGGGTGTCGATGGATATGCCAGGCCAGTGCCAGGGCCATGCAGTTGGCGACGATGGCCGTGACCAGACCGATGCCCATCAAGCCGAGCCTGGGCAAGCCGAACATGCCGGTGATGAGTGCGTAGTTGAGCAAGAAGTTGGCCACGGTACCGCCGAGGCTGATCACCATGACCGGCGTGGCCCGCCCGATGGCACTGGTGAAGCCGCGCAAGGCCATGAAGCTCAGGTAGCCGGGCAGGGCGAAGGGCAACGCCAGCAGGAACTGCCCGGCGGACAGCACGTTGGTTTCGGTCTGGCCGAACAGCAGCAGCACAGGCTTGAGGTTCCACAACAATAGCCCGGCTACCAGCGCCATCAGCCACGCCAGCCAGAGCCCGGCCTGGGTCAGGCGGGTCGCGCCTTCGACATCGCCGGCACCCTGACGGATCGCCACCAGTGTTCCCACTGCGGCGATTACGCCGATGCAGAAAATCGACACGAACGAATAAGAGGCCGCGCCGAGTCCACCGCCAGCGAGGGCTTCGGGGCTCAGGCGCGCCATCATGACGGTGTCCGTGAGCACCATGAGCATGTGCGCCAACTGCGAGGCGATCAGCGGCCCCGCCAGCCGCAGGATGGCCCAGAGTTCGGTACGCGCCGGATGCCGCATGATCATCACACTCCATGTTTATACGAGGCAGTAAAGCATCGATTCTCGGCGCTCCCGACGGATTGCACAAAAGGATAAAAAAGATCGCTGGCATGATTAAAACTCATGCTGTCGAAGTTCTGGTAGGGTTCGTCAGGTGCTATAGGAGCTTTCCCGATGTCTCGTCGTTTACCTCCTCTTTATGCGCTGCGGGCCTTCGAAGCGGCGGCGCGGTACAGCTCGTTCACCCGGGCGGCGGAAGAATTGTCGATTACCCAGAGTGCGGTGAGCCGGCATATTCGTACGCTTGAAGAACATTTCGCCTGCCGCTTGTTTTTTCGCAGCGGGCGCAATCTGCAACTGACCGAGGCGGCGCGCCTGTTACTGCCGGGTGTGCGCGACGGTTTCATGGCCCTGGAGCGCGCCTGTCATACTTTGCATGGCGAAGACGGCATCCTGCGCATGAAAGCCCCCTCGACCCTGACCATGCGTTGGTTGCTGGCGCGGCTGAGTCGTTTCCGCCATCTGCAACCTGGCAACGAAGTGCAACTGACCAGCGCCTGGATGGACGTCGATTCAGTGGATTTCAATACCGAACCCTTCGATTGCGCCGTGTTGCTGGGCAACGGGCATTTCCCAGCGGACTGGGAAGCCAGTTTTCTGTTTCCGGAGGAGCTGATTCCAGTAGGTGCGCCGAACCTGCTGAACGACCGGCCCTGGACCGTGGAGCGGCTGGCCAGCGCCGAGCTGCTGCACCCGACCCCGGACCGCCGGGACTGGCGCAGTTGGCTGGAGCGCATGGGCTTGTCTGACCAGGTCTCGCTCAAGGGCGGGCAGGTGTTCGATACGCTGGAGCTGGGGATGATCGCGGCAGCCCGCGGCTATGGCGTTTCGATGGGTGATTTGCTGATGGTGGCCGAGGATGTGGCCCAGGGACGCCTGAGCTTGCCGTGGCCGACGGCGGTGGCCAGCGGCGAGCATTATTACCTGGTCTGGCCGAAGACCCGGCCAGGCGGCGAGCGTCTGCGCCGGCTCAGTGACTTTCTTCAGGGCGAGGTCAAGGCCATGCAGTTGCCAACCGTGCAACGGCTTGGCTGAATCGATGCAGTGCCCGTGATAGCCACTTGGTATTATTCCTCCCAAACCGCTCAAGTATTTGGCTTGGCTGCCGAATCCGTGAACATGGAACCCTCGTTCAGAAAGGGCAAACACACACATTACCTTGAATAGAATGCCGAGCGTGCGACGTGATCAAGGATGATCCGGTGTCTCGGCCAGGAGCCGTCATGTCTCAACCTCGTGCCCGGATCGCCTCACAGCTGGGCCTCGCCCTCGCCGTGATACTGGCGGTCGTGATTTCCGGCAGTACCGTCTTCGCCTTGCGTTCGCTGGACACCGCCAACCTCGCCACCCGTGAGGAGCACTTGGCCAGCGAAGCGCGTCTGATGGCCGACCAGCTCAATACTTTTCATGGCACCTTGCGCGAGAGCACCCAGCGTTTGGCCGGCCTGTTCGAAAAACGTTTCAGTGCGGGCCTGAGTGTGCATCCGGACCAGCCGGTGACGGTGGCAGGCGTACAGACTCCTGGCCTGAACCTGGCCGGCGAAGTGCTGAACAACAACTTCAAGGAAGTTGACGAGTTCAAGCAGATGACGGCGGGTACAGCCACGATCTTCGTGCGCAGCGGTGATGATTTCATTCGGGTCAGCACCTCGGTGGCCAAGCAGGACGGTTCGCGAGCCATTGGTACCGTGCTCGACCACGCCAGCCCGGCCTATGCTCGTTTGACCAGTGGGCAAAGCTACATTGGCCGTGTCCTGCTGTTCGGCCGTTACTACATGACGCAGTACAGCCCGGTGACCGACAGCAGTGGCAAGATCATCGCCGCGCTGTATGTGGGGTTCGACTACACCGACGCCCAAAACGCGCAGTTCGAAAACCTCAAGCGCTTCCGTATCGGCAAGACCGGTTCGCTGGCGCTGCTGGATGAGCAAAACAAATGGCTGGTGCCGCCGGCTGGCGTCCAGGCGCTTGATTCGGCCGTCACGACCGTCGTTGGCCTGGTGAAAACCCCCGGCAAGGGCGCGTTCTGGAGCGACACCGCCGAGGACTTCTACAGCGTCGCGGTACCGTTCGAGGGCGGTCCATGGGCGGTAGTGGCGAGCATGCCCAAGGCCGAGATCCGCGAAGTGACCTGGAGCGTCGGTATTCAGCTGGCAATCGGCAGCCTGCTGGCGATGCTGTTGGCAGTCGGCGCGGCCATGTGGTTACTGCGCAGCAAACTCGCCCCGCTGGGCGATCTGGTGCGTCAGGCCGAAGCCCTGGGCGCCGGCGACTTGAGCGTGCGCCTGAACGTGTCGAGCCATGACGAAATCGGTCAATTGTCCCGCGCCTTCAACCAGATGAGCCAGGCACTGTCGACCATGGTCGAGCACATCCGCAAGGCCTCCCAGGAGGTCAACAGCCGTGCCCAGGCCCTGGCCGGGTTGTCCAGCGGTGCGTATGAGGGGATGGAGCAGCAGTCGGGCGAAATCACCAGCATGGCCGGCGCGGTGGAAGAGTTCAGCGCGACTTCGCTGAACATTGCCGACAACATGGGCAACACCGAGCGCCTGGCCCAGGAAAACGCCCAGCAGACCCGGATCGGCCGAACCTCGATGGACGAAGCGTCCTCGTCCCTGGAGCAGATTGCCGGCGCGTTGAACAGCACCGCCACGGTCATCAATACCCTGGGCCAGCGCTCCCAGGAAATCGGCGGCATCGTTGGCGTCATCACCTCCATCGCCGAACAAACCAACCTGCTGGCGTTGAACGCGGCCATCGAAGCCGCCCGTGCCGGTGAGCAGGGCCGTGGGTTTGCCGTCGTCGCGGATGAAGTGCGCAGCCTGGCCTCCCGTACTCGTCAGGCCACGGACGAGATTTCCGGGATGATCAACAGCATCCAGCAGGAAACCGGCAATGCCATCAGCACCATGGAGCAAGGCAACCTGCTGATGCAGGAAGGCCTGTCGCGCAACGCCAACGTCGCCTCGGCCCTGGCGCGCATCGACGAGCAGAGCCGCTCGGCCGGCCAGCAATTCGCTGCGATCACCACCGCTACCCAGGAACAAAGCAGCACCGCGACCCTACTCAGCAGCAACCTGCAAAGCATCGCCATGGCCAACAGCGAACAGCGCCAGGTAGTTTCGGACCTGGCGCTCACCGCCAAGGAACTGGAAAAACTGGCCCAGGACCTGCGCCAAGAGGTTGATCGGTTCCGCTGAGTCGTCCCGTTATGAGCAAGCTCACCCATACCCCTGTGGGAGCGAGCTTGCTCGCGATGACGGCCGCCCGGCTAACATCATCTCAATCTGACCCACCGCTATCGCGAGCAAGCTCGCTCCCACAAAAGCTACCACCCTGGTGTCGCTCCTTTTTAGGAAAATTGCTGTTTTTAGGCTTGCTGAAACGTTTCTTCAAGTCTATAAAATCCGCACAACTCCAAGAAAAGGCCATGACCATGACTGTGTTCAAACTTCTCGTGACCCTCGGCGCCCTGGGCGCTGCCTCCCATGCCATGGCCTGGGATTACGTCCTGCTCGACACCGACAAGGCCGCGCAACCATGGCAAGTCACCAGCCAGCAGTTGGGCGTGAAGACCGACAAACCGTTCTCCGTGACGATGCGCACCCTGCATGGCGGCCGGCAGGAGGGTGTCAGCATCGTCGACATCGACAATGGCACTCTCAAGCTTTCGGTGGTCCCGACCCGCGGCATGAACGTGTTGCAGGCCTCAGTCGGCAGCGTGCGCATGGGCTGGGATTCGCCGGTCAAGGAAGTGGTCAACCCGGCCTTCATCGAACTCAACGGCCGCGCAGGCCTGGGCTGGCTCGAAGGCTTCAACGAACTGGTAACGCGTTGTGGCTACGAATGGGTTGGCCACCCCGGCATGGATAACGGCGAGCTGCTGACCCTGCACGGTCGTGCGGCCAATATTCCGGCCAACAAGGTCACCCTGCATATCGATGAAAAGCCGCCCTATGCCATCACCCTGCGGGGCGAGCTGAAGGAGCAGGCGTTCAAGAAGGTCGATTTCTCGGTGCAGACCGAACTGGTCACCGAACCCGGCAGCGTGACGTTCGCCCTCAACGATACGCTGACCAACAACGGCGATTACCCGAAGGAATACCAAGCCCTCTACCACAGCAATTTCAGCACGCCGTTCCTGGAGCAGGGCGCGCGTTTCGCCGCCCCGGTCAAGCAGGTCTCGCCGTTCAACGACAAGGCCAAGGGCGATCTGGCAGATTGGCAAACCTACCGTGCCCCCACCAAGGATTACGACGAAACGGTCTACAACGTCGTGCCGTATGCCGACGCCAAGGGTGACACGCTGACCGTGTTGCACAACAAGGCCGGCAGCCTCGGCGTGTCGGTGGGCTTCAACACCAGCACGCTGCCGGTGTTTTCCCTGTGGAAAAACACCGATACCCAGGGCCAGGGTTACGTCACCGGATTGGAGCCAGGCACCAGCTTCTCCTATAACCGCCGGTATCAGCGGCCGCTGGGCCTGGTCCCTAGCATCGGCCCGAAAGAACACAAGCAGTTCAAGATCCACTACAGCCTGTTGGCGGACAAGGGTGCAGTGGACAAGGCACTTGCACGCATCGAGGCCATCCAGAACGGCCAGAAAACCGAAGTGCGCAACGCGCCGCTGGTGGACCTGACCAAGCCGTGATGCGGTTCATGGCGTAGCGGGCCGATACTGCAACGCTTCGGCCAGATGCTCGCGGCGGATGTCTGCCGCTTGTTCCAGGTCCGCCAACGTCCGGGCGACCTTGAGCAGGCGGTGGGCGGCACGCAGCGACAAGGTCAGTCGTTCGCAGGCGGTTTCCAGCCAGGTTTCGTCGGTTGTGGATAACTTGCAGTGCCGACGCAGCCCCGGCAGATCAAGGAAGGCATTGGCGCAGCCCTGGCGTCGCTGTTGACGTTCGCGGGCCTCGGCCACTTGTGCGGCAATGGTGGCGGTGTCCTCACCCGTTGCGCTCTTGGGAGTGAGCGCGGTGGCTTCCCGGGCCACGGTCAGGTGCAGGTCTATGCGGTCCAGCAAAGGGCCGGACAACTTGTTGCGGTAGCGTTGCACCATGTCCGGCGTGCACGAACAGCGACCGCTGGGTTCGCCGAGATATCCGCAGGGGCAGGGATTCATCGCCGCGACCAGTTGGAAGCGTGCCGGGAAGCGCACCCGATCACGGGCGCGGGACACCACGATGTGCCCTGACTCCAATGGTTCTCTCAAGACTTCCAGGACCTTGCGGTCGAACTCCGGCAATTCATCGAGAAACAGCACGCCATGATGGGCGAGGGTGATTTCCCCAGGTTGCGGCTTCGACCCGCCGCCCACCAGCGCCGGGCCGGAAGCCGAGTGATGGGGTTGGCGAAACGGCCGCTGCGGCCAATGGCTCAGCGGCACGCAACTGGCCACCGATTGAATCGCCGCCACTTCAAGGGCCTCGCTCTCGGCCAAGGGCGGCAAAAGCCCCGGCAGACGGCTCGCCAGCAAGGTCTTACCGGTGCCCGGCGGTCCGCTGAACAACAGGTTATGTGCGCCCGCGGCGGCAATCAGCAGGGCGCGCTTGGCCCCGGCCTGGCCTTGCACCTCATTCAAGTCCGGGTAGGGTTTGCTGGCTGAAAGCAGCCCGTTGGAAACAAATGGCTCGACCGGCGTATGGCCGTTGAAATGCGCCACGGCTTCGAGCAGATGATCCACGGCGATCACCTTCAGGCCCGACGCGAGGCAGGCCTCTTCGGCATTCGCCCGTGGCACAACCAGCATGCGTCCGGCCTTGCGTGCCGCCAACGCCGCTGGCAGTACCCCGCGCACCGGGCGCACCGCGCCGGACAAGGCCAGTTCGCCGAGGCACTCGACGTCGTCCAGCGTCAGGGTCGGCACCTGCACGCTGGCCGACAGGATGCCCAGGGCAATCGCCAGGTCGAATCGCCCGCCGTCCTTGGGCAGATCCGCCGGTGCCAGGTTCAGGGTGATGCGCCGTGCCGGGAAGCTCAGGCCCGAATTGATGATCGCGCTGCGCACCCGGTCCTTGCTTTCCTTCACTGCGGCCTCCGGCAGGCCGACCATCGTCAGCGATGGCAAACCGTTGGCCAGGTGGACTTCGACGGAAACGGCGGGGGCCTCCACCCCCACCTGGGCGCGGCTGTGGACAATGGCGAGCGACATGAATCGTTCCTTGAGTGGATAGGGCACCGCGTCCTGCGGTTTTTGAAGATTAGTCGTGAGGCGGAATCTGGGCGTGGTAATTGAGGGGAGAAAATTTGGCAGGATGTTTCGACAGCCAGCGACGCCCGAGAGTGCCAAGCGCAATACAGGTTCAGCGGATGCCTGCCTTCACCCGTCCAAGCGAAATGCCAGGGACCGGCCTAGACTCCGATTTGCCCGGTCGGCACTCGGGCGGTATCGACGGCACAGGGAGGAAGTGGCCATGAACGATCTGCTGGCTCTGTTAACCGACAAGCGCTTCATGCCCCACGGACATTGCTATATGTGGCGGCCGGATTTGCTGTGGACCAATGTCATCGCCGATGGCTTGATCACCCTGTCCTACGTCACCATTCCCTTAACGCTTCTGTACTTCATCCACAAACGCAAGGATGTCCCGTTCGACTGGATGCTGGCGGCCTTCGGCGTCTTTATCCTGGCCTGTGGGACCAGCCATGTCATGGAGATCCTGACCATCTGGCAACCTTACTACTGGCTGTCGGCGCTGGTTAAGGTGATCACTGCGATTGCCTCGGTGATTACCGCCGTCCTGCTGGTCCGGCTGGTGCCTGCGGCACTGAAGATTCCCAGCCCCCAGCAACTGGCCAGGGTCAACGATGAGTTGCGCGAGGCGCAGGCTGAATTGGTGACCACGGCGCGTCGGGCCGGCATGGCGGAAATCGCCACCAATGTGCTGCATAACGTGGGCAATGTGCTTAACAGTGTCAATGTGTCAGCCCAGCTCCTGTACGACAAAGTGCACGCGTCCAAAGGGCAGGGAGTCGCGAAGGTCGTGCAGTTGATGAAAGAACATTCCCACGACTTGGGTGAGTTTTTCAGCAGCGACCCGAAGGGCCGCGCCCTGCCGGAATATCTGGGCAAGCTCGCCGAGTCGCTGGCGATCGAACAGCAGAGCATGATCAATGAGTTGGCGCAGCTCACCAAAAGCATTGACCATGTCAAAGAAATCGTCGCCACACAGCAGGCGTATGCCGGCAACTCAAGTGTGTTGGAGCCGGGTTCGTTGCGAGAGTTGATCGAGGACGTGGTGCGTATCTGCCATGTTTCCCTGGCGCGCCATCATGTGACGGTGGTCAAGGAGCTCGACGACGTCCCGCCGATGCCCTTGGATAAACACAAGGTGCTGCAAATTCTGATCAACCTGGTCAATAACGCCAAGCAGGCCCTCGATCCGGTCGAGGACCGGCCTTCCCGGATCGTTCTGCGCCTGAAGGCCGTGGAAAACAAGCGAGTGAGAGTCGAGGTCGAGGACAATGGCGAGGGTATATCCATGGGCAATCTCACCCGCGTGTTCGAGCACGGTTTCACGACACGGGTCGACGGCCATGGTTTCGGCTTGCACAGTTGTATCCTGGCGGCCCATGAAATGGGTGGTGAATTGATGGTGCAAAGCGACGGGCCGGGTCTCGGGGCGCTGTTTGCGCTAGAGCTGCCAATGGTGCCCACCCAGGATTGACCTCATGGAGAAATCCATAAGGTCAGTCATGGGGACCCGAAGTCGTTATTGCTCTGCTGGCGCCAATCGCGCTTCCAGCTCCGCCACCTTCGCCTCCAGGCTTTCCAGCCGTGCCCGGGTCCGAGCCAGCACCACCATCTGGCTGTCGAATTCTTCCCGGCTCACCAGGTCCAGCTTGCTGAAACCACTTTGCAGCAGGGCCTTGAACTGGCTTTCGATTTCGCTCTTGGGCAGCGCGGTGTCACCGCTCAGGAGGCGGGCGGCATGGCCGCTCAGGGCGTCGAGGAGATCTTTGGGCGCAAGCATGTCAGGTGTCCTGGAAACAATGGTGGGCAGTGTATCACGCAGTGTCTGTCACCATTCGCAAGCATGGCTGCACGCTTTTCGCGCACGGGGCCGGGCGCCGTCGCACTGTTGTTGTGCGTATCGCTGCGGTTCGCGGGGCCGTTGAACCGGGTTCAGTGGGTAAGCCCCTGAAATCAGTGGAGTTGGGCACAGATGGCAAGGTTTCTGCTTAGAGGCTGGTGACCCTTGCACTGATGCAGTCGTTGTGACGAATGCAGTGCAGCAGACGAAGCGGGGAGCTTCGTCAGGAACGGTTGACTGGCGCCTGTCGGGCAACTTGGGCCGACGACGCGTTACAAAGCCAGGCACTGCGCTTAGACTTGAGTCGGGTTTGTTTTCCTGGGGCAAGTCCACCAATTCGGGAGAAAGTTTCATGAAGCTAGTCACTGCCATCATCAAGCCGTTCAAGTTGGACGACGTGCGCGAGTCGTTGTCCGAGATCGGCGTGCAGGGCATTACCGTTACTGAGGTCAAAGGCTTCGGTCGGCAAAAAGGCCACACCGAGCTGTATCGCGGCGCGGAATACGTGGTCGATTTCCTGCCCAAGGTGAAGATCGATGTGGCCATCGACGACAAGGATCTGGACCGGGTGATCGAAGCGATTACCAAGGCCGCCAACACCGGCAAGATCGGTGACGGGAAAATCTTCGTGGTCAATCTGGAACAGGCTATTCGCATCCGTACCGGCGAAACCGATACCGACGCCATCTAAGCCGCCCAACCCAACGCCCCAGGAGAAAACAATATGACTCTGCGTAAATTCGCAGGGCTAGGAGCCCTGTTGTCCTTCGTAATGCCTGGCCTGGCCATGGCAGAAGAAGCGGCAGCCCCTGTCCTCAATTCTGGCGACACCGCCTGGATGCTGACTGCCACCATTCTCGTCCTGTTCATGACCATTCCAGGCCTGGCGCTGTTCTATGGCGGCATGGTGCGTTCGAAAAACCTGCTTTCCGTGATGATGCAATGCTTTGCCATTACCGGTCTGATCAGCATTCTGTGGGTCATCTATGGCTACAGCATTGCGTTCGACACCACCGGCATGGAGCAGGGCGTCGTCAATTTCAACTCCTTCATCGGCGGCCTGGGCAAGGCGTTCCTGGCGGGCGTCACGCCGGCCAGCATTACCGGGCCGACTGCACTGTTCCCTGAAGCGGTGTTCATCACGTTCCAGATGACTTTCGCGATCATCACCCCGGCGCTGATCGTCGGTGCGTTTGCCGAGCGGATGAAGTTCTCCGCCATGCTGGTGTTCATGGGCGTGTGGTTCACCCTGGTCTATGCGCCGATCGCGCACATGGTCTGGTCCGGTAACGGCGGCCTGTTGTGGGACTGGGGCGTACTGGATTTCGCCGGCGGCACCGTGGTGCACATCAACGCCGGTATCGCGGGCCTGGTGGCGTGCCTGGTGCTGGGCAAGCGCAAAGGCTTCCCGACCACGCCGATGGCCCCGCATAACCTGGGTTACACCCTGATGGGCGCGGCCATGCTGTGGGTCGGCTGGTTCGGCTTCAACGCCGGCTCTGCCGTGGCTGCAAACGGCACCGCCGGCATGGCGATGCTGGTGACCCAGATCGCCACCGCTGCGGCGGCGCTGGGCTGGATGTTTGCCGAGTGGATCACTCACGGCAAGCCAAGCGCACTGGGCATTGCCTCGGGCGTGGTGGCCGGCCTGGTGGCGATCACCCCGGCCGCTGGCACCGTGGGCCCGATGGGTGCCCTGGTCATCGGCCTGGCGGCAGGCGTGGTGTGCTTCTTCTGCGCCACCACCCTCAAGCGCAAGCTCGGTTATGACGACTCCCTGGATGCCTTCGGCGTGCATGGTATCGGCGGTATCCTCGGCGCGATCCTGACCGGTGTCTTCGCTGCACCGGCCCTGGGTGGCTTCGGTACCGTGACCGACATCGGCGCCCAAGTGTGGATTCAGTTCAAGGGTGTCGGCTTCACGGTGATCTACACCGCGATCGTCACCTTCATCATCCTCAAGGTGCTGGACGCCGTCATGGGTCTGCGTGTCACCGAGGAAGAAGAAGCGGTGGGCCTGGACCTGGCCCAGCACAACGAACGCGGCTACAACCTGTAAGTACGCGCACTGAAAAAATGCCCGGCCTTGCCGGGCATTTTTTTGCCTGGCATTTGTCATTGCTCACATGAGGTGCCGGTTTTTCCGACGTCCTTTGTCATGTAAGCGACATGGTTTTCTACCGCCAAAGGCTTACATCGAAGGAGGAATATTAGGCTCTTTGTTTTTTTCCTGAGCGCGCTAGAATGCGCGCCGAACGTGCGGAGATCTGTATGTGGCAACAGAAGCTGATCACCCTGCGGGCCAAGCCCCGAGGCTTTCACCTGGTGACGGACGAGTTGGTTGCCGGCCTGCCTGAACTCAAGGCATGTCGTGTCGGTCTGTTGCATCTGTGGCTGCAGCATACCTCGGCCTCGTTGACCATCAACGAGAACGCCGATCCGGCGGTTCGTCGAGACTTCGAACGATTTTTCAATCGGCTGATCCCACAAGGAACCGCCGATTACGAGCACAACGACGAAGGCCTGGACGACCTCCCGGCGCACTTCAAGGCCAGCGTGCTCGGCTGCCAGCTCAGCCTTCCGGTCACGGCGGGACGGCTGGCATTGGGAACCTGGCAAGGTGTCTATCTGGGCGAGCACCGTGATCATGGCGGTGCTCGTAAAGTCCTCGCCACCTTGTACGGTGAAGAGGCATAACTGCCGGTTGCCGGCGGATGTTGAATTTTTTCTGGCAGCCTTCGAACTGTTGGCGAAGCTGGTCTATAACTAATCTGCTTTTCGCAAGTCATGAGGTAGAACATGAGCGACGATGATCTGGAAAACGACGACCTCGAAGTAGGCGACGAAGACGAGGCCGAGGACGGTCTTGAAGCAGCGGCCGAAGACGTTGCCGATGACGATGGGGCCGACGTTCCAGCCCCGACCGCCAAAGGCAAGGCCAAGGCGGCGGTGTCGGTCGACGAGTTGCCAAGCGTAGAGGCCAAGAACAAGGAGCGTGATGCGCTCGCCAAGGCCATGGAGGAATTCCTGGCCAGGGGCGGAAAGGTACAGGAAGTGGAGGCCAACGTGGTCGCCGATCCGCCCAAGAAGCCCGACAACAAGTACGGCAGCCGCCCTATCTGAGTTTCTGCTTCTTGCTTGCTGAAAAAGCCCGCCGTCGCTGCGGGCTTTTTCATGGGCCGGATAAAGTTTCAGGTTGGTTGTGTCTCATGTGGGAGCGAGCCTGCTCGCGATGGTGGCGGTACATCCGACATCGATGCAAGCTGACCCACCGCTATCGCGAGCAGGCTCGCTCCCACAGGGGGATTGAGGTGATTGCAGGCTCAGGGCTGGCTATGCCAGCCCGCCAGCAACTCCGGCAGTTCGGTCAGGCTGCGGATCTCGGCATCCGGTTTGTGTTCGGCCTCCCAGGTCTTGCCCGTCGGATTGAACCACACGGCGCGCAGGCCGGCCTGTTGGGCGCCGGCGATGTCGTCGCCCGGATGGTCACCGATGTGCACAGCGGTTTGCGCGGTGGCGCCGCCGCGTTGCAGGGCTTCGTGGAACAGCCGGGCGTCTGGCTTGGCGATGCCGATGTCTTCGGCGCACAAGGCGAACTTGAAGTAGTCCGCCAGGCCCAGGCGACGCACGTCGGCGTTGCCGTTGGTGACCACGCCGAGGGCGAAGTGGTTGGCCAGGACTTCCAGGGTCGGCTGCACCTCGGGAAAGATATCCAGTTGATGACGGGCGTGCAGGAACGTTTCGAACGCCTGGTCCGCCAGTTCCGACGCTTGCCACTGGTCATAGCCGGCGTCTTGCAAGGCCCGGAACAGTACTCGTCGGCGCAGCGCGCTGATGCGATGCTTCAGGCCGGGCTCTTCACGTAGCACTTGCTCGCGAATCGCCCACAGGTGCTCCACCGGCACGCCGCCCAGATTCGGTGCGTTGTCGGTCAGCCATTGGCGTAATACGGCTTCGGCGCTGGCGATCACCGGGGCGGTATCCCACAGCGTATCGTCCAGGTCGAAAGTGATGAGCTCGATGGTCATGATTCGTCGCCCTTGATGCGTTTGGCCCTGGGGTGGGCACTGTCATAGACCGTCGCCAGGTGCTGGAAGTCCAGATGGGTGTAGATCTGGGTCGTCTTGATGTCCGAGTGACCGAGCAATTCCTGGACGGCACGCAGGTCCTGGGAGGATTCCAGCAGATGGCTGGCGAAGGAGTGCCTGAGCATGTGCGGATGCAGGTTCTGCCCCAGCTCGCGTTCGCCGGCCGCCTTGACCCGCAATTGGATCGCCCGCGGGCCGAGGCGTCGACCCCGTTGGCTGACGAACACCGCGTCGTCGGCGGGGTTGGCCAACGCGCGCAATGGCAACCAGGCCTCCAGCGCTTCCCGGGCCTTGCGCCCGACGGGCAACAGGCGGGTCTTGCTGCCCTTGCCGAGCACCTGGACCATGCCATCGGCCAGGTCCAGCTGATCAAGGTTCAGCCCGGTCAGCTCGGAAAGGCGCAGGCCGGAGGAATAGAACAGCTCGAGGATCGCCTGGTCTCGCCGGGCCAGGAAATCATCCTCGACGGCGCCTTCGAGCAGTTGCAGGGCGCGGTCGGTGTCGAGGGTTTTCGGCAACCGGCGTTCGCCCTTGGGCGGCGCCAGGCCGGTGGCCGGGTCGTGATCGCACAGGCCTTCGCGGTTCAGGTATTGATACAGGCCGCGTACCGCCGACAACAGGCGTGCCAGGCTGCGGGAGGATTGGCCCTGTTGGTGCAGACGCGCGATCAGGCTGCGCAAGCGCTGGATGTCCAGCGTCTGCCAACTGCCGATGTTCTGCTTCTGGCACCAGCCCAGGACTTTCTCCAGGTCACGACGGTAGGCTGATAGCGTGTGGGGCGACACCTGGCGCTCACTGCGCAAATGTTCGCAGTAGGCGTCCAGTTGCCGCTCCATCATCAGCGTACCGAGCGCAGTGAGCCGGCAACCCGAGGCAGCACGCGACCGGTGACTTCGGCGATGTAGCTCAAAAACAGCGTACCCACCGAACTCTTGTAGTGCTGCGGGTCGCGGCTGGCGATGGCCAACACACCGTGCACGCCCTGATGGGCAATGGCGACCACGGCCGTGGAACCGATCTGCTTGCGTTGCTCTTCGCCGAACAGGAAATCCAGTTCATGTTCGCGCAGGCTGCCGCTGACGCTTTTGTTTTCCGTAAGCAGGCCGCCAATGGCCGTCTGCGCGTCGGCGTGGGTCACCCAGCGGCCCACCGGCATGGCGTTGTCGCCAAACAGGATCAGGCTGACAAACGGCACCTGGAAATCCTGGCGCAGGCTGTCTTCGACACTCATCACCACATCTTCGAGGGTGCTGGCGTCCATCAGCGCCAGGATCAACCGACGGGTCTTGTCGAAGAGCCGGTCGTTGTCCCGGGCCACGTCCATCAGGTGCGACAGGCGATGGCGCATTTCGATGTTGCGCTCGCGCAGGATCTTCATCTGGTGCTCCACCAGCGACACGGTGTCACCGCGCCGATGGGGGATGCGCATCGTTGCCAGCAACTCTTCATGCTCGACGAAGAAGTCCGGATGAGCGTCCAGATAAGCGGCCACGGCCGCAGCGTCCGGGAGTGCAGCCGGGGATTCGTCGGGCTGCGGGGTGGGAACCTGTGGCTTGTCGGTCATGGGTTTGGCTCACTCAAAGACGAACTTGTCCTTCGTATACGCGCACTGCCGGGCCGGTCATCATCACCGGTTGGCCAGGGCCGGCCCATTCGATGGACAGGCGCCCGCCGGGCAGGTCGATCAACAGGGGCGAATCCATCCAGCCCTGGCTGATTGCAGCGACCGCGGCGGCGCAGGCTCCAGTGCCGCAGGCCTGGGTTTCGCCGACGCCGCGCTCCCAGACGCGCAATTGCGCACGGTGGCGGTCGATCACTTGCAGGAAGCCGACGTTCACCCGTGCCGGGAAGCGCGGATGATGCTCGATCTTCGGGCCCAGTTCGTGGACCGGGGCGCCGTTGATGTCGTCCACCCGCAGTACCGCATGAGGGTTGCCCATGGATAGCGCGGCCACATCCACCGTCGTGCCGTCGACTTCCAGCGGATAGCTCAGGGCCTGGGCCGGGGCCTGGAACGGAATGTCCGCCGGCACCAGGCGCGGAGCGCCCATGTTGACGCTGATCTGGCCGTCATTGCGCACATCCAGTTCGATGATGCCGCTCTTGGTCTCGACGCGAATCCGCCGCTTGGCGGTCAGGCGTTTGTCCAGCACGAAGCGGGCGAAGCAGCGCGCACCGTTGCCGCATTGCTCCACTTCCGAACCGTCGGCGTTGAAGATCCGGTAGCGGAAGTCGACGTCCGGGTTGTTGGGCGCCTCGACGATCAGCAACTGGTCGAAACCGATACCGGTGTGCCGGTCACCCCATTGCTTGGCGTGCTTGGGCAGGATGTGCGCGTGCTGGCTGACCAGGTCGAGGACCATGAAGTCATTGCCCAGGCCGTGCATCTTGGTAAAACGCAGCAGCATGGCCTTACTCCGGCAGCAGGCTTTCGCCGGCGAACAACTCGGCTACCGTCTCGCGGCGACGCACTTCGAAGGCTTGGTCAGCATCCACCAGCACCTCCGCGCAACGCCCGCGGGTGTTGTAGTTCGAGCTCATGACAAACCCATAGGCGCCGGCCGAATGCACCGCCAGCAGATCACCTTCTTCCAGCGCCAGCTCCCGGCCTTTGGCCAGGAAGTCGCCGGTTTCGCAGATCGGCCCGACGACATCGTAGCTGCGCGGAGCGGTATCGCGCGGGCGCACGGCGGTCACGTCCATCCAGGCCTGGTACAGCGCCGGACGGATCAGGTCGTTCATGGCCGCATCGACAATGGCGAAATCCTTGTGCTCGGTGTGCTTGAGGTACTCGACCCGGGTCAGCAGCATGCCGGCGTTGGCCACGATGTAGCGGCCCGGTTCGAACATCAGCGCCAGGTCGCGGCCTTCGAGGCGCTCGCGCACGGCCTTGATGTAGTCGGCCACCAGCGGCGGCTCTTCATCGCGATAGCGCACGCCGACACCGCCACCCAGGTCGATGTGACGCAGCAGGATGCCGCAATCGCCGAGGCGATCGACCAGGGCCAGCAAGCGGTCAAGGGCATCGAGGAACGGTTCGAGGGTGGTCAGCTGCGAGCCGATGTGGCAATCGACGCCCAGCACTTCCAGGTTCGGCAGCTGGGCGGCGCGCACGTACACGTCCTCGGCGTCGGCAATGGCGATGCCGAACTTGTTTTCCTTGAGGCCGGTGGATATGTACGGGTGGGTGCCGGCGTCGACGTCCGGATTCACCCGCAGGGAAATCGGCGCGCGCACGCCCAGCTCGGCGGCGACGACTTGCAGGCGTTCGAGCTCATCGGTGGATTCGATGTTGAAGCAATGCACGCCGACTTCCAGGGCGCGGCGCATGTCTTCGCGGGTCTTGCCGACGCCGGAGAAAACGATCTTGTCGGCGCTGCCGCCGGCTGCCAGTACACGCTCCAGTTCGCCACCGGAAACGATGTCGAAACCGGCGCCCAGGCGAGCCAGGACATTGAGCACGCCCAGGTTGGAGTTGGCTTTCACGGCGAAGCACACCAGGTGCGGCATGCCGGCCAGCGCGTCGGCGAAGGTCCGGTACTGGGCTTCGATATGAGCACGGGAATAGACGTAGGTCGGCGTGCCGAAGCGCTCGGCGATCGCGGACAAGGCAACCCCTTCCGCGAACAGCTCCCCGCCACGGTAATTAAAAGCGTCCATGGCGGTCCCTTAGTAGGTGGTGTGGGTGTCGTGCGCGTGGGACCTGGATTGCGAGGACTTGGCCTGCTCTTCAGGGGACTTGCTGTCATCAGGCAGGTACAGCGGACCTTTTTGACCACAGGCTGTCACAAGGCAGGCAACCGCGACGAGCGCAGCAAGGGAAGAGATCAGGCGCTTCATGGCGAAATCCTTGAAAATGCGTTAATTGCGCCGGAGTATACCGGCCACCCGGCGCCTTGCCTATGCAACGGGGCGCCCGTCCGGCGGTGCTGGTGGCCGTGGGTCGGTATATCCTTTGCAATCGCCGGGCAGCGTCCGTATCTTGCGGCACTTGAGCATGAGCAGACATTTTTCGAGGTTGCCGCAATGAGTTTGAGTGAAGCCCGCTTCCATGATCTGGTCGATACCACCCAGCAAATGCTGGAGGACATCTTCGACGAGAGCGACCTGGATATCGACCTGGAAAGCTCCGCCGGCGTATTGACCGTCAAGTTCGAGAACGGCACCCAGCTGATTTTCAGTCGCCAGGAGCCGCTGCGGCAGTTGTGGCTGGCGGCGGTGTCCGGTGGTTATCACTTCGACTACGACGAAGAAAGCGAGCGCTGGGTATGCGACAAACACGCAGAGCAGTTGGGCGAGTTGCTCGACCGTGTCGTCAAGCAGCAGGCGGGCGTGGCATTCGAATTCGAAGGCCTGTGACCCCATGAGCCAGACCGCCCCGGCGCGGGCGCCCAAGCCTCTTTTCAGCAATGTCAGCCCCGCCGTGCCGTCACCGTGCACCAGCGTGTGCAAGCTGGACGAGCAGAAAGTCTGCCTCGGCTGTTTCCGCCACGTGGAGGACATCCGCGAATGGCGCTCGGCCGATGACGAGCGGCGGCGGGTGATCTGTGCCGAGGCGCTCAAACGCAGGTCTCTGAGGTAACCATTCGCCTTGCAAGCTTTTGTGGCGAGGGAGCTTGCTCCCGCTCGGCTGCGCAGCAGTCGCAAGATGTGGGGGCGCTTCGCAACCCAGCGGGAGCAAGCTCCCTCGCCACATGGGTTCGGCGTCGTACATCCGGTAGTTCGTAAACTATCCATGGGTACGGCTGGACCCTGCCTGGCTTGTTTATTTATTGAGCTGTGTTAGTGTCCGGCTACGCCTCAACTCATCGAGGCCTGTGAAAACCCCGTCTTCTTGTGGCGGGGTTTTGCTTTTTTCGTGCAGAAGAAAGGAGTCTGCCTGGATCATGACCGCACCTTCCATCACCCTTACCCGCCTGGACGTACAGCGTCTGGAACGCCTGATCGACAGTCTGGACGAAACGCTGCCGGGCGTGATTGCGTTGCAAACCGAACTCGATCGCGCCGAGACCCTGGTGGGCCACGATGAAGTGCCCGCCGATGTCGTGACCATGAATTCGCGCGTGCACTGTCGCGAGGAGAGCAGTGGCAAGGATTACCATCTGACTCTGGTTTATCCACAGGACGCCAATGCCGACGAAGGCAAGATCTCGATCCTGGCGCCGGTAGGCAGCGCCTTGCTGGGCCTGAGGGTCGGTCAGCACATCGACTGGCCGGCCCCGGGTGGCAAGACGTTGAAGCTCACCCTGCTGGACGTCGAGTATCAGCCCGAAGCGGGCGGCGACTTCCACCTCTGAACGGCTGCTGACATCAGACCAGAGCTAGCGCCTCGTTCAGGGCGCGCTCCAGGTCGGCCTTGTAGCGCAGGTAAAGATTGCTCGAACAGGCACCGTCACCCACCAGGCCCGAGAGGTCCAGGTCGGTGATGTAGCAACGATAGCGCTGGGCTTCGCGGCGCTGTCCGACGATCTCCCTGGCGACCACGCTGAACAGCTGGTCGCCGTGCTCCAGCTCGGAAAACTCCTGCTGATCGCAGTACAGCGTGACGTGCACCTGGCCGTGCGCCGCCTTGCCGATGATCGCCTGCACGTCATAGAACGGCTTGTTCACCGGCGTCTGGGGCGCCTGTCGTGCTTCGACCCGCCGTGCCCGACCACTGCCTGAGGGCAGCAGCTGGTAGTACAGGGTTTCCAGGCTCAGCGGCTGGGCGCTGTCCATCGGCAGCAACGCGTCGCGGCGGTACAGCACCGATTGCAGGAAGCGCTGCAGCGGGACCAGCAGGCTGTGTTCGTCGTGATACGGCAAGTGCTGTTGCCACAGGGCATTGAGTTCATCGAGCACATACAGCTCGGCTTCGTCTTCGTTGATCCGGTAGAACACCTGGATGCACTCGGGCTGGCCCATGGGCAGGATCACGGCCAGGTCGTGGTCTTCCAGGGCCATCGGGTCCAGGTGCAACGGGCTGTAGGCGCTCAGTTCTTCACCCAGGTAATCGGTCAGTGCCGACAGGCTGCTCAGCGCCACGTGATTGACCTGGCCGGGCACCAGTTCGAGCACGTGATAATGCTGTTGTACCTGAATAAGGTAGCGGTGGTTGAGCCTGCTCAGCAGCAGGGTCTGCGCTGTCTCGAACACCTCTTCGACCCGACGGGCGATGAATTGCGCGCGGTTGTGGCAGAAACAACGAACTCGCAGGCGTGGCTGGCGCTGTGTGCCTGGCAGGTCGTTGAGGTAGTCGCGCAGGCAGTCGAGCAGCGCGTGTTCACCGTCGAAGCGATTGACCAGCACTTCATTCCAGCTGTTGAGCGTGACCCGGTCGAGGGTCAGTACGAGGTTTTCCCGCACGCCGGCATAACTCAGGGAGTCGGTGCGCTCGGTGGTCATCAGGATGTTCAGGTCGCGGTGATGCTTGAGCGGGTCGACGCCGACATTCACCAGAATCAACACATCGCCGGGCACGCTGGCCCGCAGCAATTGTTCTTCGTCGACCGTGTTCAGCGGCAGGGCAATGGACTGTTGCAGGCTGCCCAGCAAGTTGAACAGCTCGAACTCGCTCAGGTCGCTGCTGCCCGGGTGGAGCGCCAAGCGCGTGCTGCTGTCGATCACGCCGTTGCGATGACACCAGGTCAGCAGCTCCAGCAACTCCCGGCAGCGCTTGATCGGCGCGAAATTTTCCCATTCCAGGGCGTTGAGGCTGCCGTTGTAAAGTCCCCACTGGTTCTGCCCCGGCTCTTTTTTGTTGGGCGACTGGACCAGCGTCAGGGTGTCTTCGGCCAGGTCCGGGGCGATGCCGGGGTTAATGAACTCGACCTTGTCGGCCTTGCGCTCGAAGGCTGCATACAGCCGCCGGCCGAGGACGTTGAGATCGCGCTTGTTGATCAGGCTGACGGTTTTCTCGTTACGGGCGAACTGTGTCAGGAAGCGGTAGCTGTGGGTCAGCTCGTTGACCAGCGCCCGCCGTTCGTGGCTGACCTGGCGCACCTTCCACTGGCTGCGGCTGTCCAGCAGTGCCAGTTGTCGCTGGTCCCAACCCCATTCCTTGGCCAGGCGTTCCAGCAGCGTGCGCTGCCAACCGCTGCTGCGGGCGGAGCCTGTGAGTTTGCGATTGACCTTCAGGTACAGCGCCCGGCGAATCAACTCCAGGCGTTCGGATTCGCCACGGGCGTTGAGGTACTCCTCGAGCCGGCGATAGACCACCATGTACGGGTCCAACTCCTCCAGGTCCAGGCGGTTGGCAAACACCGCCTGTTTGAAGCGCAGGCTCAGGCAGCGCACGTTCGGGTGCTCGCTGGCGTAGACCTCGGTCAGCAGCAGCTTGAGCACCGACTTATAGGGCGACTCGATGCCTTTGAACAGCTGCCAGAGACCGGCACCGATGAACTCTCCCGGCGGAATGCAGGCCAGGTGGCCGAGATCCAGGGTTTCATCGGCGCGGATGAACCGCTTGGAAATCAGCGTATGGGTGTATTGCTCGTAGTTGTCTTCTTCATAGACCGGCACCAGCCACCAGATCGGCGTCCGTCCGGCCAGCCAGATCGCGGTGCGGTAGAACTCGTCGAGCAACAGGTAGTGCTGGGTCGTGCCGCAATTTTCGGAGCTGAGCTGAGTGTCCCGCTCACCCTGGACGAAGCGCACCGGGTCGATCAGGAAAAAATGCGCTTCGGCGCCTTGGGTCGCGGCCCAGGCTTCCAGCAACTGGCATTTTTTGCGCAGCTCGGCCAGTTCGTCCTCGCTCAGGTTCGGACCGTGGCAGACCCATACGTCCATGTCGCTCTGGTCGGCCTGGGCCAGGGTGCCCAGGCTGCCCATCAGGAACAATCCATGGATCGGCCGCGGCGGATTGCTGCCGTGGCGCGGTTTGTAGGAGAACGAGCGGGTCAGCCGCTGGGCTTCGGCCAGGATGTTGGCATCGGGTTCGTAGTTCGACAGGCCGGCCGGCGTGCTACTGGAGACGTAGCCGGGCAGCAGCGGATGATTGACATGGAAAAACAGCGGCAGCAGTGTCAGCACGCCTTGCTGGCGCGGCGACAGGCCTTCCATGGCACGTTCCATCCGTACGCTGTTGAACTTTAGAAAACGGGCGCGCAACTGGCTAAGGACCTTGCGGTCGATTCCCTCGTCCAGATCGGGGCGTATTTCGTGGTTGCGGGTCATGTCAGCTCAAACCGGCACGCGGCGTCGGGCGTGGGAAATTACAAGTGATGGCAGGTTAGCGCCCGGACTGGGGAATTCTTGAGCTGAACATTGGATCTGACAATCGAATTGCGTACGTGACATGCCCGTGCGCCTGCGGAAATCCTGGCAGAGGATTTCCGCAGGCGACAAGGGAGTCAGGCGGCTTCTTGAACGCTGAGTATCGTCAGGACGGTCTGCACATTTTGCGCAGCATCTCGCCCCAGGCTGGTCAGGTAACCACCGTCGGGCTGGGTGATCAGTTCTTTTTCGTACAGGCGTTGGGCAGCGGCGATGGCTTTAGGAGCAGCGGTCTGATGGATTTTCAGGCCTTCCTGGGAACTGTCCAGGTTGAAGAGTGCGAGGATTTCCAGTTCGGCAACCAACTCAGGGGTAAGCGACATAAGGACTCCAGACTTTCTAGGAATTTGGACGACAGCGTCACTAAGGTGAGCGCACTCGGCCGAGCTGTCCAGTGTCAGAGGCAGGCTTTTTTGTTTTGATTGATCAGATGCGAAACTTTTGATGCGAGGGAATCCGGTGTGGCGAGGGAGCTTGCTCCCGCTCGACTGCGAAGCAGGCGTAAATTTTTGGGGTTGCTTCGCAACCTGGCGGGAACAAGCTCCCTCGCCACAGATGCGGGTTCAGTTCTTTTCCGGCGGCAACTCAGGCAACTCGCGCAGCGCGGTTTCGTACCATTGGGTATTGAACGGGCGATCTTCCTCGAGCATGGCGTCGATCTCGTAGGCCAAAACATGAGCCATGAGGTTGAGAATGTCTTCGCGTTCGTAGCCCGCCAGGGTCAGCTTGTTGAATGTGGCCTTGGCCGCTGGGGGGTTGTCGCTTTCGATCTGGTTTTCAATGGCTTCGATCAGCGTCGATTCGACGAATTCTTCTTCGTCGTTGATGTCGGTAGGCTCACTCATGGCCGGCTCCTGTAGGAAAGCCGCCAGTCTACCCGCATTCAGCGGCGTGATGCTCCTGGCGCAAAAGGTACAGGCGGTCTATAACCCAGGGCTGCCAACCCCACACGGCCTGGAGGCAAGTGTAAATGCTCAAGCTTTATGGTTTCGCTGTCAGTAATTACTACAACATGGTCAAGCTGGCGCTCCTGGAGAAGGGCCTGCCTTTCGAAGAGGTGCCGTTCTACGGCAACCAGACTTCGGAGGTATTGACCATCAGCCCTCGCGGCAAGGTGCCGGTGTTGAAAACCGAACACGGGTTTATCAACGAAACCAGCGTGATCCTGGAATATATCGAGCAGACCCAGCCAGGCAAGGCCCTGCTGCCTGACGATCCGTTTCAGCGCGCTCAGGTGCTTTCGATGTGCAGGGAGATCGAGCTTTACATCGAACTGCCGGGGCGGGCCTGCTATAGCGAGGCGTTTTTCGGCGTGGCGGTGCCTGATGCGATCAAGGAAAAGACCCGAGCCGAGTTGCTGCTGGGGTTCGCCACGCTGGGGCGGCACGGCAAGTTCAAGCCGTTTGTAGCGGGCGACAGCCTGAGCCTGGCCGATCTGTATTTTCTCTACAGTGTTTCACTGGCGTGTCAGGTGGGCAGGAAATTGTTCGATCTCGACTTGCTGGCGGATATGCCGGCGGCGAAAGCGCTGATGGAGCGGCTGGAGCAGAACCCGAACGTGCGGCGGATCGCGGCGGATAAAGAGGCAGCGATGTCGGAGTTTTTGGCGATGGTGGCGGCCAAGAAGTGAGACTTGCGGTGTATTGAAGTCGGTCATCGCGAGCAGGCTCGCTCCCACAGTGGTCTTGGTTGGACACTAGTCGTGTGTCCGTCAAAATTCCTGTGGGAGCGAGCTTGCTCGCGATGCTCTTTTTCAGCTTTCAGCTTTCAGCGGCTGGCGAGCAACGCCTGGCCACGCACCACCGCGGCCTTGACCTGCGCTGGGGCCGTACCGCCGATGTGATCACGGGCATTGACCGAACCTTCGAGGGTCAGCACCGCAAACACGTCCTGCTCGATCTGGTCGCTGAACTGGCGCAGTTCGTCCAGGCTCATCTCCGCCAGGTCCTTGCCGCTGTCCACGCCATATTTCACGGCATGGCCGACAATCTCGTGGCAATCGCGGAATGGCAAGCCGCGGCGCACCAGGTAGTCGGCCAGGTCGGTGGCGGTGGAGAAACCGCGCAGGGCGGCCTCGCGCATCACCGTGTGCTTGGGCTTGATGGCCGGAATCATGTCGGCAAAGGCCCGCAGCGAGTCGCGCAGGGTGTCGGCGGCGTCGAACAGTGGTTCCTTGTCTTCCTGGTTGTCCTTGTTGTAGGCCAGCGGCTGGCCTTTCATCAGGGTCAGCAGGCCCATCAGCGCGCCGAACACCCGGCCGCTCTTGCCCCGCACCAGTTCCGGGACGTCGGGGTTTTTCTTTTGCGGCATGATCGAGCTGCCGGTGCAGAAGCGGTCGGGCAGATCGATGAATTGGAATTGCGCGCTGGTCCACAGCACCAGCTCTTCGGAGAAGCGTGACAGGTGCATCATTGCGATGCTGGCGGCGGAGCAGAATTCGATGGCGAAATCGCGGTCCGAGACATTATCCAGGGAGTTGCCGCCCACGGCATCGAAGCCCAGCAGTTGGGCGGTATAGGCGCGATCGATCGGGTAGGTGGTACCGGCCAGCGCGGCGCTGCCCAGGGGCATGCGATTGGTGCGCTTGCGGCAATCGACCAGCCGCTCGTAGTCGCGGCTGAGCATTTCGAACCAGGCCAGCATGTGGTGCCCGAAAGTCACTGGCTGCGCGGTTTGCAGATGGGTGAAGCCGGGCATGATGCTTTCGGCCTCGCGTTCGGCCTGTTCCAGCAGGCCTTTTTGCAGGCGGGTGATTTCGCCCAGGATCAGGTCGATTTCATCGCGCAGCCACAGGCGGATGTCGGTAGCCACCTGGTCGTTGCGGCTGCGGCCGGTGTGTAGCTTCTTGCCGGTCACGCCGATGCGGTCGGTCAGGCGCGCTTCGATGTTCATGTGCACGTCTTCGAGGTCGACGCGCCAGTCGAACTGGCCGGCCTCGATTTCCGCCTGGATGGTTTTCAGGCCATCGATGATGCTGTCGCGCTCGGCATCGGTCAGTACGCCGACCTTGGCCAGCATGGTGGCGTGGGCGATCGAACCCATGATGTCGTGGCGATACAGGCGCTGGTCAAAGTTGACGGAGGCGGTGAAGCGGGCGACGAAGGCGTCGACGGGTTCACTGAAGCGGCCGCCCCAGGACTGATTGGTCTTGTCAGTGCTCATGATTCGCTCGTGATCGGCTGTTGAGAAATTAGCGGTTAAAGGCTGCGGCGGATGATAGCAGGGTTGCCGGGGCTGGCGCTGGCACTGGTCGGCAGGTTTTTCCAACGGCAGGTGGGCATTCGACGAAGGTTTTGCGGCAACGATATTTTTCGATTGAGCAATATCGTTCCGGCAACCGTCTACAGTGGACGATAGGACTGTAGTTTTTTCCATCCAGGGCGCACCGGACCACTATCAAGAAGGGGGGAGCTCATATTGATCGAATCGAATGTCAACAATCCCTACGGCGACGCCGTGCGACAACGGGCCCCGGGTAACGGTCGGCAAGCGCTGGTAAAGATAGGCAACCGCCTCGCGGCACTTTTTGGCCCTCGGACCAGTCTTAGCGTGGATCGCGGTGACGCATGTCACTTGCCCTGTCTACGCTATCCTTGTGCGAGACTCACGCAGGAATCCAGCGCAATATGAATGTCCTGATCGTTGATGACGAACCACTGGCCCGCGAGCGCCTGAGCCGAATGGTTGGCGAACTCGAGGGTTACAGTGTCCTGGAGCCGAGCGCCACCAATGGCGAAGAGGCATTGGCCTTAATCGACAGCCACAAGCCGGATATCGTGCTGCTCGACATTCGCATGCCTGGCCTGGATGGCTTGCAGGTTGCGGCGAAGTTGTGCGAGCGCGAGTCACCGCCGGCCGTGGTGTTCTGTACCACGCGCGATGACTTCCCGCCCGAGGTGTTGCAGGCCGGCTCCGTGGGCTATCTGCTCAAGCCGGTGGCGTCCGAGGCGTTGATCGATGCCTTGCGCAAGGCCGAGCGACCGAACCGGGTGCAACTGGCGGCGTTGACCCGTCCGGCCGCGGAAAGCGGCAGCGGCCCGCGCAGCCACATCAGTGCCCGCACCCGCAAAGGCATTGAATTGATCCCACTGAACCAGGTGGTCTATTTCATCGCCGACCATAAGTACGTGACCCTGCGCCACGAGAGCGGCGAAGTGTTGCTGGACGAGCCGCTCAAGGCGCTCGAAGACGAGTTCGGCGAACGCTTCGTGCGCATCCACCGCAATGCCTTGGTGGCCCGCGAGCGTATCGAACGCCTGCAACGCACGCCCCTGGGACACTTCCAGCTGTTTCTCAAAGGCCTCAATGGCGACGCGCTGATTGTCAGCCGTCGACACGTGGCCGGCGTGCGCAAGATGATGCAGCACCTCTAGACCGGTTCGAGGGCTTGCAACGCGTTTCATTCCAGGAGATTGACGGCCAGGGAGGCCTTGGGGTCGTGATTCAAGTCAAAGCGGTTTTGACTGAGCTGTTATTATCTGCCGTATCTTTTAAATACGGATTGATCCATGTCCTCTCGCGAGATCCGCATCGCCACCCGCAAAAGCGCCCTGGCCCTCTGGCAGGCCGAGTACGTCAAGACCCGTCTGGAAACCGCCCATCCCGGTCTGGCCGTGACCCTGGTGCCCATGGTCAGTCGCGGCGACAAGCTGCTGGACTCTCCGCTGTCGAAAATCGGTGGCAAGGGCCTGTTCGTCAAAGAGTTGGAAACCGCCTTGCTGGACAATGAAGCCGACATCGCCGTGCACTCGATGAAAGACGTGCCCATGGACTTCCCCGAAGGCCTGGGCCTGTTTTGCATCTGCGAGCGGGAAGATCCTCGCGATGCATTCGTGTCCAATAGCTTTTCCAGCCTCGACGCGTTGCCTGCCGGGAGCGTGGTCGGCACATCCAGCCTGCGGCGCCAGGCGCAGTTGCTGACGCGCCGCCCGGACCTGCAGATCCGCTTCCTGCGCGGCAACGTCAACACGCGGCTGGCCAAGCTTGACGCGGGTGAGTACGACGCGATTATTCTCGCCGCCGCCGGCCTGATTCGTCTGGGCTTCGAAGAGCGCATCACCTCGGCCATCAGCGTCGATGACAGCCTGCCGGCCGGTGGACAGGGGGCGGTGGGTATCGAATGTCGCAGCGCCGACAGCGACATCCACGCCTTGCTGGCGCCGCTGCACCATGAGGACACCGCGACTCGGGTCTTCGCCGAGCGCGCCCTCAACAAACATCTCAACGGCGGCTGCCAGGTGCCGATTGCCTGTTACGCCGTACTCGAAGGCGAGCAGGTCTGGTTGCGTGGCCTGGTGGGCGACCCCAGTGGCGGCCGGTTGCTGAGCGCCGAAGCCCGAGCACCGCGTCGTGATGCCGAGGCACTGGGCGTGCGGGTGGCCGAAGACCTGCTGGGCCAGGGCGCCGATGAGATTCTCAAGAAAGTCTATGGCGAGGCTGGCCACGCGTGACGGGTTGGCGGCTGCTGCTCACCCGACCAGCGGATGAGTCGTCGGCGCTGGCGGCTGTCCTGGCCGAAGCGGGAATATACAGTGCCAGTTTGCCCTTGCTGGATATCGAGCCGGTGCCGCTGTCCGATGCCGGCCGGGGAATGCTCCAGGCGCTGGACCAATATTGCGCGGTGATCGTTGTCAGCAAGCCCGCTGCCCGTCGGTGTGTCGAGCTGCTTCATCAATACTGGCCCCAGCCGCCGGACCTGCCGTGGTTCAGCGTGGGCGCCGCCACCGGACAGATTCTTGCCGAAGCGGGGCTGGCAGTGTCTTACCCCGACAATGGCGATGACAGCGAAGCCCTGCTTGAGCTACCTGGATTGCGCGAGGCGACCAACCGGCCCGATCCTCGGGTTTTGATCGTGCGTGGTGAGGGCGGGCGCGGCTTGCTGGCAGAGCGTTTGCGCGAGCAAGGTGCTAGTGTCGATTATCTGGAATTGTACCGACGCGGCCTGCCGGATTACTGCGAAGGCGAGCTGCCGGCGAAAGTCGAAGCGGAACGCTTGAACGCCCTGGTGGTCAGCAGTGGGCAGAGCTTCGAGCATCTGCAGCGGCTCGCCGGCGATGCCTGGCCGGCGTTGGCCCGGTTACCGTTGTTTGTTCCAAGCCCACGGGTTGCCGAGATGGCGCGTGCCGCCGGGGCCCGGACAGTTGTGGATTGTCGCGGCGCCAATGCCGCGGCTTTGCTGGCGGCGTTACGGGAACAATCCGTGCCGTTTTCTAATGCAAAGGATGGATACGTGAGCGAAACAGCCTTGCCAAAAGAAGAACAAATCCAGCCGGCCATCGATGCGTCGGTTGAAACCCCGGCCCCGGTGGCGCCGCGTCGCGGCAACGGCCTGGCAATCGTCGCATTGTTGCTAGGAGCCGCTGGCGTGGCCGTTGGCGGCTGGAGCGTGTGGCAGCTGCGTCACCTGCAGACCAATAACCAACAGCAGTCGGCCCAGGTCCAGGCGCTGAACGATCAGGCTCAGACCCTCAAACTCAATGAACAGCGCCTGAGCGAACGCCTGGCCCAGCTGCCGCCAGCCGAAGAGTTGGAAGAGCGGCGGCGTCTGGTGGCCCAGCTGCAAGGCGACCAACAGCATCTGAGCCAGCGCCTGGAAACCGTGCTGGGCGCCAGTCGCAAGGACTGGCGCCTGGCCGAGGCCGAGCATCTCTTGCGCCTGGCCAGCCTGCGTCTGTCCGCCCTGCAAGACATCAACAGTGCCCAGGCGCTGGTCCAGGGCGCCGACGAAATCCTGCGAGAGCAGAACGACCCCGGTGCGTTCGCCGCCCGTGAACAACTGGCCAAGACCCTCGCCGCTTTGCGCAGTACCGAGCAACCGGATCGCACCGGGTTGTTCCTGCAGTTGGGCGCCCTGCGTGATCAGGTGCTGCAGCTCTCTGAGCTGGCGCCGGAGTACAAGGACCGTGGCGAGTCGTTGCTGGGCCTGACCGCCGACGGCGATGGCGCCAGCCGCTGGGCACAATGGTGGGACCAGATCTCGCGCTACATCCGTATCGATTTCAACGCCGACGAGAACGTCCGTCCGTTGCTGGCCGGGCAGAGCCTGATGCAAGTTCGCCTGGCGTTGAGCCTGGCGCTGGAGCAGGCGCAATGGGCCGCCCTCAATGGTCAGGCGCCGGTGTACACCCAGGCATTGGCCGAAGCGCGGGACGTGCTCAAGAACAACTTCAACCAGGACAATCCACAGAGCAAAATCATGCTCGAACGAGTGGTTGAGCTGTCCCGGCAGCCGGTGACCGTGGTCACACCGGATCTGACGGGTACGCTGAGCAGCGTCCAGGCCTACCTCGAACGCCGCAACCTGAACGCCGAAGAGTCGGTCAAGCCGCTGCCCAAGGCCGGCGGGCAGGAGACTGCGCCATGAAACGCCTTTACGTGATTCTGTTCGTGGTCATCGCCGTCGCCGCGTTGCTGGGCGTGGCGATTGCCGAGCATTCGGGTTATGTGTTGGTGGCGTACAAGAATTTCCGCTATGAAGCCGGCTTGTGGGTGACCCTGGCGCTGGTGGCGGTGCTCTGGCTGGTATGGCGCGGGATCCGCGCATTGATCGGGTTGGTGACGACTTCCAGTGGCGTGGTCAATCCATGGTCGCGACGCAATCGCAGCCGCCGTGTGCAGGTGGCGATCGAGCATGGCCAGCTGGACCTGGCCGAAGGCCGCTGGGCCAGTGCCCAGCGTCACCTGCATCGCGCCGCCGAAGCCGAGCGCCAGCCGTTGCTGTATTACTTGGGGGCCGCCCGTGCCGCCAATGAGCAGGGGCTCTACGAGCAGAGCGACAGTCTGCTGGAGCGTGCCCTGGAACGTCAGCCCCAGGCGGAGCTGGCCATCGCGTTGACGCACGCGCAATTGCAGACCGACCGGGGTGACACCGAAGGCGCGTTGAGCACGCTGCAAGCCATGCATGAGCGTCATCCCCATAACGCGCAGACCCTGCGGCAGTTGCAACGGCTGCACCAGCAGCGCGGTGACTGGTCGGCGGTGATCCGGCTGTTGCCGGAGCTGCGTAAGGATAAGGTCTTGCCCGCCAGTGAGCTGGCTGAGCTTGAGCGGCGGGCCTGGGGCGAGAACCTCAGCCTGGCGGCTCATCGGGAGGAGGACGGCAGCGTCGGGCTGCAATCGCTCAATCGCGCCTGGCAACAGCTGACTTCCGCCCAGCGCCAGGAGCCGGCGCTGGTACTGGCCTATGCCGAGCAACTGCGGCAACTGGGCGCCCAGGTCGAGGCCGAAGAAGTGCTGCGTGTCGCGCTCAAGCGTCACTACGACAGCCATCTGGCACGTCTTTATGGATTGGTTCGTGGCAGTGATCCAGGCCGGCAATTGCAAACGGCCGAAGGCTGGCTCAAGGAGCATCCGGCCGACCCGAGCCTGCTGCTGACGCTGGGACGCTTGTGCCTGCAAAACAGTCTGTGGGGCAAGGCGCGGGACTATCTGGAAAATAGCCTGCGGATTCAGCGCAACCCGGAAGCCTGCGCCGAGCTGGCGCGGTTGTTGGCGCAGCTGGGAGATGCCGAGCGCAGCAACCAATTGTTCCAGGAGGGATTGGGGTTGCTGGACGAGCGCCTGCTGGCCGCACCGTTGCCCGTGCCAGCGCAGGTCATGCCTACTTGAAACAATAATCAGTGTGGCGAGGGAGCCTGCTCCCGCTCGGTCGGTCCGACGCCTCGGGCGCAGCAGCCGCAAATGCGCGTCGCGTTGATTTGGGGCTGCGTTGCAGCCCAGCGGGGGCAAGCTCCCTCGCCACAGGTTATCGATAACCTTGAGTCAGCGAATACAGCGCTTGAATGGTGTCTTCAGCAAAGTCCTACAGCTAACCGCGCACAATCCTCTTCCACCTGTCGGGAATTCCCTACATTCCTGGTGAAGTGTCTGCCTGGGCCCGCCTTGAAAGGGCCGGCGCGTTTCCTCTAACGTAACTGCTTGTCTCTTCTGTTACGGAACCGCCATGTCTTTGGCTAGCTCACGCTTCTTGTTTCTCATGGCTTCCATCGCCGCAGCCCTGGCTCTGGGCGTCACCGGTTACCTGGAATACTCGGTGGGCCTGACGCCTTGCAGCCTCTGTGTCCTGCAGCGGTTGTGCCTGATGCTGTTCCTGGTAAACAGCCTCGTGGCCTGCGTACATGGCGCAGGCCAGGGGGGCAGCATTGGCTACGCGGTGGCGGGGTTGGCTGCTGCGTCTACGGGGATGGTGCTGGCCGGACGGCAGGTGTTGCTGCAAAGCGGTTCGTTCGAGGCGCTACCCGATTGCGTGGCGCAACTGACGAAGGCGGACTCCTGGTGGTGCGCCCTGCACCGTGTGCTCGCCGGGGGAGTGGATTGCGCGAACATCACCTGGACTTTGCTGGACTTGAGCATTCCCGAGTGGAGCCTGCTGTTTTTTCTCGCGGTGTCCATCGCGATGACCTACCTGCTGCTGCGTCTCGCCTGGAATGCTCTGGTACGACCGCTTGGTGGCGAAACGTCGCAGTTGGTCAGGGCCTGGGATTAAACACTTGTATGAACTTTATCTCCTGCGTAACTTGAAGCCGTTGTCGTGCGGGCATAATCTGGCCCGCACGTGTCATTGGAATCGTGCCACTCGATCATGTTGTGTCTGGCTTGTTCCTGATCCTTCAGGCGTATGCAGGCTGCGAGGGCATGACTCACAAGGGAAGAAATCACCATGCTCGAAAGTTGTCAGAATGCTCAGGAACGCTGGGGTGGGGTGCACCTGCTGATCGATCGCTGGTTGCAGGAGCGGCACGAGCTGGTTCGGTCCTACGATGCGCTGGGCGACAAGCCTGAGGCGTTGAGCGAAAGCCGTAAGCCCTTGCAGGAATTCTGCGGTGTGCTGGTTGACTACGTATCGGCTGGCCATTTCGAGATCTACGAACAACTGACGGGCGAGGCGAAGGCGTTCAACGACAAGCGCGGCCTGGAACTTGCCGAGCAGATCTATCCGCGCATCGATGTCATCACCGAAAAGCTGCTGGCGTTCAACGACCTGTGCGATGAAGGCAAATGCGTCGCGGAGAAATTCAAGGAGCTGGGCGGTTTGCTGCATGAGCGCTTCGAGCTGGAAGATTGCCTGATCGAAGTGCTGCACAACGCCCACAAGGAAGAAGCTGCGGTCCAGGCCTGACGGACTCGCGGTCAAGAAAAAAACGGTACGCATTGCGTACCGTTTTTTGTTTGGGCGCTATCAGCCTGTCGCGCCCAGCAACTCGATCTCGAACACCAGCGGCGTGAAGGGCGGGATCACATCCCCGGCCCCTTCGGCGCCATAGGCCTGGGTCGAAGGAATCACCAGCCGCCACTTCGCGCCGACCGGCATCTGCGGCAGCGCGCTGCGCCAACCGTCGATCACGCTGTCCAGGTTGAACCACTGCGCCTGATGGTTGGAGTCGAACACCGTGCCGTCCGGCAGCCGTCCGGTGTAGAGCACCTGGACCTTGCCGTGGGGACCGGCCTTGGCACCTTTGCCTGGCTTGAGTTCGGTCAGCAGGATGCCGTCGGCGAGCTGTTGGACGCCGGGGCGGCTGCGTTCTTCATTGAGAAATTTCTGTTCCGTTTTCAAGGCCGCTTCGATCTGCGGCGTTGTCGACTGCGCCGTCAGCTGCGCCTGATGCTCGGCGAGAATCTGCTCGATGCGCTCATCCTTGAGCGCCAGCGGCTTACCCAGGTAAGCCTGTTGCAGACCTTCCACCAACGCCTGGATCTGCAGGTCCGGGACGTCCTGGCGCAAGCGCTCGCCCAGGCTCGCGCCAAGGCTGTAGGCCAGGTCGTGGGAATCGTTCGTGCTGGTTTTCTCCACGGCCTGGGCCATGGAGCCAACGATGCACAAGCATAAAAACAGGTGACGCGACATGTGTGCTCTCCGACCTCGAATCGAGGAATTATGCCAGTGCCGATCTGTGTTGAGGTGGACTGCTCGAACCGTGGGTGCAGAAGATTTTTCGTACCTTGCAACGCAACGCCATGTGTACTGTCAACATGCCCTAGCGGCGGTTGCAGCAGAGGAATAGTATGAGCCGCACTCACGTCAGTCAGGAGGTAAACCATGTCGGCCACTAAGAAGCCTGTAAACACTCCGTTGCACTTGCTCCAACAACTCTCGGGCACCTTGCTCGAGCATCTGGAAAATGCCTGCTCCCAAGCCCTGGCTGATGCTGAAAAACTGCTCGCCAAACTGGAAAAACAACGCGGCAAGGCGCAGGAAAAACTGCACAAGTCCCGCACCAAGCTGCAAGGCGCCGCAACCGCCGGCAAGGCCAAGGCACAAGCCAAGGCCAAGGACGTGGTGAAAGAACTCGAAGACTTGCTCGATGCTCTGAAGGATCGTCAATCCGAAACCCGCGCCTATATTTTGCAACTCAAGCGCGATGCCCAGGAAAGCCTGAAACTGGCCCAGGGTGTCGGGCGCGTGCAGGAAGCTGCGGGCAAGGCGCTGGCCGCTCGTGCTGCCAAGCCTGTCGCTGTATCGGCCAAGAAGCCGGCCGCTAAACCCGTTGCCGCAAAAACACCGGTCAAGGCGGCTGCCAAGCCTGCCGCGAAAGCACCGGCCAAAGTGGCAAGCAAGCCGGCGGCCAAACCCGTCGCTGCCAGCGCAGCGAAACCTGCGGCGAAAAAACCAGCGGTCAAGGCTGCCGCCAAACCTGCGGTTAAAACTGCAGCCGCCAAGCCTGCTGCCAGGCCAGCCGCAAAACCCGCTGCTAAACCTGCTGCTAAAACCACCGCTGCCAAACCCGCTGCGACCAAAACTGCCGCGGCCAAGCCAGCTGCGAAATCGACCGCTGCGAAGCCGGCTGCCAAGCCTGCGGCCACCAAGACGGCTGCTGCCAAACCTGCTGTGAAAGCGGCCGCCAAACCTGCCGCTGCCAAAGCACCGGCTAAAACTGCGGCCAAGCCAGCCGCCAGCACTGCTGCGGCAAAACCTGCGGCCAAGCCTGCCGCCGCGAAAGCAACCGCTGCGAAGCCTGCCGCTAAGCCTGCTGGTGCCAAGCCTGCTGCCGCTAAACCTGCCGCGAAGCCTGCGACGAAACCCGCAGCGAAAAAGCCAGCCGCCGCAAAACCTTCGACTGCCTCCGCAGCCAAGCCTGCGACCTCGACTCCGGCTCCGACCGCTGCGCCTGCCCCAGCCGCCAGCACCCCGGCACCGGCAGCCACGCCATCGGCACCTGCTGCCTCGAGTACCAGCACCCCAACCAGCGCTTCCTAAGTGCCGGACACCGCGACGCGCAGCCGATGCAGCGCGTCGCGGTTCGCGGGACCGTCCACCCTCGCCAATGCCTCCAGCCATCGGCCTGAATCGATCTGTCCTGTTCTGCGCCAATCTGTGGCCGCCGTTTCCAATCGCTCCAGCAAATGCCGTTCGGCCTCCAACTCCAGTCCCTTGATCCGTTCGCGCAGGCTTCGAAGGTCCGCGTCTTGAAGGGCATTCCTTTTCCACGCCACGCGCAGCGCCCTCAAGGGTCGGATCACCTCAGCGTCCCAGGGACCGGCCACTTGCCGAAGCTGTAGCAGCCGTTGTTCGTTGCAGGCCACGCCACGTTGTTCCAGCCACAGGCCGCACAGCAACAGGCAGACACTCGCGCCGGCGTCCTGCAATGCCAGGCAGGCTTGCTCTACGCCAGGCCTGGCGTAGAGGTCGAGGGAGAATTTCCACAGGTCAGGGGACATCGTGCTACTCGCGCCAGTTGCGAGCGAAGCTGGTAGACTCCGCCGCCATTATGATCCGACTTCAGAACCTGACTTTACAGCGTGGCCCGCAACGTCTGCTAGAAGACGCCGAGCTGACCCTGCACGCCGGCCATAAAGCCGGCCTCATCGGTGCCAACGGCGCCGGCAAATCGAGCCTGTTCGCCCTGCTGCGGGGGGAACTGCACCCGGACTCCGGTGATTGCTCGCTGCCGGCCGACTGGCGTATCGCTCACATGCGCCAGGAGGTCGATACCCTCGAGCGCCTGGCGGTGGACTATGTGCTCGATGGCGACGTGCGCCTGCGCCAGGTCCAGCGCGACCTGGCGGCGGCCGAAGCGGCCCATGACGGCGCTGCCCAGGCCCGTCTGCACGCCGAGCTCGACAGCGCCGACGGCTACACCGCCGATGCCCGTGCACGCAAATTGCTCGCCGGCCTGGGTTTCACCAACGAGCAGATGGACCGCCAGGTCGGCGACTTTTCCGGCGGCTGGCGGATGCGCCTGAACCTGGCGCAGGCCTTGATGTGCCCGTCGGATCTTTTGCTGCTCGACGAACCGACCAACCACTTGGACCTCGACGCCATCATCTGGCTGGAAGACTGGCTCAAGGGTTATCCGGGCACGCTGCTGCTGATTTCCCACGACCGTGATTTCCTCGACGCTGTGGTCGATCACGTGGCCCATGTCGACCAGCGCAAGCTGACCCTTTACCGCGGCGGCTACAGCGCCTTCGAGCGGGCTCGTGCCGAACGCCTGGCCCAGCAACAGCAGGCCTACGAGAAGCAGCAGGCGCAGCGTGCGCACATGGAAAGCTACATTGCCCGCTTCAAGGCCCAGGCCACCAAGGCCCGTCAGGCCCAGAGCCGGATCAAGGCACTGGAGCGGATGGAGGAACTGTCGGCGGCCCATGTCGATTCGCCGTTTGATTTTGTCTTCCGTGAATCGAGCAAGATTTCCAGCCCACTGATCGACCTGTCCGACGCACGCTTGGGCTACGGCGACAAGACCGTGCTGGAAAAGGTCAAGCTGCAATTGACGCCGGGCGCGCGGATCGGCCTGTTGGGCCCCAACGGGGCCGGTAAGTCGACGCTGATCAAGAACCTCTCTGGCGAGCTTCAGCCCTTGGCCGGACGCCTGACCCGTGGCGAGAACACCGTGGTCGGCTACTTCGCCCAGCACCAGTTGGACTCCCTCGATGCCAAGGCCAGTCCACTGCTGCACTTGCAACGCCTGGCGCCGACCGAGCGCGAGCAGACGCTGCGCGACTTCCTCGGTGGTTTCGATTTCCGTGGGGCGCGCATCGACGAGCCGGTGCTGAATTTCTCTGGTGGCGAAAAGGCGCGCCTGGCGCTGGCGTTGATCGCCTGGGGACGGCCGAACCTGTTGCTGCTCGACGAACCGACCAACCACCTGGACCTGGAAATGCGCCTGGCCCTGACCATGGCCTTGCAGGAATTCAGTGGTGCGGTATTGGTGGTCTCCCACGATCGGCATCTGCTCAAGAGCACCACGGATAATTTCTTCCTGGTGGCCGATGGCAAGGTCGAAGAGTTCGACGGCGATCTCGAAGACTATGCACGCTGGTTGGTGGACTATCGCCAGCGCAACGCACCGGTCAGCTCGACCCCGGTGAACCCGGACAAGACCGACAAGAAGGCCCAGCGCCAGGCCGCCGCGGCTTTGCGCCAGCAACGGGCGCCGCACAAGCGCGAGGCCGACAAGCTCGAAGCCGAACTGGGCAAGCTGCATGAGCAGTTGCAGAAAATCGAAACCAGCCTCGGCGACAGCGGTCTCTACGAGGCGGCGCGCAAGGATGAGCTGCGTGAGCTGCTGGCCGAGCAGGCCAGGCTCAAGGTCAGGGAAGCGGAACTCGAGGAGGCGTGGATGCAGGCACTGGAACTGCTGGAAACCCTGCAAGCGGAGCTGGAGGCGTTGTCCTGATGGAAGCCCTGGCCCTGCCTGTCCCGGTCATGTGGATCGAGCCGATCTGGCTCGGTCTGCAGATCCTGCTGATTCTGCTGGTCGGCTATTTCGCCCAGCGCTTCGTGGCGCGTGCACTTACGCGCCTCGGCGAGCGTTATCCGTTGCCGCCGCAACTGGTGATCATCCTGCGGGGTGTGCTGCGCTGGCTGATCATGGGCAGTGCGGTGTTGATCGCGCTCGAGCGCCTGGGCGTCTCGGCCACGGTGCTGTGGACGGCGGTGTCGGGTTTCGTCGCCGTGGCGGCGGTGGCGTTCTTCGCCATCTGGAGTGTGTTGTCGAACCTGTTTTGCGCCGTTCTGATCTATACCGTCGGGCCGTTTCGCCTGGGGGATGTGGTGGAGCTGGTGGACACCACCGACAAGCCAGGCATCAAAGGCCGCGTAGTCGCCATCAACCTGCTTTACACCACGCTGATCGAACCCGAGGAACTCGGCACCGGCAGCGCCATGGTGCAGGTGCCCAACAGCCTGTTCTTCCAGCGTTCGGTACGGCGCTGGCGCGGCAGCGAGGCGTTTCCGGTCGGCGGGTTCCTCGAGTAGCCGAGCAGACCGACCGGCTCGTTCCAAAAAGCAGTGGTCAATCCCTCGGCGACGCATTAGCTTAATGGTTTCGACGAATCCGAGGCGAGGTGTGCGATGTTGCTGGAGACATGGCTGGCGTTTTTTGCGGCATGTTGGGTGATCAGCCTTTCGCCGGGCGCCGGTGCCATTGCATCGATGTCCAGTGGGCTGCAATACGGTTTCTGGCGTGGCTACTGGAATGCCTTGGGCCTGCAACTGGGTCTGGCTCTGCAAATTGTGATTGTCGCCGCCGGTGTCGGCGCGATTCTCACCGCGTCGGCCACCGCGTTCTATGCGATCAAATGGTTTGGCGTGGCGTATCTGGTCTACCTGGGCGTCAAGCAATGGCGCGCCATCCCCGCAGGCATCAGCGACGATGCGGCCGTGCGGCCTATCGGCAAGCCCATGGCGCTGCTGTTCCGCGGCTTCCTGGTCAACATCAGCAACCCCAAGGCCCTGGTGTTCATGCTTGCGGTGCTACCACAGTTCATCGATCCCCACGCGCCCCTGGTCAAGCAATACCTGATCCTGGGCGTGACCATGATCTGCGTCGATCTGATCGTCATGGCCGGCTACACCGGACTGGCGTCCAAGGTGCTGCGCCTGTTGCGTACGCCAAAACAGCAACGCCGGATGAACCGGACCTTCGCCGGACTGTTCATCGGCGCGGCGGGGTTGCTGGCGACGATTCGCAGGGCGGCGGTGTAACCCGTTCTTTCTGAAACGGCAGCACTGTCCGATCTGAAGCAACGAAGGACCCTGTGGCGAGGGAGCTTGCTCCCGCTGGGCTGCGCAGCAGCCCCAAAAGCCTGCGGTCGCTACGCCCGAGCGGGAGCAAGCTCCCTCGCCACAAAAGCATCACCCACCGGCAGTAATTAACGCAGGATCACCGGCGCCGTATCCCGTGGCAGGTTGTTACGCTGCGCGGGCTCGCGGGGTTGTTCATGGCTGGGGCCGCCGAGCTGTTGGCTCAGTTGCTGCGCCACGTCTTCACCCAAGGCCTTGGACACATCGCGTACCACCCGTGGACGGTTGAGGCTGATGTGCACGTCCCGATGGTTCAACAGCTTGGTGTCCTGGGCCTCACCCATGGCGGTGAAGGCCGAGGTGATTTCGTAGGTCTTGGTGTTGATCAGGCTGAAGTCCGCCACCAGGGTCAGCCCGAGTACCGCCGAGTAGCTATCGGTGTTGGCCAGTTCGTTGATGTCGCGGGTGAAGTCGATGTCCGACACAGTGCCGAACAGCACATAGTCGGCGCCCTTGAAATTCCCGGCCTTGATACGCTTGATGACGTCGTAGACGTCGCCCGTGGACGACGCGGTGTAGGGCGTGCCCTGCACCAGCTGGAACATCCCGCTGCGCAGGATTTCGCCCTTGATGTCACCGGTGAACTTGCGCAATTCACCCTGCTCGATGTAGCTGCTGGTGGCTTCCATCTCGTCGTAGCTCGACGATGCGCTGGCGCTGTAGGCGTTCGCCTGGAAGTTGCTCTGGGCGGAAACGGTATGGATGTATTCCTCCACCCGCTCCTGGTACGCCAGGTCCGTGACCGCGACTTTCGGGGCCGCCTGGGCGCCGAACGCGCAGGCCAGGGCCATGATGCCGATCCATGTGCGCATGGCTTAACGCTCCGTGGTCTTGCGGATTTCTTTCTCATCCATCCATTCGGCCAGACCGCTTTCGACATCGATCAGTTGCAGGCTGAATTTGTAGAAAACGTCCTTGTAGTCGCTGCTGCGCTTGACGATCGAGCTGATGGAGCCTTCGAGGCGATACTTGGCGGCGATCATGTTGCCGGTCTTGGCCACGGTGCTCTTCTTATACAGGCCGCTCTGGTTCTGCAGCTTGAGCTGGTCGACCTGGCTGTCCATGGCGGTGTTGTCGCTGGCGAAACGCGCCGCGCCGGTCTTCATCAGCTGGGTCTTGATGCTGGTGGTGATCTCGCGAGTGTCGATGTACTCGCTGGTCTTGTTCTTCACGTCATAGACCTGAACCACCGGGCGACCTTGCAGAATCCCGGACTGGGCCAGGGAGCGGGTCATGGACTCGGCGATCATTTGCAGGTCGGTGGAGCCGAATTCGTTGGTCACGGTCTCCACGGCCTTGGTGTCGCCGTAGCTGATGTTCTTGTTGCCCAGCACCGGAGAGTTGTTGGCGCAGCCGCTGACCAGCAGGACGGCAAGGGCGAGGGAGGAAATGCGTAGGAACATGTGGGTGCTCTCAAATATCTGCGTAAAAGTTTTTGTGGCGAGGGGATTTATCCCCGCTGGCTGCGTAGCAGCCCAAAAAGAACAGCCGGGCACGATCTGCTAGGTTTACCGAGGCCGCATGTGAGGGGCTGCTGCGCAGCCCAACGGGGATAAATCCCCTCGCCACAGGTTTTGTGTTGGCCTTGCTGATCGGTGTCAGGCTCAAGGCGTATTGATTTCCAACCGGAAGTCCACGGCCTTGGGCGTTGGTGCGATGGCCGGCAGGAAGCTGGTCTGTTGGCCGTACATCGTCAGGCTTTTCCAGGTTTCTTCTTCGGCGATCGGGAAGCCCTCGGGGCCCAGCCAGGCAAAGCGGTAGTACATCGTCTTGTTGTTGTAGCTGGTGTTGCTCAGCTGCACATTGACGGTCAGGTAGCCGTTTTCCCGGGCTACGCGCATGGCACCCACCACGATGTTTTTGGTCTTGCCCATCGCCACGACCTTGCTGGCAGCAGTGCCCGGCTCCGGTGGCGGTGGGGTGGCGCAACCGGCCAGTAAGGCCAGGGCACCAATGGCGATCAGTTTGAAACGCATGTGAACAAGACTCCGTTCTTAAGGTTGCTTGAGGGCAATGGCGGTCGGGTTGGCGCTGGGCATCACCTGGGCGGCCAGGCCACCGGCATAGACCTGGTTGCCCACTGCCCGCAGGCTGATGACCTGGTAGCGCTGGTCGACGTTGACCTTGACCACCGAGCCGCCCACGGCACTAGGCAAGGTGACCTGGTGTTCGCCTTTTTTCAGGCGCAGGCGCGCCACTTGGGTGTAGTCGGGCAGGGTGCGCCAGGTGCGGGTGTCGGCACCTTCCAGCACGGCCGAGGTGAGACCGACAGCCAGGCCAGCCAGTGGGTTGGTGTCGTTGATCTGCTTTTGCGCCACGCCTTTGGTGATCGCACGCACGGTGGTGCGCAGGATGATGCCGGGCATGTCATCGCGCAGCGCGCGGCGGGACATGGCGGTAGTGCTGTTGAGCTGGGTCAGGTCCATCTGACGCCCATCGACACCGATCTGGGCGAAGGTGGCGGTTGAAGTGTCAGGCTTGATCACCGGGAAAGACAACGGCGTGATGACCAGATTGCCGCTGATGGGCAAGGGCAGGGGAATGCGGATCGAGTCCCGGGACGGCGCCAGGCCGCTCTGGACCACGATCAGCACGTCGCTGTCGTCGCTCTTGGTGGCGGGTTTGTCGAGATTGACCAGTGCTTGCTCCAGCAACGGCGTGTTGGGGCGCAGTTCGGCGGCTTTGCGATAACCCGGGGCAGCCAGGTCCTTCTCACCCAGGGCCTCGTAGACGAAGCCGGCCAGGTAATGGCTGAACGCACTCTGGTAGCTGTTTTTCAGGCCGACCACTTCCGGGGCGTCAAGGCTCGCCACCGGGTAACCCTTGAGGTCCTTGTACTCGGTCTTGACCCCTTGCTGCTCGGCCTCTTCTTCGCTCTTGAGGTATTGCTTGTCCCGCAGGTCGGCAATCACCGCCTCGCGTTCGTGGGTTTTCTTGATCTGGGTCCGGGCGCCGTCGAAGTCGTTCACGGCCAACAGGTTCAGGGCCATCTGCGTGGTCAGCATGACCTTTTCGTAGTCGTAGCCTTCATAGCGCCGGACCTTGTCGTTGACCAGGAAACTGCCGAACTGGGCTGCGTACTTGGCGGTGTCGAGTTTGACCGCATCTTCCCACAGGCCAACCTGCTGATCGGCGCTGTTCCAGGCGTTCTGGCTGCCGGACAGGTCGCCCTTGGCGCGCAGCAGTTCACCTTTCTCGAAGTAATACAGCAGGTCCTTATCCTGGCTGGAGTTGTTTTTCTCCAGCAGGGTCAGCGCGGCGTCGACGTTGCCGGAGGCCAGTTGCTGGTTGGTTTGGGCCAGTTCGCTGTCGTAGTTCCGGAAAGCCGAGCAGCCGGACAACAAGGTGATCGCCCCGAGGGCGACCGAGAAAACGGCACGGGAGGCCATGAACATTCTTCCCTGAATTAGCAGCCGGAGTGTGCGGGTCGGGCTGGAGCGATCCCACGGACAGGCGTCGAGACGCTGTCGGTTCCTCATGAAAAGAGGAGCTTTTATGCCATTGGTCAATAAGAAGGCCGCGCGATTATAAACATGGCCGTAGGCTATGTAATGGCTTTTCAATTTCGAATTGCTGTTTTTGTGACATCACTTCCAAAGCATGAATATCCGATGAAAAGGCGCCGCCAGATGACATCGGCTCTTGAGCCGGAGTCATTGGAAGTGAACAATGTGTTACTTCTTATTACCAACCGAGAGTCATTCATGACTGCGCCGTTTCGTTTCCTGGCCTGGCTTGTACTGCCGCTGCTTACGCTGTGCAGCCCTTGCCTGCTGGCCGACACCGTCGAGGGCGCCCCGCAGGCGCTGCATCTGCTGGATTACATCGGGGCGGACTACCCGGCGACGGTCGAGGCGGGCAAGGTCACTGACGACGCTGAATACCGCGAGCAGTTGGAATTCACTCGAGTGGTGGAGGGGGTGATCGCCGGGCTCCCGGCCAAGCCGGAAAAGACCGAGCTGATCCAGGGCATCGACACCTTGCGCAATGCTATTGCTCAGCACCAAGACGGCCCTGACGTCGCCCGCCTCGCGCGGCAACTGGGTGCCAGGCTGGCGGTGGCCTATGAAGTCAGCCAGGCACCGGTGATCACCCCCGATCCTTCTCGGGGCGCGCCGCTGTATGCCCAGAACTGCTCGGTGTGCCATGGGGCCAATGGTGCCGGTGACGGACCTGCCGGTGTCGGCCTGGAGCCGCCGCCTTCCAATCTGCGGGACGGCCAGCGCCTGGACCGCCTTAGTCTCTACGCGATCTACAACACTCTGGGCATGGGCATCGAAGGCACCGACATGCCGGCCTTCGCCGATCAACTGGACGACCGTCAACGTTGGGACCTGGCGACCTACATCGCCAGCTTCAGCGCCGACCCGGCCGCTGCCAAAGGTCAGCAGACCTACAACCTCGCCGACCTCGCTCGCCAGACGCCGGCTGAAGTCCTTGCCGCCGAAGGCCCGGCGGCAGCGGCCACCTTCCGCGCCCAGCGTGCCCAGCCGCCGCAAGTGCAGCGTGGCCCGGCGCAGTTGCTCGACTACACGGCCGCGACCCTGGATAAAAGTATCGCAGCCTATCGCGCCGGCGATCACGACCAGGCCTACGACCTGTCGGTCGCGGCGTACCTGGAAGGCTTCGAGCTGGTGGAAAGCTCGCTGGATAACGTCGATACCAACGTGCGCAAGGACACCGAGAAGGCATTGATGGCTTACCGTCAGTCCTTGCAGGATGGCTTGCCGGTCGAACAGGCCGAGCAGCGTCTGGCCACGGCCAAGGTCAAGCTGAAGGCGTCCGCCGGTTTGCTGGGCAGTGATGGCTTGAGCTGGTCGTTGAGCTTTATCTCGGGCTTGCTGATCCTGTTGCGTGAAGGCCTGGAAGCGATCCTGGTGCTGGCGGCTATCCTGGCGTTTCTTCGCAATACAGGCCAGGAAACGGCGGTGCGCAGCGTCAACCTCGGTTGGGGCCTGGCGCTGCTCGCCGGCCTGGCGACCTGGGGCTTGGCCGCCTACGTGATCGACGTCAGCGGTTCCCAGCGCGAACTACTCGAAGGCGCGACGGCGTTGTTCGCCAGCGTGATGGTGTTGTGGTTGGGTGTGTGGATGCACGACCGACGACATGCGGCCGCCTGGCAGGATTACATCAAGAGCAGCCTGGTGGGCGGCGGCGGTCGCTTCGGCTTCGCGGTCCTGGCGTTTTTCTCGGTCTATCGCGAACTGTTCGAAGTGATCCTGTTCTATGAAACCCTGTGGTTGCAGGCCGGCCCGGCCGGGCATAACGCAGTGTTGAGCGGCGGTGCGGCGGCGCTGGTGCTGCTGGTGGGGTTAGCCTGGATCATTCTGCGCGGCTCGGCGAAACTGCCGCTGGCGCTGTTCTTCAGCATCAACGCTGCGTTGTTGTGCGCGCTGTCGGTGGTGTTCGCCGGGCATGGCGTGAAGGCGCTGCAGGAAGCCGGGATCTTCGGAACCCGTCCAGTGGCGTTTTTCGACTTCGACTGGCTGGGCATCCATGCCGACGCCTATTCGCTGACGGCCCAGGTGGTGGCGATCCTGGCGATCATGGTGCTGTACGGGCGTAGTTGGGTGGCGGAGAAGCGTCGGGTCCAGGTTTCCTGAAATATTCGCTGCGCTCGTTATCGCGAGCAGGCTCGCCCCCACAAAGTCCTCGCTGCCTCTGTGGGAGCGGGCTTGCTCGCGAAGCTTTTAGAAGAGGAAAAATCCAATGCGCGTATGGATAGACGCCGACGCCTGTCCCAAGGCTGCCAAGGAGCTGGTGGTCAAGTTCGCCTTGAAGCGTCGGTTCGACGTGGTGCTGGTGGCCGGCCAGCCGCAGATCAAGCCGGCCCTGGCTTGCGTCAAGTTGATCGTGGTGCCCAGTGGGCCGGATGCGGCGGACGATTACCTAGTGGAGCACGCCGTGCCGGGAGAGTTGGTGATCTGCAGTGATATCCCCCTGGCCGACCGGCTGGTGAAAAAGGGCATCGCCGCCCTGGACCCGCGGGGCAAGGAGTTCGATTCACAGAACATGGGCGAACGCCTGGCGGTGCGCAACCTGTTCACCGACCTACGCGAGCAAGGCCACGTCGGTGGTGGCCCGGCGGCGTACAGCGAGCGGGACAAGCAAGGGTTTGCCAATGCGTTGGATCGGATACTGACGCGCTTGGCGCGGGTGTCCTGAACCTTGCGGTGACCCCTGTGGGAGCGAGCCTGCTCGCGATGGCGCCGGTTCAGTTGAAATACCTGTCGGCTGACACACCGCCATCGCGAGCAGGCTCGCTCCCACATTTGGGTTGGCGGCGCTGCTGTTACACGTCGTTCTCGTGCGTCAGCTCCAGCACCCGATCCACCAGTTTGTTGATCCCCGACGCCGCTTCGCTGATGTTCCTGGCCAGCATGTAGGCCGGGGTCGTGACCAGTTTGCGTGCGGTGTCTTCGACGATGTCGGTGACGGCGCAGTCTTCGTGGGTGCCACCCATTTTGCCCACGGCGGCGGCCGTGTCGACATCGGTGCCGATGGTGCAGACCACCCCTGGGCCGTAGATTTTCGCTGCCAGGGCCGGGGAGATGCAGATCAGGCCCACCGGCTTGCCGGCCTCGGCGAAGGCTTCGGCCAGCGCCAGGACTTCCGGCTGGACGGTGCAGCCGGCGCCTTCGACGGCAAAGTTGGACAGGTTCTTCGCCGAACCGAAACCGCCGGGCACAATCAGCGCGTCGAAGTCCTCGGCCCGGGCTTCGCGTAGATCCTTCACGTCACCCCGGGCGATGCGCGCCGATTCCACCAGCACGTTGCGGCTTTCAGGCATTTCTTCCCCGGTCAGGTGATTGATCACATGCAATTGGGTGATGTTCGGTGCGAAGCACTGGACCTGCGCGCCACGCTGGTCGAGGCGCAGCAAGGTGATCACGCTTTCGTGGATCTCGGCGCCGTCGTACACGCCACAGCCCGAAAGGATCACTGCAATTTTTTTGCTCATGGGTTGTTCTCCAGATTCATGGCGTTAAATGTCCACTAATTTGTCACTCGTTGCCATAGGGATATCCAGCGGCTACACCTAATCTGCGGGTTTCCTCCATGCTCGGGTCGCGTCATGAATTTCATTCTGTATGCCGTGCCGTTCTTCTTTGTGCTGATTGCCGTCGAGTTGCTCGCCGATCGCTGGCGTGGGGTGAGCCACTACCGCCTGGCGGACGCGATCAACAGCCTGAGCACCGGGGTGCTGTCGACCACCACCGGCCTGTTGACCAAGGGCGTGGGGCTGGTGACCTACGCCTACGCGTTGAAGCATGTAGCGATCTTCCAGTTGCCCGCCGACAAGGTCTGGACCTGGGTCTTTGCGTTTGTGCTCTATGATTTCTGCTACTACTGGCTGCACCGCATGGGCCATGAGCGCAACATCCTCTGGGCGGCCCATTCGGTGCATCACCAGAGCGAGGACTACAACCTGTCCACTGCGCTGCGCCAGACCAGCACCGGGTTTCTGTTGAGCTGGATTTTCTACGTCCCGCTTGCCGTGGCGGGCGTGCCGCTGGTGGTGTTCGTCAGCGTCGCGGCATTGAACCTGTTGTATCAATTCTGGGTGCACACCCAGCATATTCCCAAGCTTGGCTGGCTGGAGTGGTGCTTCGTCACGCCGTCCAATCATCGTGCCCACCATGCACAGAATCCTCTCTACATGGATCGCAACTACGGCGGGGTGTTCATTATTTGGGATCGTCTGTTCGGCAGTTTCCAGGAAGAGGACGACAACGAGCCGGTGATTTTCGGCGTGACCACGCCTTTGGCCAGCTGGAACCCGCTCTGGGCGAACCTGCAGTTCTACGCCCAGCTCTGGAGCGATGCGAGGCGGGCCGGGCACTGGTGGGACAAGCTGCGGATCTGGTTCATGCCCACCGGCTGGCGGCCGGCGGATGTCGCTGCGAAGTACCCGTTGAGCAAACAGGACCTGGGACGCTTTCGCAAATTCGAAGTCCCACTGGACGGGCGCCAGCAGTGGTACGTGGCGCTACAATTCTGCGTTTACATAGCCTTAGGTAGCTACCTGATGAATCTGGAGCACAGCCTGTCCGTCGCCGCGCTGGTGCTGGGTTGGGGCGCGGTGGCGTCCGGTTTGTTCGTGTTGGGCGCAACCCTGGAGAATCGCCCGTGGGCGCTTAAGCTGGAACTGCTGCGGCTGGCCTCGGGTCTGCCGCTGGTGTGGCTGGCGCCGCTGGCCGGGCTGTGGCCGGCCAGTTCCATCGCCTGGGTCGGGCTGCTCAGCTACAGCCTGATCAGTGGTATCGGGCTGTATTGCTGCCGCAGCCGGGTTACTCGGTTGGCGTCGTAGGCTCGCTATTGCGGGCCTGTTCCAGCCGTTCGGCTTCGAGCGTCTTCCTGGCAAGCCTGGCGTTCTTGATCCGCCGGCGCAGCCAAAGCCCGAAACCCAGGACCAGCAGGCTGCCGAGTACCCACAGTTCGTACTTCTTGATGCTGGGCAGGATGGTTTCGAGCGCGGCGCCGAAGTGGTACGCCGCCGCAGCCAGGGCGGTGGCCCAGATCGCCGCGCCGATGCCGTTGAGCAGCAGATAGCGGCCCGGCGGATAGCCGGACAGGCCGATCGCCACCGGCATCACCGTGCGCAAGCCGTAGACGAAGCGGAAGCTCAGGACCCAGATGTCCGGGTGCCGGCGAATATGTTCCAGCGCGCGATCGCCCATCAATTGCCAGCGTGGCCTGCGCGCCAGCAGCTTGCGCCCGTGCCGGCGGCCGAGGAAATACCACAGTTGGTCGCCCGCGTAGCTGCCGCAGAATGCCACGACCACCACCAGGTTGATGTCCATATAGCCACGGAACGCCAGGAAGCCTGCGAGCACGAGGATGGTTTCGCCTTCGAAGAACGTCCCGATAAAGAGGGCCAGGTAGCCGAAGTCGTGTAGAAATTGCTGGAGCATTGTCTGGGTGCTGGCGAAATGAACGCGCAGCCTAACCCTTCAGGCACATTCAGGAAAGTATCGAAATGTGTCTCGACGTGAACATTTCCTACAACCACAATAACTGCGACAGCAAGTCACAGGCGCAACACTTCTGTAATGTGTTCGTCATAATGACCGCTTATAACTGTCACGCTCGCCCGTCTGCGCGGGCTCAGGAGTCTGCCGTGAGCTTTACCCCCGCCAATCGTCTGTTCCCTGCCACCCGGTTGCGTCGTAATCGCCGTGACGAGTTTTCACGTCGGCTGGTGCGTGAAAACATCCTGACCACCAATGACTTGATCCTGCCGGTGTTCTTACTGGACGGTGAGAATCGCCGCGAAGCGGTGGCGTCGATGCCCGGGGTGGAGCGCCTGACCATCGACCTGCTGCTTGAAGAGGCCGCCGGATGGGTCGAGCTGGGCATCCCGGCCCTGGCGTTGTTTCCAGTGACGCCACCGGGGCTCAAGTCCCTGGACGCTGCCGAAGCCTGGAATCCCGAAGGTATCGCCCAACGTGCGACCCGAGCGCTGCGCGCACGCTTCCCGGAGCTGGGGGTGATCACCGACGTGGCACTGGACCCGTTCACCACCCACGGCCAGGACGGTATTCTCGACGAAGACGGTTACGTGCAGAACGACATCACCGTCGATGCGCTGGTCCGGCAAGCGCTGTCCCACGCCGAGGCCGGCGCCCAGGTGGTGGCGCCGTCGGACATGATGGACGGGCGCATCCAGGCGATCCGCGAAGCCCTCGAGGTGGCCGGCCACGTCAACGTGCGGATCATGGCCTACTCAGCCAAGTACGCCAGCGCCTACTACGGCCCGTTCCGCGATGCGGTCGGTTCGGCCCTGAACCTGGGCAAGGCCAACAAGGCCTCTTATCAGATGGACCCGGCCAACAGCCACGAAGCCTTGCACGAAGTGGCGGCTGACTTGTCAGAAGGCGCAGACATGGTCATGGTCAAGCCGGGCATGCCTTACCTCGACATTCTCTGCCGGGTCAAAGACGAATTCAAAGTGCCGACCTTCGTTTACCAGGTCAGCGGCGAGTACGCCATGCACATGGCGGCCATCCAGAACGGCTGGTTGAGCGAAGGGGTGATCCTCGAATCCTTGACCGCATTCAAGCGCGCAGGGGCGGACGGCATCCTGACCTACTTCGCCGTGCGCGCCGCCCAATTGCTACGAGAGCAGAAATAGCCTCCCAGGAACTTGCGATGAATACCGAAGGACTCTCTGAAGTTGCCGTAAAAGACGCTCAACCCCTGGTCGAGCAGATCGCCGAAACGCCGCCGGAAATGGAGCCCGCTCCCCCGGCGGTCACCGAGCCCGCCCCGGCCCCGGCGATTGCGATCCCCAGCCTGGATGACAGCAGCCTGTACATCCACCGAGAGCTGTCGCAACTGCAGTTCAACATCCGCGTATTGGAACAGGCGCTGGACGAGTCCTACCCACTGCTGGAACGCTTGAAGTTCCTGCTGATCTTTTCCAGCAACCTGGACGAGTTCTTCGAAATCCGCGTCGCCGGCCTGAAAAAGCAGATCACCTTCGCCCGTGAACAGGCCGGTGCCGATGGCCTGCAACCGCATCAGGCCCTGGCGCGCATCAGCGAACTGGTCCACGGCCAGGTGGACCGTCAGTACGCGATCCTCAATGACATCCTGTTGCCGGAACTGGAGAAACATCAGGTCCGTTTCATCCGTCGTCGTAACTGGAACACCAAGATCAAGACTTGGGTGCGCCGGTATTTCCGCGATGAAATCGCGCCGATCATCACCCCGATCGGCCTCGATCCGACGCACCCGTTCCCGTTGCTGGTCAACAAGAGCTTGAACTTCATCGTCGAACTGGAAGGGATCGACGCCTTCGGTCGCGATTCCGGCCTGGCGATCATTCCCGCGCCGCGTTTGCTGCCACGGATCATCCGGGTGCCGGAAGACGTCGGTGGTCCGGGGGATAACTACGTGTTCCTCTCGTCGATGATCCACGCCCATGCCGATGACCTGTTCCAGGGCATGAAAGTGAAGGGGTGCTACCAGTTCCGCCTGACCCGAAACGCCGACCTGTCGGTGGACACCGAGGACGTCGAGGACTTGGCCCGCGCCCTGCGCGGTGAATTGTTCTCCCGTCGCTACGGCGATGCGGTGCGCCTGGAAGTGGCCGACACCTGCCCCAAGCATCTGTCCGACTACCTGCTCAAGCAGTTCAACCTGCAGGAGACCGAGCTGTACCAGGTCAACGGCCCGGTCAACCTGACCCGTCTGTTCAGCATCACCGGGCTGGACAGCCATCCGGAGCTGCAATACGCGCCGTTCACGCCGCAGATCCCGAAGCTGCTGCAAAACAGCGAGAACATTTTCAGTGTGATCAGCAAGCAGGACATCCTGCTGCTGCACCCATTCGAGTCGTTTACGCCCGTGGTCGACCTGTTGCGCCAGGCGGCCAAGGATCCCCACGTCCTGGCGGTGCGCCAGACCCTGTACCGCAGTGGCGCCAACTCGGAAATCGTCGACGCCCTGGTGGATGCGGCGCGCAACGGCAAGGAAGTCACCGCGGTGATCGAATTGCGCGCGCGTTTCGATGAAGAGTCCAACCTGCAACTGGCCAGCCGCCTGCAAGCGGCGGGTGCGGTGGTGATCTACGGTGTGGTCGGCTTCAAGACCCACGCCAAGATGATGCTCATCCTGCGGCGCGAGGCCGGCGAGATCGTCCGTTACGCCCACTTGGGCACCGGCAACTACCACGCGGCCAACGCCCGTCTGTACACCGACTACAGCCTGCTGACCTCCGACGATGCCTTGTGCGAAGACGTCGGCAAGCTGTTCAGTCAGTTGATCGGCATGGGCAAGACCCTGCGCATGAAGAAGCTGCTGCATGCGCCGTTCACCCTGAAGAAGGGCATGCTCGACATGATCACCCGGGAGACGCAGTTCGCCCTGGATGGCAAGCCGGCCCACATCATTGCCAAGTTCAACTCGCTGACCGACCCGAAGATCATCCGTGCGTTGTACAAGGCCAGCCAGTCGGGCGTGCGCATCGACCTGGTGGTGCGCGGCATGTGCTGCCTGCGGCCGGGCATTCCGGGGGTGTCCCATAACATCCACGTACGCTCGATCATCGGGCGCTTCCTGGAGCACACACGGGTGTTCTACTTCCTCAACGGTGGCGAGGAACAGATGTTCCTCTCCAGTGCCGACTGGATGGAGCGCAACCTCGACAAGCGGGTCGAGACCTGTTTCCCGGTGGAAGGCAAGAAGCTCATCCTGCGGGTCAAGAAGGAGCTGGAAAGCTACCTCACCGACAACACCCACAGCTGGAGCCTGCAATCGGACGGTCGCTACATCCGCAACACGCCGACCGGCAACCAGAACCCGCGCAGCGCCCAGGCGACCTTGCTTGAGCGTCTGAGCAGCCCGGTGTTGCCGGTGCGCTAGAGGTTTGCTGGAAGGGGGCAGGCTCAGCTTTTGTGGCGAGGGAGCTTGCTCCCGCTGGGCTGCGAAGCAGACCCAAAATCCTTGGAAGGGCTTCGCCCTCCAGCGGGAGCAAGCTCCCTCGCCACAGGGGCCCTGCGCTGCGGGATCAGTGAATGTTCAACACAATCCCGACCCGCGTCAGCCACTCGGCTTCCTGGGCAAAGTCGGCCTGGGTCAGTTGGTTCTCTTCCAGCCAGCCTGCGGGGAACATCACATCCAACTGATCGCCATCGGCGCGCAGGGCCACCTGGGGCATTTGCTGGGTGCCGCGGATGTGGTGGAACAGGATCGCGAAGCGCAGCAGGACGCACAGGCGAATCAGCTTGATGCCGTCATCGCCGAACTCGGCGAATTTATCCTTGGGAATATTGCGCCGGTGACCGCGCACCAACAGCGCGAGCATTTGCTGGTCTTCCCGGGAAAACCCCGCCAGGTCTGAGTGCTCGATCAGGTAGGCGCCGTGCTTGTGATAGTGATAGTGGGCGATGTCCAGGCCCACCTCATGCACCTTGGCCGCCCAGCCCAGCAGCTCGCGCCAGACCCCGTCGTTCAAGTCCCAGTCGTCGGCCACCTGATCGAAGGCATGCAGCGCCTTGCGCTCGACCCGGACGGCCTGTTCCTGATCGACGTGATATCGCTCCATGAGCGAGCCCAGGGTGCGTTCACGGACGTCTTCGTGGTGATGACGGCCCAGCAGGTCATAGAGCACGCCTTCACGCAGGGCGCCTTCGCAGTGGTCCATGCGTTGCAACTCGAGGGCGTCGAAAATCGCTTCGAGGATGGCCAGGCCCGCCGGGAAAATAGCCCGGCGATCGGGCTTGATGCCCTCGAAATCGATCTTGTCCGATTCGCCCAGTTTGAAGACCTTGCGCTTGAGCCAGGCCAGGCCCTCGGCATTGACCTCGCCGGAACCATGGCCGCCGGCCTTGAGTGCCAGGCCGATGGCGCGAATGGTCCCCGAGGAGCCGATGGCTTCGTCCCAGGTCAGGCGGTGCAGGGCGTGTTCGATGCTCATGATTTCCAGGCGTGCCGCGGTGTAGGCCTGGGCATAGCGGGCGGGCGTGATCTTGCCGTCGCGGAAATAACGCTGGGTGTAGCTGACGCAGCCCATCTGCAGGCTTTCGCGTAGCAGCGGCTCGAAGCGTTGGCCGATGATGAACTCGGTGCTGCCGCCGCCGATGTCCGCCACCAGCCGCTTGCCGGGCGTGTCGGCCAGGGTGTGGGAGACACCGAGGTAGATCAGGCGCGCTTCCTCACGGCCGGAAATGACTTCCACCGGGTGGCCGAGGATCTCTTCGGCATGGCGGATGAACTCGCCACGGTTGCGCGCCTCACGCAACGCGTTAGTGCCCACGATCCGCACCGCGCCCAGGGGCATGCCATTGATCAGTTGGGCGAAGCGCTTGAGACAATCGAGCCCACGCTGGATGGATTCTTCGCTCAGCTTGCGCTCTTCGTCGATGCCGGCGGCCAACTGAACCTTCTCGCCGAGCCGCTCAAGAATGCGGATTTCCCCGTTCTGGGCCTTGGCGACGACCATGTGGAAGCTGTTGGAGCCCAGGTCTATGGCAGCGATCAGGGACAGATTCTTGGCTTGGGATGGCGGCATGGTCAAAAAGTCTCGGTCGATAACCTTGCCATCCTGCCACGATCGACCGCTTACGCCAACGCACCTGAGCCAAACCCTTGAGCCGGAGCAAGTCCCAGGACTCTGTGGCGAGGGAGCTTGCTCCCGCTCGGCTGCGAAGCAGTCGTGACATCGGCCAATCGGTTTTTCCTGATGGACCGGGTCAAATGGTCATGGGACTGCTTCGCAGCCCAGCGGGAGCAAGCGCCCTCGCCACAGACCCTCTTTGGCAGCGAGGATCAGGCAGGCTCGACCGTCCCGATGAAATTCGCCAGCTCCGCCGTCTGCGGAGCGGCGAACAACGCCTTCGGATCGCCCACCTCGTGCACCTTGCCCTGGTGCATGAACACCAGTTTGTCCCCCACCTCTCGGGCGAAGCGCATTTCATGGGTGACCATGATCAGCGTCATGCCTTCCTTCGCCAGTTGGCGCACCACGCTGAGCACTTCGTTGACCAGTTCCGGGTCCAGGGCCGAGGTGATCTCGTCGCACAGCAGCACTTTTGGCGACATTGCCAGGGCGCGGGCAATCGCCACCCGCTGCTGCTGGCCACCGGACAGACGGTCCGGGAAGGCATCGAATTTTTCGCCGAGGCCGACCCGCTCCAGCATCTGCCGCGCCAGTTCGGTGGCCCTGGTCTTGGATACTTTCTGAACGACTTGCGGCGCGAGCATCACGTTTTCGCCGACCGTCAGATGCGGGAAAAGGTTGAACTGCTGGAACACCATCCCGACTTTCTGCCGCAGGCTGCGCAGATCGGCACGGGCCGCGTCGAGGTATTCGCCATCGACCTCGATCACGCCGTCGTTGATCGATTCCAGGCCGTTGAGGGTCCGCAGCAGAGTGGATTTACCCGAACCGCTGCGGCCGATGATCGCCACCACCTGGCCTTCCTCGATGCTCAGGTCGATGCCTTTGAGCACGTGGTGATCGCCATAGTATTTATGCAGGGCGGAAATTCTAAGCAGAGGCATGCAGTCTCCTTTCCAGGTAACGCGCACTGAGGGATAAGGGGTAGCAGAGCAGGAAGTAACCGAGGGCCACCAGGCCATAAACCATGAAAGGCTCGAACGTGGCGTTGGCGAGCATGCCGCCGGTCTTGGTCAGTTCGGTAAAACCGATGATCGAGGTGACAGCGGTGCCCTTGACCACCTGCACGGAAAAGCCCACGGTCGGCGCCACGGCGATGCGCAGGGCCTGGGGCAGGATCACATGGCGCAGTTGCTCCAGCGGATTGAGGGCCAGGCTGGCGGACGCTTCCCACTGGCCGTTGGGGATCGCCTCGACGCAACCGCGCCAGATCTCTGCCAGATAAGCGCTGGTAAACAGCGTCAGGGCAATCGCTGCGGCCATCCACGGTGAAATCTCCACGCCGGCCAGGGCTATGCCGAAAAATACCAGGAACAGCTGCATCAACAGCGGTGTGCCCTGGAACAGCTCGATGTAGGTGCGGGCGATGTTCCGCGGCAGGGCGTTTCTGGAGATGCGCAGCACCATCACCAGCAAGCCGATCACGCTGCCACCGATAAATGCCACCAGCGACAATGCCAGGGTCCATTGCAGGCCGGTGAGCAGGTTGCGTATCACGTCCCATAGCGTGAAGTCGCTCATTGGCCGCTCCTGGAAATGTAACGTTGTCCCAGCCAGTTCAGGAACTGACGGATCAACAGCGCCATGCACAGATAGACCAGCGTCGTCAGCGCATAGGTTTCAAAGGCGCGGAAGTTGCGCGACTGAATGAAGTTGGCGGCGAAGCTCAGCTCCTCGGTGGCAATCTGCGAGCAGACCGCCGAACCCAGCATCACGATGATGATCTGGCTGCTCAGGGCCGGCCAGACCTTGCCCAGCGCCGGCCGCAGCACTACGTGGCGGAAGGCTTCGAAGCGGCTCATCGCCAGGGCCGCGGCGGCTTCCAGTTGCCCGCGTGGGATGGCCTGGATGCCGGCGCGAATGATCTCGGTGCAGTACGCACCGAGATTGATCACCATGGCCAGTACCGCTGCCTGCCATTCGGAAATCTGCAAGCCCAGGGAGGGCAGGCCGAAGAAGATGAAGAACAGCTGCACCAGGAACGGCGTGTTGCGGATCAGCTCCACATACACACCGAAGATCGCTGCGAACGGACGGATGTTCCACGCCCGCACCACCGCCCCGACGATGCCCAGGCCGACGCCCAGCAGCGCGCCGATGGCCGTCAGCTCCAGGGTGAACAACGCGCCGCGCAACAACAGCTCGGTGTTGTGTACCACCGGTAGAAAGTCGAACTGATAAGCCATGCTCAGTCTCTCAGGCGCCGGTCAGAGGTCGGCCGGCAGTGGTTGCTTGAGCCAGGCCTGGGCATTTTTCTCCAGGCTGCCATCGGTCTTGGCTGTGGCGAGGATCTGGTTGACCTTGCCCAACAACGCCGGCTCGTTCTTGTTCACGCCGACGTAGACCGGCGAATCCTTGAGCTTGATCTTCAAGGCCGGGACGCGCTTGGGATTGCGTTCGCTGATAGCGACCATCACCACGTTACCGCTGGCAATCAGGTCCACCTGGCCGGCCAGGTAAGCGGCGATGGTCGAGTTGTTGTCTTCGAAACGCTTGATGGTGGCGCCTTCGGGGGCGACCTTGGTCAATTCGATGTCTTCGATGGCGCCACGGGTGACGCTGATGGTCTTGCCCTTGAGGTCATCCAGGCCATTGACCGGCGCGTCGGGCGGACCGAACACGGCCAGGTAGAACGGCGCATAGGCGCTGGAGAAATCGATGACTTTCTCACGCTCCGGATTCTTGCCCAGGCTGGAGATCACCAGGTCGACCTTGCCGGTGGTCAAGAACGGGATGCGGTTGGTGCTGTTGACCGGTGTCAGTTCAAGCTTGACCTTGAGCTGGTCGGCCAGCAGTTTCGCGGTGTCGATGTCCAGGCCGCGGGGCTTCATGTCCGGGCCCACCGAACCGAACGGCGGGAAGTCCTGGGGCACCGCGACCTTGAGAGTGCCGCGCTTGACTACGTCTTCCAGGCCATCGGCGTGGGCGGGCAGCTGAAAAAGCATCAGGCTGGCAAACAGGGCAGTGAGCAGGGCGCTGCAACGCTGAATCATGGCGGGTCTCCGCAATCGGTGAGGTAATGTGCGTGTTCGGACAGAGCACAGGCCATGCCAAAGCGCTTTTTCATCCGTCGAGGCCGCGGTTTTGCTGGCGCCCGGAGGCCTTACCGGTCTGCACAGTCGCGCTGCGTTGCGCACCTTTATCGGGCGTCGGTAATGGGGCCAACCCGGGTTGCCGGCCGGAACCAGGCGATGCAGAGCATCCTCACCGCCAGCGCCGCCCTGTTCCTGGAGAGCCCGGAGCTACCGTTCATCAGGGCGGAACGAGCCGTTGAGACCTGGCAGGAATACCGCAAAATCCTTCGCGCCCTGGCCCGTCGCGCATCGGGCGCTGCGCAGAAAGCCATGCAGGAACATGTGCGTGATGCCGCCTTGCGCACTGGAATTTCCTTCGTTGCGCCTGCTGCTCTCTGAACTGAGCTATACCCAAATGCAACGTGCGCCATAGCGAGACTCAATCAACTGCGGCTTCCTGAACCTGGGAAGGGCAGCTATGATGGGCCACGTTTTTTGCTGACAACCCCGGAGATTTCCATGAGCAGCGATCTGATCAAACACGTTAGCGACGCTAGCTTCGAAGCTGACGTTCTCAAGGCCGAAGGCGCTGTACTGGTGGACTATTGGGCTGAGTGGTGCGGTCCGTGCAAAATGATCGCCCCGGTCCTGGACGAGATTGCCGAGACCTACAAAGGCAAGCTGACCGTTGCCAAGCTGAACATCGACGAGAACCAGGAGACCCCGGCCAAGCACGGCGTGCGTGGTATCCCGACCCTGATGCTGTTCAAGAACGGCAACGTCGAGGCCACCAAGGTCGGCGCGCTGTCGAAGTCGCAGCTGGCGGCTTTCCTTGACGCCAACATCTAAGCGTCGAATGCCACGGCAAAGGCCCCGCAAATCGCGGGGCTTTTTCGTTGTTCGGGGCTAGACGCTCGCAAACCCAGGTGTTACATTCGGCCCCGCACCGGTTTCTCCAGTGCCCCCTGCAAGCCGTCGCCGACGCACTCCTTTCGAACAAGTACGCGATCCTGTCGCCTTCTCCGCGGCGCGGCCTCATTAAGCCAAAAGCTTAATTTCCCCCCTCCATAAATGATTACGTCATTCCTATATGAATCTGACTGAACTCAAGCAAAAGCCGATTACCGAACTGCTCGAATTGGCCGAACAGATGGGCATAGAAAATATGGCCCGTTCGCGCAAGCAGGACGTGATTTTCTCCCTGCTCAAGAAGCACGCGAAAAGCGGCGAGGAAATCTCCGGTGATGGCGTGCTGGAGATTCTCCAGGACGGCTTCGGCTTCCTCCGCTCCGCAGACGCTTCCTATCTCGCCGGCCCAGACGATATCTATGTCTCGCCGAGCCAGATCCGTCGTTTCAACTTGCGCACCGGTGACACCATCGTTGGCAAGATCCGCCCTCCCAAGGAAGGCGAGCGCTATTTCGCGCTGCTCAAGGTCGACACGATCAACTTCGATCGTCCGGAAAACGCGAAGAACAAGATTCTCTTCGAGAACCTGACCCCGCTGTTCCCGACCGTGCGCATGAAGATGGAAGCCGGCAACGGGTCCACCGAAGACCTCACCGGTCGGGTGATCGACCTGTGCGCCCCCATCGGCAAAGGCCAGCGCGGTCTGATCGTGGCGCCGCCGAAAGCGGGCAAGACGATCATGCTGCAGAACATTGCGGCCAACATCGCCCGTAACAACCCCGAAGTTCATCTGATCGTGCTGCTGATCGACGAGCGTCCGGAAGAAGTGACCGAAATGCAGCGCACCGTGCGCGGCGAAGTGGTTGCCTCGACGTTCGACGAGCCGCCAACCCGCCATGTGCAGGTTGCCGAAATGGTGATCGAGAAGGCCAAGCGCCTGGTCGAACACAAGAAGGACGTGGTGATCCTGCTGGACTCCATCACCCGTCTGGCCCGTGCCTATAACACCGTGATCCCGAGCTCCGGCAAGGTACTGACCGGTGGTGTCGATGCCCACGCCCTGGAAAAACCCAAGCGTTTCTTCGGCGCAGCGCGCAACATCGAGGAAGGCGGCTCGCTGACCATCATCGCCACCGCGCTGGTTGAAACCGGCTCGAAGATGGACGAAGTGATCTACGAGGAATTCAAGGGCACCGGCAACATGGAGCTGCCTCTGGATCGTCGTATCGCCGAGAAACGTGTGTTCCCGGCCATCAACATCAACCGCTCCGGCACCCGCCGCGAAGAGTTGCTGACCGCCGACGACGAACTGCAACGCATGTGGATCCTGCGCAAGCTGTTGCATCCGATGGATGAAGTCGCTGCCATCGAGTTCCTGGTCGACAAGTTGAAAACGACCAAGACCAACGACGAGTTCTTCTTGTCGATGAAACGCAAGTAACAAGCCGTACGCCTGGTCAAAGAGCGCCCTGAACAGGGGCGCTTTTTTTTTCGCAGCATTGGGATCAAAGTGGACAACTTTCGCAGAGCGCCAGTGTCCGTGCTTCATTACGGGTATCCAAGTTAACAGGGAGTGTTATGCATACGTTCGGCAATCGCCGTGATATCGACGGTTTGAGAGCGCTGGCCGTTATTCCGGTGGTGTTGTTCCACTTTGGCTTCAGCTCGTTCAGCGGCGGCTTCGTTGGGGTCGATGTCTTTTTCGTCATCTCGGGATTCCTGATCACCAGTATCCTGTTCCGCGAGATCGGCGCGCAACGCTTCAGCTTCGTTGACTTCTGGGCGCGCCGGGCGCGTCGCATCATCCCGGCCCTGAGCGTGATGATGCTGGCGACGCTGATCCTCGGCTGGTTGCTGCTGACGGCCAAGGACCTTTCGGAACTGGGCAGGACGGTGCGCTATCAGTCGCTGTTCATTTCCAACATCCTGTTCATGCGCGAGGATGGCTATTTCGAGCCGGCGTCGGACCTCAAGCCGCTGCTCCACACCTGGTCCCTGGCTGTGGAAGAGCAGTACTACATTTTCTTCCCGCTGCTGATGGTTTTGTTGATGCGCCATCTTCGTCATTGGCGCTGGATGCTGCTGGCCGTGCTGCTGGTTTCCTTCGGGTTGAATATTGCCTTTATCGAGCGCAAGCCCGACGTCGCTTTCTTCTCATTGCCCACCCGCGCCTGGGAGCTGTTGTGCGGGGCAATGCTTGCTGTCCTGCCGGCGCCAAGGCACGCCGTGAAGCCCTGGCTCTTTCAGAGTGTCGGCGTAGCGGGGTTGGCCGCTGTCCTGATTGCGATTTTCAGCTTCGACAAGACCACGACGTTTCCGGGATGGGCCGCCTTGCTGCCCGTGCTCGGCGCCACCGCGCTCATCTGGTCGGGTGCCCAGGGTCCATCCTGGGTCGCCCAGGCACTGAGTACCAGGGCGATGGTCTGGGTCGGCCTGCTTTCCTATTCTTTTTATCTGTGGCACTGGCCGGTCTTCGTGTATGCCAACGCCATATCCGTCGACGGTATCCAGCATGCGGAAGCTGCGGGCTGGATACTGCTGGCGCTGGGCCTGGCCTGGTTGAGCTGGCGCTTCGTCGAGCTGCCGTTCCGGGACAAGCGCCTGCTGGCCGGGCGCAGGCCGGTGTTGGTGGGGGGCTTGCTGGCCATGGCGGTCCTGGCCGTGACGGGCTCGGTGGTGCGTTCGAGCGATGGTTTTCCCCAGCGCCTGAGCGGTAAGGCGCTGGAGTATGCCCAGGCCAGGGATTGGCGGGCCGGGCAGATGAAATGCCTGCTGTTGAACTCAGACCAGGTCCAGGACAGAGCGTGTCTGCTGGGTGCAAACAAAGACGCTACGGCGACCCGATTGCTCTGGGGCGACAGTCACGCGGCGGCGCTGTTGCCGGCAATCGAAGGCAACGCGACGCGAGAAGGCCGGCCGGTATGGCTGTACAGCATGAGCGGCTGTCCGCCGGTCATCAGTGATGACCTGCGACAGCGCTGCCGGGATTTCAACGAGCACACCATGGAGCAGATTCGCCGGCTGCAGATCAAGGACGTGGTGCTGGCGTCAAACTGGAGCCTGTATGTCTACGGTCGTGAAGACGGCGACCGTAAGATCTTGCTCAATGCCCATGACAGTACCATTGAAGCCGAAGCGCGAATGGCCGCTGCGCTCAAGGCACGGGTCAAGGCGATCAGGGAGACGGGCGCCCAGGTCTGGTTGTTCAAGGAAGTACCTCTGCAGCGCAAAGCTGCAATCAGCAGACTGACGAGCCTGGCGCGGATCGGGCGTTCGGCCGAAGGATTGGGACGTCCACTTCAGGAGCATCTGGCACGCCAGCGCTTTCTCGGCACTTTATTCGACTCGATGAGCGCTGCCGACCCCGGCGTGCACGTCATCGATCCGACGCCCCTGATGTGTGCCGGTGGGGTTTGCAGCTTGGATTTCAATGGCCATACCCAGTACAAGGACGAGGATCATCTTTCTGACGCAGGCAGTGCCCGGCTAAGTCCGCTGTTCGCTCCGGTGTTGCTGGGCACAACCGACAATTGATCAAGGCCGTGCACGCACAGGCTGCTGTTTGCACGCTGGAGCAGGTAGGATGTACGCCTATTTTCGGGGTGGCATCTCAATGAAATTCAAGGATCTTCGGGATTTCGTGCAGCAGCTTGAGCAGCGCGGCGAGTTGAAACGCATCCAGGTACCTGTCTCTCCAGTGTTGGAAATGACGGAAGTCTGCGACCGCACGCTTCGGGCCAAGGGGCCGGCGCTGTTGTTCGAAAACCCTACGGGCTACGACATCCCGGTGCTGGGCAACCTGTTCGGTACACCGGAACGCGTGGCGCTGGGCATGGGCGCCGACTCGGTCAGCGAGCTGCGCGAGATTGGCAAGCTGCTGGCGTTTCTCAAGGAGCCCGAACCGCCCAAAGGCCTGAAGGATGCCTGGTCCAAGCTGCCGATATTCCGCAAGATCATTTCCATGGCGCCGAAAGTCGTCAAGGATGCGATCTGCCAGGAAGTGGTGATCGAGGGCGACGACGTCGACCTGGCGATGCTTCCCGTGCAGACTTGCTGGCCGGGCGACGTGGGGCCCTTGATCACCTGGGGCCTGACCGTCACCAAAGGCCCGAACAAGGATCGCCAGAACCTGGGCATCTATCGCCAGCAGGTCATTGGCCGCAACAAGGTCATTATGCGCTGGCTGAGCCACCGGGGCGGGGCATTGGACTATCGCGAGTGGTGCGAAAAGCATCCCGGCCAGCCCTTCCCGGTGTCGGTGGCCCTGGGCGCGGACCCGGCAACCATTCTCGGCGCCGTCACGCCGGTGCCCGACAGCCTCTCCGAATACGCCTTTGCCGGCCTGTTGCGCGGCAACCGCACGGAACTGGTGAAGTGCCGGGGTAACGACCTGCAGGTGCCGGCCACCGCCGAGATCATCCTCGAAGGCGTGATCCATCCCGGCGAAATGGCCGATGAAGGTCCCTATGGCGACCACACCGGTTACTACAATGAAGTCGACAGCTTCCCGGTGTTCACCGTCGAACGCATCACCCATCGCATCAAGCCGATCTACCACAGCACCTATACCGGCCGTCCGCCGGATGAGCCGGCGATTCTCGGCGTGGCGCTGAATGAAGTGTTCGTGCCGATCCTGCAAAAGCAGTTTCCGGAAATCACCGATTTCTACCTGCCGCCCGAAGGCTGTTCGTATCGCATGGCCGTGGTGACCATGAAGAAGTCGTATCCGGGGCACGCCAAGCGGGTGATGCTGGGGGTCTGGTCGTTTTTGCGACAGTTCATGTATACCAAGTTCGTTATCGTCACTGACGACGATATCAACGCACGGGACTGGAACGACGTGATCTGGGCCATCACCACGCGCATGGACCCCAAGCGCGACACGGTGATGATCGACAACACGCCGATCGACTACCTGGACTTTGCCTCGCCGGTTTCTGGCCTGGGGTCGAAGATGGGGCTCGACGCCACGCATAAATGGCCTGGTGAAACCACCCGTGAATGGGGGCGGGTTATCGTCAAGGATGAAGCCGTTACCCAACGGATCGATGCCATCTGGAATCAGTTAGGAATAGATTGATGCGTGTGACCTTGCAGCCTTCCGGGGCGGTGCTGGAGATAAGGCCCGCCGAGCGGATTCTCGATGGCGCGCGGCGCCTGGGCTACGAATGCCCGCAAAGCTGCCGCAACGGCAACTGCCACGTCTGTGGGGCGTTGCTGGTGGAGGGCCGCGTCGAGCAGGCTGGCGAGGTGCGCGATCACGGTGAGATTTTCACCTGCATCGCCGAACCCCTGGAGGACTGCGTGGTGCTGTGGGATGGTGTGCTGGCGCCGGGCGAGCTGCCGGTGCGCAAGTTGGCGTGCCAGGTCGTCGAGGTTGCCGACATGGGCGGTGACGTCTGGCGAGTGCGCCTGCGTGCGCCGGCGGGCAAGCCGCCGCGCTATCACGCGGGGCAGTACCTGATGATCGAGCGGGAAAACGGCGAGAAATCGGCGTTCTCCCTGGCCTCGGCCCCACATTCCGGACGTGAGCTCGAGTTGCATGTCCTGGCACGCGAAAGCAGTGCACAGACGCTGTTGGAGCAGTTGCGGCGCAACCCCTCAGTGCGTGTCGAAATGCCGTTCGGCGACACTCACTTGTCCGAGCTGCCTGATGGCCCGCTGGTGCTGATCGCTGCCGGGACCGGGATGGCGCAGATGCACAGCCTGATCGAGCATTGTCGGGCCCACGGCTTCAAGTACCCGGTGCACTTGTACTGGGGCGTGCGGCGGCCGGAGGATTTCTATGAGATCGAGCATTGGGATGAATGGCGCAAGCTGCCAAACCTGTACCTGCACAAAGTCGTCAGCGATTTGTGTGGCTGGGAAGGTCGCTGCGGAATGCTCCACGAAGCCGTATGCGAGGACATCCGCGACCTTTCGGGTGTGCACGTCTACGCCAGCGGTTCGCCTGCGATGATCTACGGCACCCTCGATGCGCTGGTAGAAGCCGGGATGGATGCCCACCAGATGCGCGCCGACGTGTTTGCCTACGCTCCACGGGCGTGAACCACTGAACCCGGGGCGCGCCGTTTGTGGCGAGGGAGCTTGCTCCCGCTGGGCTGCGAAGCGGCCCCCAGGATTTTAATGTGCGCTTCGCACCCAAGCGGGAGCAGGCTCCCTCGCCACGGTGTTTTATAACCCCCAATATTTCGTATCGGTATTTAGGCTCGGGCCTGAATGCCGATAACGTATATAGGCGCGCCATGGCATTTAACTTGCCTTGTTCCTGCCGAACGTCAGCAGCCTGACGCATCAAGCCATTCCGAATCGCGAGCCAAACGCTACCGGCCATGACCGCTATCGAATCCGCCATTACCTGTACTTTCTATCCTCCACGCCTCGACATGGGGGCACGGCTGACCCGTGAACAATTGTTCGCCTCGATGCAATCGACCATGAGCCTGCACCAAGGTGGGCCGGTCTGGCTGTTCGCGTACGGCTCATTGATCTGGCGGCCCGAATGCACGGCGGTGGAACGGGTACGCGGCCGGGTCCATGGTTATCATCGGGGTTTGTACCTGTGGTCCCATGAGCATCGCGGCACTCCGGAAATGCCGGGGCTGGTGTTCGGGCTGGATCGGGGCGGTTCGTGCAGCGGTTTTGCCTACCGGTTGCCGGAAGAAAACCTCGAAGACTCGTTGTTTGCCTTGTGGCAGCGCGAGATGCCGGTTCCGTCCTACCGTCCCCACTGGCTCAGTTGCCGCCTCGAGGATGGTAGCCGGGTGCAAGCCTTGGGGTTTGTGCTGGAACGGCACCTGCCCAGCTATGCCGGCAATCTGCCGGACCATGTGCTGAGCCAGGTGTTCGAAAGCGCTTGCGGACGGTTTGGCACCACTCGCGATTATGTCGAGCAGACGATCCAGGCCCTGCGCAGCCACGCCATGCCAGACCGGAATCTGGAGGCGCGGCTCAAGCGCTGCAAATCAGCGCAGGATCAGGCCACCGCTTCGCGGCTCTGACTGGCGACTTGCTTGTGCCACAAGGTTGGCGCAAGGAAAGCCATTGCCAGCAGGCAGGCACCGATCAGCAGGACAAATCCACCGTTCCAGCCAAAGTGGTCGACGGTGTAGCCCATGGCGGCACTCGCCGCGACCGAGCCGCCCAGGTAACCAAACAGACCGGTAAAACCGGCAGCGGTGCCGGCGGCTTTCTTCGGTGCCAGCTCCAGGGCCTGCAAACCGATCAGCATGACCGGGCCGTAGATCAGGAAACCGATCGACACCAGGGCGATCATGTCGACGGTCGGATTGCCCGCCGGGTTCAGCCAGTAAACCAGCGTCGCCACGGTCACCAGGGCCATGAACACCATGCCGGTCAGGCCACGGTTGCCGCGAAAGATCTTGTCCGACATCCAGCCGCACAGCAGCGTGCCGGGAATGCCTGCCCACTCATAGAAGAAATAAGCCCAGGAGCTCTTGTCCACGGTGAAACCCTTGGCTTCCTTGAGGTAGATGGGTGCCCAGTCCAGCACGCCGTAGCGCAGCAGGTAGACGAACACGTTGGCCATGGCGATGTACCAGAGCATTTTGTTGCGCAGCACGTACTTGACGAAGATTTCCTTGGCGCTGAATTCGTTCTCGTGGCTGGCGTCGTAGCCTTCCGGGTAGTCGTTCTTGTACTTCTCGATCGGCGGCAGGCCTACCGATTGCGGCGTGTCGCGCATGGTCACGAAGGCAAACACCGCGACGGCGAGCGCTACGGCAGCGGGTACATAAAACGCCGCATGCCAATCATTGAACCAGCCCATCCCCAGCAGGAACAGCGGGCCGATCAGGCCGCCGCCGACGTTGTGCGCCACGTTCCAAACCGACACCACGCCGCCGCGCTCCTTTTGCGACCACCAGTGCACCATGGTCCGGCCACTGGGCGGCCAACCCATGCCTTGGGCCCAGCCGTTGATGAACAACAGGATGAACATCATCGTTACGCTGGACGTCGCCCAGGGCGCGAAACCGAAAATGAACATCACGCCTGCCGACACCAACAGCCCGAATGGCAGGAAATACCGCGGGTTGGAGCGGTCGGACACCAGGCCCATCAGGAATTTCGAAAGCCCGTAGGCGATGGCGATGGCCGACATGGCCAGGCCCAGTTGGCCACGGCTGTAGCCTTCGTCGATCAGATAGGGCATCGCCAGGGAAAAGTTCTTGCGCAGCAAGTAATACCCGGCATAGCCAATGAAAATCCCGGCGAAGATCTGCCAGCGCAGGCGTCGGTAGGTGCTGTCTATTTTTTCTTCAGGCAATGACGCCTGATGTGCGGCAGGACGAAAGAAGGCAAACATTCAAGGGCTCCAGATTCTTGTTATGACTGCGGATGCGAATGTTACAGTTTCGTTACCGAAAATAGCATTGCTTCTCATCGCTTAAACAGCGGAATTTTTGCCGGTGGATGTTCTTAAGCGAACATTTCTTTCGGACGCTGGTGAAAGCAATGTAGGAAAACGTCCGTCTTGCGGGCTTCTACAGGTGGGAGGAGAAGGCTATAGGAAGGGGATGACGAATGGTTGTTACTGACCAATGGCGGCCCGACGCAGGATGCCCGGACCGCCGTGATCTTTCAGCGCACCTGCACGACAACTTTCCCCACGGCCTTGCGCTGACCCAAGTCATTGATCGCCTGGGCGGCATGTTCCAATGGGTAAACCTGTGAGACCAGCGGCTTGAGCTTACCCTCGCTGAACCAGCCGAACAGCTGCTGGAAATTCGCCGCGTTGTCTTGGGGCTGGCGCTGGGCGAAGGAGCCCCAGAACACGCCCATCACCGCGGCACCCTTGAGCAGGGCGAGGTTGACCGGCAGCTCCGGGATGCGCCCACTGGCAAAACCGACCACCAGCAGCCGGCCGTTCCAGGCGATGGCACGAATGGCCTGGTCGAACAGGTCGCCGCCGACCGGGTCGTAGATCACGTCGGCGCCCTGGCCGTCGGTGAGGCGCTTGATTTCGTCCTTGAGGCTGGTTTCGCTGTAGTTGATCAATTCGTCGGCCCCGGCTGTCTTGGCGACCGCGAGCTTTTGCGCGCTGCTGGCGGCGGCGATCACCCGAGCGCCCATGGCCTTGCCGATCTCCACCGCGGCCAGCCCGACCCCACCGGAGGCACCGAGTACCAACAGCGTTTCGCCGGGCTGTAGATTGGCCCGCTGCTTGAGCGCGTGCATCGAGGTGCCATAGGTCATGCTGAATGCCGCGGCGGTATCGAAATCCATGGACGGCGGGATCGGCAGCACGTTGTAGCCGGGTACCGCCACCTGCTCGGCAAAACTGCCCCAGCCGGTCAATGCCATGACCCGGTCGCCGACTTTCAGATGGCTGATCTTTTCACCGACTTCGCTGACCACTCCCGCCGCCTCGCCGCCCGGGGAAAACGGGAAGGGTGGCTTGAACTGATATTTGCCCTCGATGATCAGGGTGTCAGGGAAGTTCACCCCGGCGGCATGCACGTCCAGCAGCACTTCGTTCTTTTTCGCGACAGGGCTGGCGACCTCTTCCAGCACCAGCGATTCGGCAGGACCGAATTCTTTGCACAGCACGGCTTTCATCAGGGCTATTCCTTTGGGAGTGATGGCCGATAAGTGTAGGTGTGAGAGTCAACGGGTCAACGAGCATGCCCCGCCCTGATAGCCGGCCATAAGCTTGTGCTTGAACGGTGGGGCGGTATGCTGGGCCGCAAACCGGATGAGGAGTCGAATGTGAAAGCGTGGATCATGTTGATGCTGGCCCTGTCGCTGCCAATGGCAGTGATGGCTGAAGAGGCCAAGGAAGCCAAAGAAGGCGAGGCGCCGAAAGTCAGCTACATCACTCTCAGCCCGCCGTTCGTGGGCAATTATGGCCTGGACGGCACGGCGAAGCTGAAGGTCTACAAGGCCGACGTGGCCCTGCGCGTGACCGGCGACGCCGCCGCTGCGGCGGTGAAGGCCAACGAGCCGCTGATTCGCAACCAGTTGGTGGCATTGTTCTCGCAGCAGACCAGCGAAACGATGAATAACCTGGAAGCCAAGGAAAAGCTGCGTCAGGAAGCGTTGAAGCAGACCCAGCAGGTGATGAACGACGAGACCGGCAAGCCGATGGTGGATGATCTGTTGTTCAATAACCTGATTATTCAGTGAGTTTTGTGTTGTTCGGGCTGGCCTATCGCGAGCAGGCTCGCTCCCACAGTATCCGAGGTGGGTGCAGATCATGTGTCTATACCAGACCCCTGTGGGAGCGAGCTTGCTCGCGATAGCGGTTTATCAGTCCGGATACCGCTCAAGGTCGCAACGCAATCACCGCCGCCCACTGCTCGGCCGTCACCGGCATCACCGACAGCCGGGAGCCTTTCTGCACCAGCGGCATTTCAGCCAGAGCGGTTTGCTGTTTGAGGTAGTCGAGTTTCAGTACGCGGGGAAAGGTTTCGACATGGGCGACATCGATCGCGGTCCAGGGGTTTTTCTCCGCACTGGCCTTCGGGTCGAAGTAGTGGCTGTCGGGCTCCAGCGCCGTCGGGTCAGGGTAGGCCGCACGAACGATCTGCCCGATCCCGGCAATGCCCGGCTCGGGGCAACTGGAGTGGTAGAAAAAAAATGAGTCGCCGACTGCCATGTCCCGCAGGAAGTTGCGTGCCTGGTAGTTGCGAACCCCGTCCCAGCGTGCCTGGCCGAGTTTTTCCAGGCCTTGGATAGACAGTTCGTCGGGCTCGGATTTCATCAGCCAGTAGGCCATGATCTCTACTCCTGGGCGGTGTGGTTAAAATAGTTCAGCGATTTTATGACAAACCGACAGTCGGTTGACGCCAGAGTTTGCGTGTATTCTCAGGTTGCCGCAAAATGCCGGCCTTCCAAGCTTGACGCTGCTGCACGGCCAATAAGAAAACCGCTGCTGTCATCGTGTGTGATATGCCTTGAGGGGGGCAATCGATGAAACGCAAACCGGATTTGTTGTGGATTCTGGTCATTCTGTTCGGCCTGGGTGTCGTGACCACGGGTTACGCCCAAAGCCTGTGGGCCAGCAAGACTGAGGCGCCCATGGATATTACCCAGCCTGCGCCGTCGCTTAAACGCTGAACCTGTGCTCCAGGCGCCGCTGATATCTGCGGCGTCTGTCTACCCTGCGATATACCATCGCCTGTCACTGACCGTTCCCTGTAGCGGCACATCCCAGCTCGCCTGCGCCAACCGATCGACCTTCTGACATTCATGGGCCAGCCCCAGCAGCGTCGGCTTGCGCCACTGCCCGCGTCGCGCCAGGTACGCCAGGCTACGGTCGTAGAAGCCGCCGCCCATGCCCAGACGGCCTCCCGCATCGTCAAATCCCACCAGCGGCAGCAACACCAGGTCCAGTGCCCAGACCTTGCGTTGGCGGGCGATATTCATCTGGGGTTCGAGGATGCGAAACCGATTGGGGCGCAGCTTTTCGCCGGGGCGGATGCGTTGGAAAACCATCTTGGTCTGCGGCCAGGGGCTGAGCACCGGCAGATAAGTAGCCTTGCCCCGGCGCTGGGCGGCGCGCAGCAGCAGGCGCGGATCAATCTCGCCATCGTTGGGCAGGTACAGGGCGATGTGCCGCGCACGACGAAACAGCGGATGCTGGGCCAGTTGCCGATAGAGACCGTGGGCCGCCTGCTTCTGCTGCGCGGGCGTCAGGGCGCGACGAGCCTGGCGCAGCAGGCGGCGAAGTTGCGGGCGGGACAGTGGCGCAGAATCGGTCATATCGAGGCTTCACGCTGTGGCGATGCACCACAGCGTAACCGCAAACCGGCGCGCTCAGGAATGCCTGCGCCAGAAACGACAATGCCAGTCCGTATGGACTGGCATTGCCTGGGATCAGGCTCCCCGGATGAACCGCTGTCGGCTTAGCCCTTGAACCCGAAAGTTCAAGGTGGAAGTTGCAGGAGGCGTTAAGGCTTTCCGTCAAGCGGACATGCACACCGGCCCCAACGTGCAACCCCCGTGGTTGTGCGTATCGGCTCAGGGACATCACCAACTGGCAAGCACCCCAGGGAGTGACGCAAGTATACCCCAGGCAGCCTCGCGAATCAGCCCTTGCTGACGTCCGGATCAGTGGCGAGCACCAGATCCACGCGCTCGAGCAGGTCGCGCACCTGTTCGCGGGTCGAGCCGCTGACCTGCAGGTCCGGCGTATCCTGGCGATGCAGCAGGTCGTGGGTGATGTTCAAGGCAGCCATTACGGCGATGCGGTCGGCGCCGATGACTTTGCCACTGCTGCGGATCTCGCGCATCTTGCCGTCCAGGTAACGGGCGGCGCTCACCAGGTTGCTGCGCTCTTCCTGGGGGCAGATGATCGAATACTCTTTGTCGAGGATCTGCACGGTAACGCTATTGCTTGAACTCATGAGTCTTGCTCCAGGGCCTTGAGGCGCGAAATCATCGATTCGACCTTACGCCGGGCGATTTCGTTTTTTTCAATGAGGTGCGCGCGTTCCTCGCGCCAGGTTTTTTCCTGAGCTAATAAGAGTCCGTTCTGGCTTTTAAGTTGCTCGACCCGGTCAATTAACAATTCGAGTCTGGCCATCAGCGCTTGCAGGTCGTTGTCTTCCATTGTGTCCACTGAAGATTGTGTCTGATGGGGGATGAGGGTCGCACAGCCTCTGATAGTCTTGGCGAGTCTGTCGATGTAGGATACAAGGCCTCCATTCTAGACATAGCGCCGTCTGGCGCCTAGCTGCCCATGCCCATTCAGAACTCCCCGTATCAAGCATTCGCCACCCTGCTGAGCACCAGCGGCCATCCTGTCTCGCCCGCCGAACTGCACGGCCTGTTGCTGGGGCGCAGTTGCGCCGGCGCCGGCTTCGATGCCGACGGCTGGCTGGCCGACGCTGCCGAGCTGCTGGAAGGCGAGCCGGCGGACAACGTCCGTAACGCGCTGATCGGCCTGCAGGAAATGGTCAAGGGCGAGTTGACCAGCGATGACATGACCGTCGTCTTGCTGCTGCCCACCGACGATGCGCCGCTGGCCGAACGTGCCGCTGCGCTGGGCCAATGGTGCCAGGGCTTCCTCGCCGGCTTCGGCCTGACCCGCCGCGAATACGCGCTGAGTGAAGAAGCCAAGGAAGTGTTGCAGGATCTGGCTGCGATCTCCCAGGTCCAGGACGCCCTGGAAGAATCCGATGATGGCGAGAGTGACTACATGGAAGTGATGGAGTACCTGCGGGTCGCGCCGTTGCTGCTGTTCACCGAGACCAGGAAAACCGCGGAACCGGCCACCAAGCCGTCCTTGCACTGATCGCTAGAAAGGGACCACCGTCTGCCCATGATTCATATCCCGAAATCGGAATACAGCCGTCGCCGCAAGGCCTTGATGGCGCAGATGGAGCCCAACAGCATCGCAATCCTGCCCGCCGCCGCCGTTGCGATTCGCAACCGCGATGTCGAGCACGTCTATCGCCAGGACAGCGACTTCCAGTACCTGAGCGGCTTTCCCGAGCCACAGGCGGTCATCGTGCTGATGCCCGGCCGGGCCCATGGCGAGTACATCCTGTTCTGTCGCGAGCGCAACGCCGAGCGCGAGTTGTGGGATGGCCTGCGCGCCGGCCAGGAAGGCGCGGTCCGTGACTACGGCGCCGACGACGCGTTCCCCATCACCGATATCGACGACATCCTGCCGGGCCTGATCGAAGGCCGCGACCGGGTGTATTCAGCCATGGGCAGCAACCCCGAATTCGACCGGCACCTCATGGAATGGATCAACGTGATCCGCTCCAAGGCCAACCTCGGCGCCCAGCCGCCGAACGAATTCGTTGCCCTGGATCACCTGCTCCACGACATGCGCCTGTATAAGTCTGCGGCAGAATTGAAAGTGATGCGTGAAGCGGCGCGGATTTCCGCCCAGGCTCATGTCCGGGCGATGCAGGCGGCACGGCCGGGGCTGTATGAGTTCAGCCTGGAAGCCGAGCTCGACTATGAGTTTCGCAAGGGCGGGGCGAAGATGCCGGCCTATGGTTCGATCGTCGCGGCGGGGCGCAACAGTTGCATCCTGCACTATCAGCAGAACGACGCGCCGCTCAAGGACGGTGACCTGGTCCTGATCGACGCCGGGTGCGAGATCGATTGCTACGCCAGTGATATCACCCGCACCTGGCCGGTCAACGGCCGGTTTTCGCCGGAACAGAAGGCGATATACGAAGTGGTGCTGGCGGCGCAGGAAGCGGCGTTCACCGAGATTGCGCCCAACAAGCACTGGAACCAGGCCCATGAGGCGACGGTCCGGGTCATCACCGAAGGGTTGGTGCGCCTGGGGCTGCTCGAAGGCGAGGTGGATGAATTGATCGCCAGCGAAGCCTACCGGGCGTTCTACATGCACCGCGCCGGGCACTGGCTGGGCATGGACGTACATGACGTCGGTGAATACCGGGTCGGTGGCGAGTGGCGGGTATTGGAAGTCGGCATGACGCTGACGGTCGAGCCGGGCATCTACATCAGCCCGAACAACCGCAGCGTCGCAAAAAAATGGCGCGGCATTGGCGTGCGCATCGAGGATGACGTGGTAGTGACCCGAACCGGTTGTGAAATCCTGACCCGAGGCGTACCCAAGACGGTCGCCGAAATCGAGGCCCTGATGGCCGCTGCGCGGACGGACGCGGCATGAGTCGGGTCAACCTGGCGATCATCGGCGGTGGCCTGGTCGGAGCGAGCCTGGCTTTGGCCCTGCAAGCCGGCGCCAAGGCTCGCGGCTGGAAGATCATGCTGATCGAGCCCTTCGCTCCTGGCGATACCTGGCAACCGAGCTACGATGCGCGATCCTCGGCGCTGTCCTACGGCGCCCGGCAGATCTATCAGCGCCTGGGTATCTGGCAACAGATTTCCCGACGCGCCGAACCGATCAAGCAGATTCATGTGTCCGATCGCGGGCGGTTTTCCACGGCACGCCTGTCGGCCATGGAAGAGGGCGTTCCGGCGCTGGGCTACGTCGTGGAAAACGCCTGGCTCGGCCAGTGCCTGTGGCAGGGCCTGGACAAAGAGGTGGTCAGTTGGCGCTGTCCGGCCCAGGTTACACGGATGGAGCCGCTGGTCGGCGGGTATCGCCTGATCCTGGACGATGAAACTACCCTCGAATGCGAACTTGCCGTGCTGGCGGATGGCGGCCGCTCCGGCCTGCGCGAGCAACTGGGCGTCGGCGTGCGCAATCGACCGTACGACCAGAGCGCTTTGATTGCCAATGTCACGCCCAGCGAAGCTCACAACGGAATGGCTTTCGAACGCTTCACCGATGACGGGCCGATGGCCTTCCTGCCGCTGCCGGAAAATCGCTGTGCCCTGGTCTGGACCCGCCAGGGCATGGACGCGCAACGGTTGGCGGCCCTCGACGAGCGAAGTTTCCTCAGTGAATTGCAGGGCGTGTTCGGCTATCGCCTGGGTACGCTGAAGCAAGTGGGCGTGCGGCATCTGTATCCGTTGGCGCTGGTAGAGGCTGAAGAGCAGGTTCGTCCCCACCTGGCAATCCTCGGCAACGCCGCCCACAGCCTGCATCCGATCGCCGGGCAAGGCTTCAACCTGTCGCTGCGCGACGCCCAGGCGTTGGCCGACGCCTTGCTCGACAGCGACAGCGAGCCGGGGGATTTCGCCGTGCTGCAAGCCTATCGCGAGCGCCAGCGGCTGGACCAGACCCTGACCGTGGGCTTCTCCGATCAGGTCACCAGGCTGTTCAGCAGCAAGCTGCCGTTGGTGTCCCTGGGCCGCAACCTCGGCCTGCTGGGCCTCGACCTGCTGCCGCCGGCCAAGCGCTGGTTCGCCCGCCAGGCCATGGGGCTGGGAACGCGCCCGGATGTTTGAATCAGGCGCTGGTTTTTCTTTTCATGGGCGGCTGAAGCCGCCAGCAAAACAGGCTTAAAGCATGGAATTGCGTGCAGATCTGCTGATTGTCGGCGCCGGTATGGTCGGCAGCGCCCTGGCGCTGGCCTTGCAGGGCAGTGGCTTGCAAGTGCTGCTGCTCGACGGCGGCGGGATGAGCGTCAAACCGTTCGATGCCCAGGCCGCGTTCGAACCGCGGGTCAGTGCGCTGTCGACCGCCAGCCAGCGGATTCTCGACCGCCTGGGCGTGTGGGAAGGCATCACCGCCCGGCGCGCCAGCCCCTACACCGACATGCACGTCTGGGACGGCAGCGGCACCGGGCAGATTCACTTCTCGGCCGCCAGCCTGCACGCCGATGTGCTCGGGCACATCGTCGAGAATCGGGTAGTGCAGGATGCCTTGCTGGACCGTCTGCATGACTGCGACCTCGGTCTGTTGGCCAATGCGCGGCTGGAACAGATGCGTCGGTCCGGCGACGACTGGCTGTTGACCCTGGCCGATGGCCGCACGTTGCGGGCACCGCTGGTGATCGCCGCCGACGGGGCAAATTCCGCCGTGCGCCGGCTGACGGGCGTCGCGACCCGTGAATGGGATTACCTGCACCACGCCATCGTCACCAGCGTGCGCAGCGCCCAGCCTCATCGAATGACCGCCTGGCAGCGCTTCACCGACAACGGTCCGCTGGCGTTCTTGCCGTTGGAACGCGATGGCCAAAAGGATTGGTGCTCGATCGTCTGGTCCACCACCCCCAGCGAGGCACAGCGCTTGATGGCGCTTGAAGACGTTGAATTCTGCGGTGAGCTGGAGCGGGCTTTCGAAGGCCGGCTCGGCAGCGTCCTGGCTGCCGACCCGCGCCTGTGCGTGCCGCTGCGCCAGCGCCACGCCAAGCGCTACGTGGCCGAAGGGCTGGCGCTGATCGGCGATGCGGCCCATACCATCCACCCGTTGGCCGGGCAGGGCGTGAACCTGGGTTTCCTCGACGCCGCCGTGCTGGCTGAAGTGCTGTTGCAGGCGGCCGGGCGGGGCGAACGTCTGGCGGGCGTCAAGGTGTTGAGCCGCTACGAGCGGCGCCGCATGCCGCATAACCTGGCGCTGATGGCGGCGATGGAAGGGTTCGAGCGATTGTTCCAGGCCGATCCGTTGCCGGTGCGCTGGCTGCGCAACACCGGGTTAAAGCTGGTGGATCGCATGCCTGAAGCCAAGGCACTGTTCGTGCGCGAGGCGCTGGGGTTGATCGGGGATCTGCCGGAGCTGGCCAAGGCCTGAGATGTGGGGTGGGGGCTTATGGCCTCATCGCGAGCAGGCTCGCTCCCACAGTGGGTCTTCAGCGAACACATAATCTGTGGCCCGACAGAGAGCCCTGTGGGAGCGAGCCTGCTCGCGATGGGATCCCCCCGATTACCACGCCGTACCCTTATCGCAACATTTGGAAATGTCTCCACCCACTGTTCGATTGAGAAGCCAAATGTGAGTCCTTATCATTTGCGCACTTTCACAGTTCCGAGAGACCGCTCCCATGTTGGCACCCAAGCGCCTGCTGTCCGCCCTCGCCCTGACCTTGATCGGCTCCACGGTCGCCCAGGCCGCCGACGAGGTTGTGGTCTATTCCTCACGTATCGATGAACTGATCAAACCGGTCTTCGATGCCTACACCCGCAAGACCGGCGTAGCGGTGAAGTTCATCACCGACAAGGAAGCCCCGCTGATGCAGCGGATCAAGGCCGAAGGCGAAAACGCCACCGCCGACCTGCTGCTCACCGTCGATGCCGGGAACCTCTGGCAGGCTGAGCAGATGGGAATCCTCCAGCCATTCACCTCGCCGGTGATCGATGCCAACATCCCGCCTCAATACCGCGCATCGTCCCATGCCTGGACCGGCCTGAGCCTGCGGGCGCGGACCATTGCCTACTCGACCGACCGGGTCAAGCCGGGCGAGCTGAGCACCTACGAAGCCCTGGCCGGTGATGCATGGGAAGGCCGCCTGTGCCTGCGTACGTCCAAGAAGGTCTATAACCAGTCCCTGACCGCGACCCTGATCGAAACCCACGGTGCTCAGAAAGCCGAGCAAATCCTCCAGGGTTGGGTGAAGAACCTGTCCACCGACGTGTTCTCCGACGACACCGCGCTGCTTGAGGCGATCAATGCCGGGCAATGCGACGTCGGTATCGTCAACACCTATTACTACGGTCGCCTGCACCAGCAGAATCCGGACCTGAAGGTCAAGCTGTTCTGGCCGAACCAGGCGGATCGGGGCGTGCACATCAACCTGTCGGGCATTGGCCTGACCCGATATGCCCCGCATCCGGAGGCTGCAAAAAAACTGGTGGAATGGATGACCACGCCTGAGGCGCAAAGTATCTTCGCCGACGTCAACCAGGAGTTCCCGGCCAACCCGAACGTGGCGCCGTCCAAGGAAGTGGCCGCCTGGGGCGCATTCAAGGCTGATACCTTGCCGGTGGAAGTGGCCGGCAAGCGCCAGGCCGAGGCCATTCGCCTGATGGATCGCGCCGGCTGGCGCTAAATCCCCTCGCCACAATGCTCCTGCGACTGGTTATTCTGAGTCGTAAACAAGTGCCTGCGCCAAGCGCGGGCACATTCATTTGAACGAGCATTCCCCTTGAGCCACACCGTTCAACGCCGCTGGTACCCGCTGGTATTCACCATCGCCGCATTGGTCCTGTTGCCCCTGAGCGTCCTGTTGCTGTCCTGGCAAAGCGTCGATCAACAGATCTGGTCCCACCTTTGGGATACGCAGATGCCCAGGCTGCTGGGCAATACCCTCACGCTGATCCTCGGCGTGGGGGTTGGCGTGACGTTGCTGGGGGTCAGCCTTGCCTGGCTCACCAGCCTGTGTGAATTCCCGGGTCGGCGTTGGCTCGACTGGGCGTTGATGCTGCCGTTTGCGATCCCGGCCTATGTGTTGGCGTTCGTCTTCGTCGGCCTGCTGGATTTCGCCGGTCCTGTACAGACTCTGCTGCGTGAATGGTTCGGCAGCGGCCTGCGCCTGCCCAGGGTCCGGTCCACGGGTGGGGTGATCCTGGTGCTGGTCCTGGTCTTTTATCCTTACGTCTACCTGTTGGCGCGCACGGCGTTCCTGGCCCAGGGCAAGGGGTTGATGGAGGCGGCCCGTGTGCTCGGGCAATCGCCGTGGCAGGCGTTCTGGCGCGTGGCCCTGCCGATGGCCCGGCCTGCGATTGGCGCCGGCGTGGCGTTGGCGTTGATGGAAACCCTGGCGGATTTCGGCGCGGTATCGGTATTCAACTTCGACACCTTTACCACCGCCATCTACAAGACCTGGTACGGCTTCTTCAGCCTTTCCAGCGCTGCGCAACTGGCCAGCCTGCTGTTGCTGGCGGTGATGCTGGTGCTCTATGGCGAGCGTCGAGCCCGTGGTGCCCAGCGCGCCAGCAACGAACGTCCCCGGGCCAAGGCGCTGTATCCGCTAAGCGGCCTCAAGGCGTTGGCGGCCAGCGGTTGGTGCTTGCTGGTGTTCGCCTGTGCGTTTGTCATTCCCCTGCTGCAACTGATGGTGTGGTTCTGGCAGCGCGGTCGCTTCGATCTGGATGAACGTTATGCCGGGCTCATCGTCCACACCCTGTACCTGGGAGGGCTGGCGGCGCTGATCACGGTCTGTGTCGCCCTGCTGCTGGCGTTTGCCCGGCGTCTGGCGCCGACCCGTCCGATCCGCGCCGCGGTGGGCCTGGCGAACCTGGGATATGCCTTGCCCGGTTCGGTACTGGCGGTGTCGATCATGCTTGCGTTCAGCTACCTGGACCGCGAGCTGGTGATCCCGCTGTCGACCCTGTTCGGCGGTGCGGGCAAGCCGTTGTTGCTGGGCAGCCTGTCGGCATTGCTGCTGACCTATCTGGTGCGCTTTATGGCCGTGGCCTACGGTCCGTTGGAAAGCAGCCTGGCGCGCATCCGCCCGTCGCTGCCCGAGGCTGCACGGAGCCTCGGGGTCAGTGGGCCGCGATTGTTTTTCAAAGTGTATTTACCGTTGCTGTTGCCCGGCACGTTGAGCGCGGCGTTGCTGGTGTTTGTCGATGTGCTCAAGGAAATGCCCGCCACTTTGCTGATGCGTCCATTCGGCTGGGACACGCTGGCGGTGAGAATCTTCGAAATGACCAGCGAAGGGGAGTGGGCCCGGGCCGCGCTACCGGCGTTGACGCTGGTCCTGGTGGGATTGCTGCCGGTCATCGGATTGATCAGACGTTCTGCGCACCCAAACACTTAGGTGCCAGTCCTACATCGTGCGGCTACAATGCGCGGCATTCGGTGCGGTCCGTCTGTCGGACGGCCCCGCCTTCGCCAAGCCCGGAAGGAGAAACCCATGGGACTGCGTACGCCTCTGTATGACCTTCATCTCGCACTCGGCGCGAAGATGGTCGATTTTGGCGGTTGGGATATGCCTCTGCATTATGGCTCGCAGGTCGAGGAACACCATCAGGTGCGACGCGACTGTGGTGTGTTCGATGTATCCCACATGACCGTGATCGACGTCACCGGCGCCCAGGCCAAGGCCTGGCTACAACGCCTGCTGGCCAACGACGTCGACCGCTTGCAAGACACGGGACGTGCCTTGTACAGCGCCATGCTCAATGAACGCGGCGGCATCGTCGATGACATGATCATCTACCGGGTCGACGACGGCTATCGGCTGGTCTTCAATGCCTCGACCCGTGATCAGGACTTGGCCTGGATGCAGGCGCAGGTCGGCGAGTACGCCGTGCAACTGCACGAGCGCCCCGAGCTGGCGATGCTGGCGATCCAGGGTCCTCAGGCCCGGCAGAAGATTGCCGAACTGGTCAGCCAGTCCCGCGGCCAGTTGATCCAGCAGCTCAAGCCTTTCGAAGGGCGCGCCGATGGCGATTGGTTCATCGCCCGTACCGGCTACACCGGCGAAGATGGCCTGGAGATCGTCCTGCCCGCCCACGAAGCCCCGAGTTTCTTCAACGACCTGGTGGGCGCCGGCATTTCTCCCATCGGCCTCGGCGCCCGCGACACGTTGCGCCTGGAGGCGGGCATGAATCTCTACGGCCAGGACATCCACCAGGACGTTTCGCCGCTGGCTTCGAACATGGCCTGGAGCATCGCCTGGGAGCCGGCAAGTCGTCAGTTCATCGGCCGCCCTGCGCTGGAGGCCGAGCTGGCGGCCGGTGTGCAACACAAGCTGGTCGGCCTGGTGCTGGAGGAGCGCGGCGTCCTGCGCGCCCATCAGGTAGTCCGTATCGCCAATGTTGGCGAAGGAGAGATCACCAGTGGTAGTTTTTCTCCTACGCTTAGCAAGTCGATCGCCCTGGCACGCGTTCCGATGGCGACCGCTGACCGTGCCGAGGTAGAAATTCGTGGCAAGTGGTACCCGGTGCGAGTGGTCAGGCCGACCTTCGTGCGCCATGGCAAAACCCTGATCTAACTTTTTTGCGGCAGGTGGCTGGCCGCTGACACTTTTCTTGAGGACACAGAATATGAGCGATATCCCTGCCGAACTGCGTTTCGCCGAAAGCCACGAGTGGGCAAAAGTGGAGGCTGACGGTACCGTCACCGTAGGCATCAGCGACCACGCGCAGGAAGCTTTGGGTGATGTGGTATTCGTCGAGCTGACCGAAGTGGGCAATGTGTTTGAAGCGGGCGCTCAAGCGGGTGTGGTTGAGTCGGTCAAGGCGGCTTCCGATATCTATTCGCCTATTGCTGGCGAAGTGATTGCGGTCAACGAAGAGCTGGGCGGTTCGCCCGAGCTGTTGAATTCCGATCCCTACGGCGCCTGGATCTTCAAGCTCAAGCCTTCCAACGCCCAGGCCGACCTGGCCAAGCTGCTGGATGCCGCGGGCTACAAGGCTGCCATCGGCGAATAAGCCCTTGCACTTGTGGGAGCGAGCCTGCTCGCGATTGCGGTGTGTCAGTCAACCCTAATGTGACTGATCCGGCGCTATCGTCGGATCGCCGCCCGGAGCAAGCTCGCTCCCACAAGGGGCTGGGTACAGGCTTGTGGGAGTTGCAGGCAAAAAAATGCCGCTCAATCGAGCGGCATTTTTTCCATCGACTGGAAATCAGTCCTGAGCGACGGCGTTTTTCGCCAGGATCGCGTTGGCCAGTTCCATGTCGGTGGCTTGCAGGCCTGGGTTGTCGGCGCGGACTTTCTGCATCGCGGCTTCCAGGTAAGGGCCACGGATGCCGCCGTCACTGGCGACGAAGCTGCCGGCGTCGTCCTGGGCGGCGACGATCAGCTTGTGATCCTTGAAGGTCAGGTAGGTCGAACCGGTGGTCGCACCGGACGAAATGACGTTACGCCAAAACGTGTCGGCCATTGCCGAGCCAACGGGAAGCGACAGCAAGGCCAGGGTGGCGACAGCAAGTTTGAGACGCATGATAGGTGACTCCACTGGGTTAACTACTCATTTTGAGCGTCGGCTACCCGGTTCAGTTCCATGACCCATCAGTCATGGCGTTCCACCCGCAATACCGCGCCTTCCTGTGCAACCACCCTGACCCGTGTGCCCACGGGCGCTTCAGGGCCCTTTACCAACCACACTCCGTCGGCGACCTTGATCTTGCCCCGTCCATCGACGATGGCTTCGTGTACCTGGAATGTCTTGCCGATCAGCTCCTGCCCGCGCAGGTTCAGGAGCGGCTGGTCGCTTTCACGTACAGCGCTGTGCTGGCGGCGCCACCAGTACAGCGCTGTCGCCATGGCGAACAGGCCGAACAACAGGAACTGAAGCTCCCATGACAGTTGCGGGACAAGGAAGGTCAGCACGCCTACGGCTGCAGCGGCCATGCCAATCCACAGCAGGTATCCACCGGCACCGAATACTTCCAGGATCAGCAAAATGACGCCCAGCGCCAGCCAGTCCCAATACGACAGGTGTTGCAGGAAAGACCACATGGGCGGGCCTCAGGCTTTCTTGCTGTCGAAGGTGGCCTTGACGATCTCGCCGATGCCACCGACCGCACCGATCACCTGGCTGGCTTCCAGCGGCATCAGGATCACCTTGCTGTTGTTGGCCGAGGCCAGGCGGCCCAAGGCGTCGACGTATTTCTGCGCGACGAAGTAGTTCACCGCCTGGACGTTACCCTGGGCAATCGCCTCGGACACCACTTTGGTGGCGAGCGCTTCGGCCGCGGCCTGGCGCTCACGGGCCTCGGACTCCAGGAATGCGGCCTGGCGGCTGCCTTCGGCTTCGAGAATCTGCGCCTGCTTCTTGCCTTCGGCGGTGAGGATCGCCGAGGCGCGCAGCCCCTCGGCCTCCAGGATCTGGGCGCGCTTGATCCGTTCGGCTTTCATCTGCCCCGACATCGCGGCCATCAGGTCAGCCGGTGGGCTGATGTCCTTGATCTCGATCCGAGTGATTTTGATGCCCCACGGTGCGGTGGCTTCGTCGATGGTCCGCAACAGTTTTTCGTTGATGGCATCGCGCTGGCTCAACATCGCATCCAGTTCCATCGAACCGAGCACGGTCCGGATATTGGTCTGCAGCAGGTTGCGGATGGCATGTTCGAGGTTGTTGACCTCATAGGCAGCCTGGGCCGTGTTGACCACCTGGAAAAAGCACACGGCATCGATTTGCACCGTGGCGTTGTCGGAGGTGATGACTTCTTGCGGCGGGATGTCCAGCACGCTTTCCATCACGTTCATCTTGCGACCAATGCGGTCCATCACCGGGATGATGATGTTCAGGCCGGGCTTGAGCGTGTTGGTGTAGCGCCCGAAGCGTTCGACGGTCCATTGATAGCCCTGGGGTACGACCTTGAAGCCCATGAGCAGGATGGCGACCACCAGGGCGACGAATAATAAAAGTACGCTGCCGATTTGCATGACTGTACCTTGTTCGGTTGATGACTCGTGATCCTGAGTGTAGGGCAATCGGCCATTATCTTCGCTTGGGTTCTCTCCGGTTTGTTTACAAGGACCTTTCCATCCGTTGTCGGGTGGGAGCAATTTTTACCTCTGCTCGCTCTGGGGCGTTACCCGTAGCACCTCTTCAACCGTCGTGAGCCCGGCGGCGACCTTCTGCGCGCCGGACAGCCGCAGGCTGCGCATGCCTTCCTTGAACGCCTGGCGCCGCACTGCCAGCAGGTCGGTATCCGGATGGATCAGCGCCTTGACGCTGTCGGTCAGTTGCAGGATTTCATAGACCCCGGCACGGCCACGGTAACCGGTGTCGCGACATTCCAGGCAACCGACCGCCTGTTGGGCATTGCTCGGCAAAGGCGCCTGCCACGGGCGGGTCAGGGTCTGCCAGTCGTCTTCCTCCAGTGTCAGCGGGCTCTTGCAGTGGGGACACAGCGTGCGCACCAGGCGCTGAGCCATGATGCCCAGTACCGTGGCCTTGATCAGGTAATGGGGCACGCCAAGCTCCAGCAGGCGGCTGATGGCGCTCGGTGCATCGTTGGTGTGCAGCGTGGAGAGCACCAGGTGCCCGGTCAGTGCTGCCTGGATCGCCATTTCAGCGGTCTCCAGGTCACGGATCTCGCCGATCATGATGATGTCCGGGTCTTGCCGCATCAGTGCCCGCACGCCGGCGGCGAAGTTCAGGTCGATGTTGTGCTGGACCTGCATCTGGTTGAAGGACGCCTCGACCATTTCAATCGGGTCCTCGATGGTGCAGAGGTTGACCTCCGGCGTCGCCAGTTTCTTCAGGGTGGTGTAGAGGGTGGTGGTCTTGCCCGAACCGGTGGGCCCGGTCACCAGCACGATGCCGTTGGGCTGGCGCGTCATGTCCTGCCAGCGGCGCAGGTCGTCGGCGGAGAAGCCGAGCTGGTCGAAATCCTTGAGTAAAACTTCCGGGTCGAAGATCCGCATGACCATCTTTTCGCCGAACGCCGTGGGCAATGTCGACAGGCGCAATTCCACTTCACCGCCCTCCGGGGTCTTGGTCTTGACCCGGCCATCCTGAGGCTTGCGCTTCTCCGCGACGTTCATCCGTCCGAGGTTCTTCAGACGACTGATGATCGCCATCGTGACTTGCGGCGGGAACTGGTAGACCGTGTGCAGCACGCCGTCGATGCGAAACCGCACGGTGCCCTGCTCGCGGCGCGGCTCGATGTGGATATCGCTGGCCCGTTGCTGGAAAGCGTACTGGAACAGCCAATCGACGATATTGACGATGTGCGCATCGTTGGCGTCGGGCTCCTGGTCGCTGGCGCCGAGGTTGAGCAATTGTTCGAAATTGCTCAGGTTGCTCGGCTGCTGGTCGACCGTGGTGGCACCGCTGACCGATTTGGCCAGGCGGTAGAACTCCACGCTCAGGCGCTGGATGTCCACCGGGTTGGCGACCACCCGGTTGACCGGCAGCTTGAGCACGTGGGTCAGGTCGGCTTCCCAGCTGCTGACATAGGGCTGGGCACTGGCAACGGTGACCGAATCACGATCGACCGCTACCGCGAGGATTTTGTGGCGTTGGGCAAAGGCGTAGGACATCAGCGGGGTCACGGCCGCGACGTTGATCTTCAGCGGGTCGATGCGCATGTAGGGCTGGCCGGCCTGCTGGGACAGCCACAGCGTCAGGCTTTCCAGGTCCAGGCGTTTGCCGGGTCGGCTGAGATCGTCCAGATGCTGGTTGGCGATGAATTCCAGTGGATGCAACTGGCTGTTGGCGCTATGGCGCCGACGGGCGTTCAGCGCGGTTTCAGCCGCATCCTGGTCGATGATGCCTTGGGCGACCAGTTGGCGGAGCAGATCGTTGAGGTCCAGCCAGCGGTCCTGAGTGGCGTGTTTGGTGGACATTTGGGTTCCTATTGGACAGTTGCAGCAAAGCCGCGATTCAGACGCCTCGGCGTCATCGCTCGGTCTGCAAAAGCATAGTCCCGACACCGTAGACCGTTGGGCCACTACCCGACCAATGCGTTACGAATTCTTGCCTGCGACCGCTCAACCCACCGCCAGGACCGGCGCTGCCCGCGCGATATCAGCCTCTTGCAGCTCCACCGAAAACACGCTGATCAGGTTACGTAATTTTTCAGCGAGCACTTGGGCACGGTGCCAGCTCAGTCCGCCCACCACGATATCCATGGACAGCAAATCGTCCTGGCGCTCGACGTGAAGCCGCTGTGGGATCAGGCCCTGTAGGGCAAACAGGTTCAACGCCCGACACAACAGGTCCGGTTCGGTTTCCGCCAGCAGGCGGTACTGCACGTGGCAGTGGGGGTGGCTGGGGTGCCAGGCATCGGCACGGGCCGGGGCCGCCGTGACAGCTTCGAATGAAGGCATGGATTTTCTCCTGGGTTTCGGGAGAAATATTTACATGGGTGAAGCGGTTTTTTCTGTCTAATATTCCCGCTGTTAGGAATTATACGAATGGAATAATTCGACAATATCTTGATAGCGGACTTTTTTATGCAGAGCGAGCTGGACAGTTACGACCGTAGGATACTGGCGCTGCTTCAAGAGGACGCCTCGCTGTCCAGTGCCCAGATCGCCGAGCGGGTGGGCTTGTCCCAGTCGCCGTGCTGGCGCCGGATCCAGCGGATGAAGGAAGAGGGGATTATCCGCAGCCAGGTGACGCTGCTGGATCGCAAGAAGATCGGCCTTGACACGCAGATCTTCGCCGAAATCAAACTCAACGCCCACGGTCGTTCGAATTTCACCGAGTTCACCGAGGCGATCCGCGGCTTTCCCGAAGTGCTGGAGTGCTACGTGTTGATGGGAGCGGTGGACTTCCTGCTGCGCATCGTCACAGCGGACATCGAGGCGTATGAGCGTTTCTTTTTCGAAAAGCTGTCGATGGTGCCGGGAATCCAGGAAGTGAATTCCATCGTGGCGCTTTCGGAGATCAAGTCCACGACGAGTCTGCCGGTAATGCGCTGATTTCGGTGGAGGGTCTGTGGGCCTCATCGCGAGCAGGCGCTCCCACAGGTTGTTCCGGGTGAGTCGCAGTAGTCGCGACACCGTCCAAACCCTGTGGGAGCGAGCCCTGCTCGCGATGGCGGTATTACAGGCGCAACAAAGTCTTCCAAGCCCGATTCTGATACACCGCAATCGCCTGGTGTTTGCGCGCGTCCAGGGCTTCGTCGGTAATCGGTGCGTTGGCCAGTTGCGCCAGTTTGTTCAGCTCGCCATAGAGACGGTCCATTTCCGGGACGTCCAGCACCTGGCGGGCGTGGTGCAGCCAGACCTGGATGCGTTCGATACGCGGCAATTGCTCGGCGAGGTCTTCCGGCTGCTGCTGGTAGCGTTGCAATTGCAGGGAGGTTGCTTCCTCGCACAGCAGGCGCGGCAGCCAACTGCCCAGTTGCGCCGCGCCCTGGCGGTTGCCACGGGTGTTGCGCTCGACGGCCCAACTGCGGGCCAGCAGCCAGCGCGAGGTATTGAGGGAGAACAGGCCCCAGCGTGGATCCTGCAGCTCTTCGAGGAACTGCTCCGGTGCCGCCTTGCGCACGTCCTCATCGTCCAGGCCGGCCTGGACGAGCGGGCGCCAGTCTTCCAGCAATGCATCCAGGGCAATGCGCAAGTCATGGGTCGATTGGCGCGGGGCGGCCTGGCCGAGGCTGCTGAGCAGGGCGCGCAGTTCGACGAGGTTCTCCACCCAGTCCTGCAAAAGGCGCCAATGGCCGTTGAAGCGGTATTGCTCGGCCAGACGCTGGCTGCTGCCCAGCAGGTGCCAGCTCAGCGCGGCGAAGGCATCGTCCAGCGGCATTTCAGCGACCAGTTGCGGCGCCGGCAGGCTCAGGGCATAGCTGGCCGCGTCATGCAGACGATAGCCGCGCTCGGCCTTGCTGATGTCGCAAGGCATCAGGGGCAGGGTCTCGGCCAGTTCGGCGGCCAGTTCCAGCAGGGCGGCGGGATCGCCTTCGCGCAGTTCCAGTTCGAGCTCGCAGATCTCTTCCTTCTGCTTGCCGACCACCACATGGCCCAGGTCGAGTGCGGCTTCGATGACCACCTTGCTTTTGCCCCGGCCCCAGGCGATTTCCGCGCGTTCGCGAACGAAGTCAGTGGTGAAGATAGCCTTGAGGGTTTTCTTGTCCAGGTCCGCCAGGACCTCGGGCCAGCATTCGCCGTCGAGTTTCTTCAGGTCGAGCCTGGCCTTGGGCAGGTGCCAGTCGTATTCGTTGCGCTCGGACAGGCCGGCAATGCTCTGGCCGCGGGTCTTGAGGGTCTGGATCACCTCCTCACCGTCGCGACGTAGGCGCAGGGCGACCTTGGCTCGGGCCAGGTCACGCTCCGGCGTGTCGAAGTACTGGTTCATCAATTCGTGGCGTTCCCAGCCACTTTTGTTGCGTTTTTTCAGTAGCGGGTGCTCGCGCAGGGCTGCCAGGGTCTCGCGGCTGACGCGGAGTTTGATTTCGGTTTCTTTCTGCATGGCCGGAAAATCCAGGGATCGGGGTGCGCAGCCGGGAAGGGTGTGGCTGCCAAGGTCGTGCAGTGTACAGGAGTCATTCGTCCTACGTGCCGCGACGGTTTCTTCCTTGCGCCGGATGGTTCTATGATGAACGCCAAATCGTAAGCCCGGAGTCAGCGATGCCTTTGCCGTCCATGAAAGATCAGTTCGCTGCGCTGATCGCCACGCCTTCGGTCAGTTGTACCCAGCCGGCGCTGGACCAGTCCAACCGTGCCGTGATCGAACTGCTGGCAGCCTGGCTCGGGGACCTCGGTTTCCTCTGCGATATCCAGCAGGTCAGCCCCGGCAAGTTCAATCTGCTGGCAACGTACGGCAGCGGTCCCGGAGGGCTGGTGCTGGCCGGCCACAGCGATACGGTCCCGTTCGACGGTGGGCTGTGGCAGACCGATCCGCTGAAGCTCACCGAGGTCGAGAATCGCTGGGTGGGTCTCGGCAGCTGTGACATGAAAGGCTTCTTTGCCCTGGCCATCGAAGCGCTCAGGCCTCTGCTGGAGCAACCGTTCAAGCAACCTTTGTTGATTCTCGCCACCTGCGACGAAGAAAGCTCCATGGCCGGCGCCCGGGCGCTGGCCGATGCCGGACGGCCATTGGGGCGCGCAGCGATCATCGGTGAGCCGACCGGCCTGCGACCGATCCGCCTGCACAAAGGCGTGATGATGGAGCGCATCGACATCCTCGGGCGCAGCGGCCATTCATCCGATCCAAGCCTGGGTCACAGCGCCCTCGAAGCCATGCACGACGCCATGGGCGAATTGCGCGGCCTGCGTCTGCAATGGCAGCGGGAATTCCGCAATCCCCAGTTCACGGTGCCACAGCCGACCCTGAACTTCGGCTGTATCCATGGCGGCGACAACCCCAACCGGATCTGCGGCCAGTGCTCCATGGAATTCGACCTGCGACCCTTGCCCGGCATGGACCCGCAGATGCTGCGAGCGGCCATCCAGCAAAAGCTCGACCCCATCGCCGAGCGTCATAAGGTCAGGATCGACTATGCGCCGCTGTTCCCTGAAGCGCCGCCGTTCGAGCAGCCCGAGGACTGCGAGCTGGTGCGCGTGGCCGAACGACTGACCGGCTACCGTGCCGAAGCAGTGGCGTTTGGCACCGAAGCGCCTTATCTTCAGCGCCTTGGCTGCGAAACCCTGGTGCTCGGCCCCGGTGATATCGCTTGTGCCCACCAACCGGGTGAGTACCTCGAAATGTCACGTATACAACCTACCGTGCAGTTGTTGCGGCAACTGATCGGACATTATTGCCTGACGCCGGCCACGGCTGACTAAATCGCCCCCTCGCGGGCCCGTATTCATGAGGAGAGCGCGCGTGTCGCCAAGCCTGTTCCGACGATAACCACCAGCCCGCTGTGCGTTCTGTTCCGTCTTTTTTCGGCTGTTATTTATTACAGGCTCAGGTTCATGCCCGAATACGTCAATTGGCTTCGTCACGCTTCGCCCTACATCAATGCCCACCGCGACTGCACCTTCATCGTCATGCTCCCCGGCGATGGGGTGGAGCATCCCAATTTCGGCAACATCGTCCATGACCTGGTGCTGTTGCACAGCCTCGGCGTACGGCTGGTGCTGGTCCATGGTTCACGCCCGCAGATCGAGGCCCGCCTGGCCGCGCGAGGCCTGACCCCTCATTACCATCACGGCATGCGCATCACCGATGCGGCGACGCTTGAGTGTGTGATCGACGCGGTTGGTCAACTGCGCATCGCCATCGAGGCGCGCCTGTCGATGGACATGGCGTCTTCGCCCATGCAGGGCTCGCGGTTGCGGGTAGCCAGCGGCAATCTGGTCACCGCACGGCCCATCGGCGTGCTGGAGGGCGTGGATTACCACCACACCGGAGAGGTGCGTCGGGTCGATCGCAAGGGCATCAACCGCCTGCTGGACGAGCGTTCCATCGTGCTGCTGTCGCCTCTGGGCTATTCGCCCACCGGTGAGATTTTCAATCTGGCCTGCGAAGACGTCGCCACCCGGGCGGCCATCGACCTGGCGGCCGACAAGTTGCTGCTGTTCGGCGCCGAGCAGGGGTTAATCGGCGAAGACGGCCGGCTGGTGCGCGAATTGCGTCCGCAGCAGGTTCCAGCCCACATCCAGCGCCTGGGCAGCGACTATCAGGCCGAGCTGCTGGACGCCGCGGCCCAGGCTTGCCGTGGTGGTGTGGCCCGCAGTCATATCGTCAGCTATGCCGAGGACGGTGCCCTGCTGGCCGAGCTGTTCACGCGCGACGGCAGCGGCACGCTGGTAGCCCAGGAACAGTTCGAAGTCGTTCGCGAGGCGGCCATCGAAGATGTCGGTGGCTTGCTGGACCTGATCAGCCCGCTGGAGGAGCAGGGGATCCTGGTGCGTCGCTCCAGGGAAGTGCTGGAGCGTGAGATCGAACAGTTCAGCGTGGTGGAGCGCGAAGGCATGATCATCGCCTGCGCGGCGTTGTACCAGATCGCCGATTCGGATGCCGGCGAGCTGGCGTGCCTGGCGGTGAACCCGGAATACCGCCACGGTGGCCGGGGCGATGAATTGCTTGAGCGGATCGAGACCCGTGCCCGCGCCCAGGGACTCAAGACCTTGTTTGTACTCACCACCCGCACTGCCCACTGGTTCCGTGAGCGAGGCTTCGAGCCCAGCAGCGTCGACCGGCTGCCGGCGGCGCGGGCCTCGCTCTATAACTACCAGCGCAACTCGAAGATCTTCGAGAAGCCGTTGTAGCTTTCATTCCCCGTAGCCGTGCGCCTGGCTGCTCTTTTTGACTTCAGACAATGAATTGTCGGTGGACGAAGCCTGAAGATTGCAGCCAGCAGCAACTGCGCTCCGCAAGCGTGAGCGCCGAGCCCCGCCGCAGCCCATGAGATAGAGCGTTCCTCGGGCTGAAAAACTGCCGACGAAAGGACCGTTCAGCAATCCGCGGCCTGGCCGATATCCATATCTCAGTTTGACGATGCTTTGATGGCAGCTATATTTCAAAATAATCTGAAAACTATGGAAACAATTCTTTTTGGAATTATAAAGAATCCATTATTCTTCCGGCCGGTATCGCGGGGTTAGACCATGGTCGTAATCACAAATGGTTACGATTGACTTGCCAGTCACAGTCTGGCGCTAATCGCGCATCCGCGGATTCAGGGCATTCGACCCGGAACCAAAGAAACACAAGAATTAGAAAACGAGAGGAGCGAAGCATGAACAAGTCCACCTTGGCCCTGGCTGTGGCCGTTGGGGTATTGGCGCAGCAGGCAGGCGCCGCCGGTTTCATCGAAGACAGCAAGGCGTCTGTCAGTTCCCGCACGCTGTATTTCAATAACGATAACCACGACGGCGCCGAAGACCTGCGCGAAACGGGCACCGGCCTCAAGTTCGACTACAAGTCGGGCTTCACCCAAGGCGTCGTTGGTTTCGGTATCGACGCTCAGGCGTTGGTTGGCATTCGTCTCGATGGTGGGAGGGGGCGCAATAATGGCTCCTACATGCCAAGCGACACCGATGGTTCGGCAGTCCATGATTGGAGCCGTTTGTCGGGTAACGTGAAGGCGCTTTTCTCCAAGACCGAGGCTCACCTGGGTGGCGCACTGCAGCCTAACCTGCCGATCCTGGTGGCCAACGACAGCCGTCTGCTGCCACAGACCTTTGAAGGTGGCACCATCACCTCCAAGGAAATCGACAATGTGACCTTCAACGCCGGTCAGTTGGAACATGCCACTGGTCGTGCTTCGAGCAACAGCACCGGTCTGGCAGTGGCAGGCGGTACCGAGGACAGCAACCAGTTCCGTTTTGCCGGTGCTGACTGGAAAGTCACCAAAGACCTGACCCTGCAGTATTACTACGCCAACCTGCAAGACTATTACAAACAGCACTTCCTGGGCGCCGTACACGTTTTCCCGATCAGCGAAGGCCAATCCTTCAAGACCGACCTGCGTTACTTCGACAGCAGTTCGGATGGTCGTAACGGCGATGCGGGATACCGGTTCAACAACAACAATGGCTATGCCAAGACCCCGGGCGAGGTCGATAACAAGACCTGGAGCGCCATGTTCACTTATACCCTCGGCGGCAGCGCCTTCCTGCTGGGTCACCAGCAAGTCGGTGATGACGGCGGCTTCGTATACCTGAACCAAGGCAACGTCGTTAACGGCAACGGACGCCCAGAAGGTGCCGGTGGCGCGAGCTTCTACCTGTTCACCGACAGCATGATCAACGGGTTTGTCCGTGCCGGTGAAAACACCACCTTCGGTCAATACTCCTACGACTTCGCTTCCTTGGGCGTACCAGGCCTGAAAGCCTCGGTTGCCTACCTGCGTGGTGACGACGTCAAATCCGCCACCGCGGGTGGCAGCGATTACTCCGAGTGGGAACGCGACATGCGTGTGGATTACGTAATCCAGCAAGGCGCATTGAAAGGCTTCGGTACCACCCTTCGTCAGGGTACCTATCGTAGCAGCGGTGCAGGCGAAAGCCAGGATCAGACCCGTCTGATCTTCAACTACACCTACAACTTTATGTAAGGCGTAGAACCCAAAAAAGCCCCGCCCGGCGACATGCCCGGCGGGGCTTTTAGGTTTTCGGTGTCAGACGGCGGTCTCTGTCGAGTCCTTACGCAGTATGCACGCGCTGAACGCCAGGAAATCGCCCAGGTGCCGGGTAATGATGGCGATCAGGATGGGCAGTTGCAGTGCTTGGTAGTCATGCACAGCGATATTTCTGAAACCCACTATATTCTTCAGGTTTTTCACCAGGTCTTCGGCGATCCAGCCAGCTTGATAAAGCAACTCGAACACGTCCCGGGCACTTTGCGGGACGCCCAGGCGTTCGCGTCGAATCAGATGTTGCCCCATGTCCAGCGCCGCTTCACAGGCCCGCTGGATATTTAGAACCGCCGAATCCTGGCGGGTGAGGTCCGTGGCGAAGGTGGCAGGGTTCTTCTCGTACTCCTCCCTCACCCTGGCGACGCAGCGTTCAATACTCGCTGCTTTGTTGATCAGTACATCATCGGCCATACACGGAGCCTTTTTCCTGAATATCCTTGAGCAAGCCTGCTCGTGCTGCGTCGAAGGCGGTTTTTTCGCTGAGGATGAAACTCTCGTATAACCCGGCCTGTACGTCCCTGGCCCACAATCGCTGGCCTCGAGTCACGATCTGGTACTGCATCACGGTGGTTGTCGCACGCAGATCGATCAGATCCACCGGAACGTTGGCTATATCCGCCATATCTCCTGCAATCTGCCATAACCGCATCGGGTCTATTTCGCCGGATACGAGCACGGCCATATCGACATCGCTATCGGGGCCTGCGGTTCCTTGCGCATGGCTGCCAAACAGATACACCGCCAACAAGTCGGGTAATTGATCCTGCAGATGAATCAACAACGCTTGAATGTCCATGCCGCCTATCCTAGCCGCTCGTTCCGGCATCGGGTCAACAATTTGATAGGCATGTCAGGAAATGTTGAAACGAAAAAAAGCCCCGCCCGGCAACATGCCTGGCGGGGCTTTACGTTTTCGAGTCAGGCCCACCCCTGTAGCCTTTCTCGAAACGACTCCTCTTTTCAGCAACTCGAGGCCTTCTCGAACCTCGTCGCGGATCTTCGGCCCATTAGATAGGTCAGCGCCAGTGAACAGTTTTTTATATTCTTAATAGTTCTAGCCAGATCAATATTTATTCTTTTTAAAAGGACCAGAACCGAGGCACAGTCAGGTTCCACAACACCTCACAAGGAGCCGCACCATGAGCCTCAGACTCGGCGACATCGCCCCTGATTTCGAACAGGATTCCAGTGTCGGCAAAATCCGTTTCCACGAATGGCTCGGCGATAGCTGGGGCGTGCTGTTCTCTCATCCGGCGGACTTCACGCCGGTGTGCACCACCGAACTGGGATTCACCGCCAAGCTCAAGGATGAGTTCGCCAGGCGCGGCGTCAAGGCGATTGCCCTCTCGGTGGATCCGGTGGATTCCCATCACAAGTGGATCGAGGACATCAACGAGACCCAGAACACCGTGGTCAATTTCCCGATCCTGGCCGATGCCGATCGCAAGGTGTCGGACCTGTACGACCTGATCCATCCAAATGCCAGCGATACCTTGACCGTGCGCTCGCTGTTCGTGATCGACCCGAACAAGAGGGTCCGCCTGACCATCACCTACCCGGCCAGTACGGGCCGCAATTTCAACGAGATCCTGCGGGTGATCGATTCCTTGCAACTGACCGACAACCACAAAGTCGCCACCCCGGCCAACTGGCAGGACGGTGACGAAGTAGTGATCGTGCCCTCGCTCAAGGATGAAGAAGAGATCAAGCGGCGCTTCCCCAAAGGCTATCGGGCGGTGAAGCCCTATCTGCGCCTGACACCGCAACCGAATCGTTAATACAAAACCTGAACCTGCGGGAGCGAGCTTGCTCGCGATGGCGGTGAAACAGTCGACATCGACGCTGCAGATCCAACGCCATCGCGAGCAAGCTCGCTCCCACAGGTTGGTCTTTTCTGTGCACAAGGGTTTTCGGCCGTTTCGACGGCCTTTTTTTGCGCTCAGGAAAGTTGACGGCATATCTCTGTATCGAATAACCAAATGAATAAATATGATTTAAAGATATATAAGTCGGCTGTTATGGTTGGCTCCATACAGCGAGATCGCCCACCGCGAATCGCACGTGACATTTAAGGAATGGTTGGCATGTTGGTCGTCTCACTCGGTGGCAGTCCCAGCCAGCGATCCCGTTCCGGGGTGCTGCTGGAGCGTTCGCAACGCTGGTTGCAGCAGCAAGGTGTGGAAGTGGTGAGTTATCAGGTGCGCGATTTTCCGGCTGAAGACCTGCTGCATGCGCGTTTCGACAGCCCGAAGATCATCGACCTGCTCCAGCAGATCGAGAACGCCGACGGTCTGCTGATCGCAACGCCGGTGTACAAGGCCTCGTTTTCCGGTGCGCTGAAGACCGTGCTGGACCTGCTGCCCGAACGCGCCCTGAGCCACAAAGTCGTGCTGCCCATGGCTACCGGCGGCAGCATCGCCCACATGCTGGCGGTGGATTACGCCCTCAAGCCCGTGCTGTCGGCGCTCAAGGCGCAGGAGATGCTTCATGGGATCTTCGCCGAGGACAACCAGATCGCTTATGGCGAAGGCAGCGCCCAGGCGCAATTGACGCCGGCCTTGCAGAAGCGCCTGGATGAGGCGCTGGAACAGTTTTTCAGCGCCATGGCCCGCCGGCCCCGGCCCTTGGACCCCCGCGTTTTGAATGAACGTTTGTTGAGTGCTCGCTGGAGCATCTGAATGTTGTAACCCCAGTTTCAACTCACCTTACTCAGCCGCCAACGGCCAAGCAGGTGCAGCCAAAACCCCACAGCAAAAAGGAGAGGCGCCATGCGCACTGTCATTTTGCGTCGCGGGCTGGTCGCTCTGTTTACTGCGGCTGTGTCCTTCGGCGCCACGATCCAGGCTCAAGCCGAGACCTTGCGGATCGGTTATCAGAAATACGGCACCCTGGTGCTACTCAAGGCCAAGGGCACTCTGGAAAAACGCCTCGCGGCCCAAGGCGTGGACGTGCAATGGACCGAGTTTCCCGGCGGTCCGCAATTGCTGGAAGGCCTGAACGTCGGCTCGATCGACTTCGGCGTGACCGGTGAAACCCCGCCGGTGTTTGCCCAGGCGGCCGGCGCCGACTTGCTTTACGTCGCCTACGAGCCTCCGGCGCCCGACAGCGAGGCGATCCTGGTGCCCAAGGGCTCGCCGATCCAGTCGGTACAAGACCTCAAGGGCAAGAAAGTCGCGCTCAACAAGGGTTCCAACGTCCATTACCTGTTGGTGCGAGCGCTGGAAGACGCCGGCCTCGAATATTCCGACATCCAGACGGTCTTCCTGCCGCCGGCCGATGCCCGCGCCGCATTCGAGCGCGGCAGTGTCGACGCCTGGGTGATCTGGGACCCGTACCAGGCCGCCGCCGAACAACAATTGCAGGCCCGCACCCTGCGTGATGGCAAAGGCATCGTCGACAACCATCAGTTCTACCTCGCCACCAAGCCCTATGCGCAAAAGCATCCACAGGTCATTACCGCCTTGGTGGACGAAGTGCGCGCAGTCGGCGAGTGGTCCAAGGCCAACCCCGAAGACGTGACCAGACAGGTGTCGCCACTGCTCGGCCTGCCCGCCGACATCACCCTGACCTCGGTCAAGCGCCAAGGCTACGGGGCGCTGTTCCTCAGCCCGGACGTGGCGGCGGCGCAGCAGAAAATCGCCGACAGCTTCTATCAGCTCAAATTGATTCCCAAGCCCTTGAGCATCAAGGACGTGATCTGGACGCCGCCAGCGGCGGTTGCGAACGCGCAGTAATTCGATCCCTTCAGGAGACCACTCCATGAGCCTCAATATTTTCTGGTTCCTGCCTACCCACGGCGACGGCCATTACCTTGGCACCGCCGAAGGCGCTCGCGCCGTCGACCACGGCTACTTGCAACAGATTGCCCAGGCGGCGGATCGGTTGGGTTTCGGCGGTGTGCTGATCCCCACCGGGCGCTCTTGCGAGGACTCCTGGCTGGTGGCCGCTTCGCTGATTCCGGTCACCCAGCGCCTGAAATTCCTGGTTGCCCTTCGCCCCGGAATCATTTCCCCGACGGTGGCGGCGCGCCAGGCTGCGACGCTGGACCGGTTGTCCGGCGGGCGGGCGTTATTCAATCTGGTCACCGGCGGCGACCCGGATGAGCTGGCGGGCGATGGCCTGTTCCTCGACCACGAGCAGCGCTACCAGGCTTCGGTGGAATTCACCCGCATCTGGCGCCGGGTGCTGGAAGGCGAGACCGTGGATTACGACGGCGAGCACATCAGCGTGAAGGGCGCCAAGTTGCTCTATCCACCGATCCAGCAGCCGCGCCCACCGCTGTATTTCGGCGGTTCTTCCGAAGCGGCCCAGGACCTGGCGGCCGAGCAGGTGGAAATGGTCCTGACCTGGGGCGAGCCGCCCGAGGCCGTTGCGGAAAAAATCGCTCAGGTCCGAGCCAAGGCCGCGAAGCTGGGCCGTACCGTGCGCTTCGGCATCCGCCTGCATGTGATCGTACGGGAAACCAATGCCGAAGCCTGGCAAGCCGCGAACCGGCTGATCTCCCATCTGGACGACGACACCATCGCCCGCGCGCAGGCTTCTTTGGCGCGCTTCGATTCGGTGGGGCAGCAACGCATGGCCGCGCTACACGGCGGTCGTCGCGACAAGCTGGAGGTCAGCCCCAATCTCTGGGCCGGCGTCGGCCTGGTGCGTGGCGGTGCCGGCACAGCGCTGGTGGGCGATGGTCCTACCGTGGCGGCGCGGGTCAAGGAATATGCCGAGCTGGGCATCGATACGTTCATCTTCTCGGGTTATCCACATCTGGAAGAATCCTACCGCGTGGCGGAGTTGCTGTTCCCGCACCTGGACGTCGAACGCCCGCAATTGCCGAAGAGCGGTGGTTACGTGAGCCCGTTCGGTGAAATGGTCGCCAACGATATCCTTCCCAAAGCCGCATCCCAGAGCTGAGGCGGCCATGAAGAAAGTTATCCACAACCTGGCGCCCTGGGCGGTGCCGCTGCTGTTGCTGGCGGTGTGGCAGCTGTCGGTCTCGGCCGGCTGGCTGTCCACACGGATCCTGCCGGCACCGGTGGCGGTGATCGAGGCCGGGGTCAATCTGGTACGCAGCGGCGAGATCTGGACACACCTGGCCATCAGCGGCTGGCGCGCGGCGGTCGGGTTCCTGATCGGTGGCGGTATCGGCCTGACCCTGGGCTTCATCACTGGCTTGTCGAAATGGGGCGAGCGGCTGCTGGACAGTTCAGTGCAAATGGTCAGGAACGTACCGCACCTGGCGCTGATCCCGCTGGTGATCCTGTGGTTCGGCATCGATGAGTCGGCGAAGATTTTCCTGGTGGCCCTGGGCACGCTGTTTCCGATCTACCTCAATACCTACCACGGGATCCGCAACGTCGATCCGGCATTGGTGGAGATGTCCCGTAGCTACGGCTTGTCCGGTTTCAGCCTGTTCTGGCAGGTGATCCTGCCGGGTGCCTTGCCTTCGATCCTGGTGGGCGTGCGGTTTGCCCTGGGCTTCATGTGGCTGACGCTGATTGTGGCGGAAACCATTTCCGCCAGCTCCGGCATCGGCTACCTGGCGATGAATGCCCGGGAGTTCCTGCAAACCGACGTGGTGGTGCTGGCGATTCTGCTGTACGCGGTGCTCGGCAAGCTGGCCGACCTTGCCGCCCGAGGACTTGAGCGAGTGTGGCTGCGCTGGCACCCGGCGTACCAGGTCAACAAGGGAGGTGTCGCATGACTGCGCAACAACCTCCGCGTCTGCTGCGCGGCATCCCTCTGGCGGTGCGCAAGTTGCAAAAGACCTTCGGCTCGCGCCAGGTGTTGCGCGACATTGACCTGCACATCCCCGCCGGGCAATTCGTGGCGGTGGTCGGCCGCAGCGGCTGTGGCAAAAGTACCTTGCTGCGCCTGCTGGCCGGCCTGGATCAGCCGTCTGACGGCCAGCTACTGGCCGGCTCGGCGCCGCTGAGCGCTGCACAGCAGGACACTCGACTGATGTTCCAGGAAGCGCGCTTGCTGCCCTGGAAAAAAATCATCGACAACGTCGGTCTCGGGCTCAAGGGCAACTGGCGGCCGCAAGCGCTACAGGCACTGGAAGCCGTAGGCCTGGCCGACCGCGCCGAGGAATGGCCGGCGGCGCTGTCCGGCGGGCAGAAACAACGGGTGGCCCTGGCCCGCGCCTTGATCCATCAGCCGCGCCTGCTGTTGCTCGACGAACCATTGGGAGCGCTCGACGCGCTGACCCGGATCGAGATGCAACAGTTGATCGAAAACCTTTGGCAGCAACATGGCTTCACCGTGCTGCTGGTGACCCACGACGTCAGCGAAGCAGTGGCGATTGCCGACCGGGTGATCCTGATCGAAGACGGCCAGATCGGCCTTGACCTGGCCATCGACCTGCCACGCCCCCGGGCCCGTGGCTCTCATCGGCTGGCGGCGCTGGAAACCGAAGTCCTCAACCGCGTGTTGTCCTTGCCCGGCCAACTCCCGGAACCCGAACCCGTTTCACCCCTGCCCACGCAGCTGCGTTGGGCGCAATGAAGCGGCTGCAAGCTTCAGGCCTCAAGCCGCAAGTGAGGCCGAGCGCTTTTACTTGCAGCTTGTAGCTCGCCACTTGCAGCTCATTTCGACCCCAGGAGAAATAACATGACTATCAAAGCCATCAACGTACGCAACCAGTTCAAAGGCACCATCAAAGAAATCGTCGAAGGCGACGTGCTCTCGGAAATCGACGTGCAGACCGCTTCCGGCATCGTCACTTCGGTCATCACCACCCGTTCGGTCAGGGAGCTTGAGCTGGCCATCGGTAGCGAAGTCATCGCTTTCGTTAAATCCACCGAGGTGTCGATCGCCAAGTTGTGAGCGATGCTTTACCCGCAGCCCCGGACGGCGTGAGCCCTCTGGGGCTTTTCTATGGATGAAGGATCAAACGTCGTTAAATCGGTGGAAGCAAAGCTTGCTGGCGATTGGGCATGACCGTCGAGCGAGCTTTGCTCCCACGGGGCATCAGCCGATGGCGTGTCGCTTGGGCAGGTAGGGCGGCAGGTACAACCCCAGGTACGCATCGAATACCCGCATGCCTTCCTCGGCCATTCGCGGGGTGATCTGCTCGTGTTGTTGTACCGAGCGGGCGTAGACGCGGTCGCCCAGTTCCATGGCCAGGGCGAAGACGTCGATGTCGGTGGGCAGGGTCGGCAGCTCGAAATGGCGGTCGAACAGTTTGTGCATCAGCTCGCCCAGTTCGAGGTCGTGCTGGCGGTCGGCCTGGGTGACTTCGGTCAGGCCGTGCTGGGCCAGGATCAATTGGCGAGCGGCGGCGTCCTGGCTGTAGATGGTGAGCATGCGCTGCTCCACCAGGCGCGAGAGGTCACGCCAATGGTGCAGTGCTGTGTGGTCGATCGGCGCCTGCAGGCATGCACGAAAGGCTGCATGGACATCGGCGGTCAGAGCTTGGAGCAGGGCCGGGACGCTGGCGAAGAAGTGATAGACGGAGGAGGGCGGAATCGCGGCGCGCTCGGCGACGCTGTAGATCGACAGGCTGGCCACGCCTTCGGCGGCAAGCAGCGTACGGGCGGCATCGAGAATCGAATCGATCCGGGCCTGGCTGCGTGCGCGGGGTTTGCGAGGGGTGGCGATGCGCGTCATGGAGGGCTCCTGCGGGACTGCGGGCATTGTACGCAGAGCGAGCGGAGGGTCCATAGCGGCGTATGTGAGGAAAAAATCCCTGTGGCGAGGGAGCTTGCTCCCGCTGGGCTGCGAGGCAGCCCCTAAATCAGTCGCCGCGGTGTTTGAAGTTGATCGATCAAGCTTTTTTGGGGCTGCTGCGCAGCCCAGCGGGAGCAAGCTCCCTCGCCACGGTCTTGTGTCTGGCCGGACCATTGTGGAGGCAGCCAATTCATCATCTGGATTGAACAGCCATAAAAAACGCCGCAGCCCGTGAAGGCCTGCGGCGTTTCTTCTTACCACCACCGCTTACACGGTATGCAGGTACCAGTTGTACTCAAGGTCGGAGATGGAGTGTTCGAACTCCTCCAGTTCGCTTTCCTTGCAGGCCACGAAGATATCGATGTATTTCGGATCGATGTACTTGGCCATGACTTCGCTGTCGTCCAGCTCGCGCAGGGCATCGCGCAGGTTGTTCGGCAGGCTTTGCTCATTCTGCTCGTAGCTGTTGCCTTCCACCGGGGCGCCGGGCTCGATCTTGTTGACCAGGCCATGGTGTACGCCAGCCAATACGGAAGCCATCAGCAGGTACGGGTTGGCGTCGGCGCCGGCCACGCGGTGTTCCAGGCGCACGGCATCGGCGGAGCCGGTGGGTACGCGCAAGGCCACGGTTCGGTTGTCCAGGCCCCAGGTCGGTGAGTTCGGCACGTAGAACTGTGCGCCGAAGCGCCGGTAGGAGTTGACGTTCGGGCAGAGGAAGGCCATCTGCGCGGGCAGGGTCTCGAGCACACCGCCGATCGCGTGACGCAGCGCGGCGTTCTGCTCGGGATCCTCGCTGGCAAAGATGTTCTTGCCGTCTTTGTCCAGGACCGAAATGTGAACGTGCAGACCATTGCCCGCCTGGCCCGGATACGGCTTGGCCATGAAGGTGGTGTCCATTTCATGGTCGTAGGCGATGTTCTTGATCAGGCGCTTGAGCAGTACCGCATAGTCGCAGGCCTTGATCGGGTCGGCCACGTGATGCAGGTTCACTTCGAACTGCGCCGGAGCACTTTCCTTGACGATGGCATCGGCAGGAATGCCTTGCTCCTTGGCTCCTTCCAGGATGTCCTGGAGGCAGTCGACGTATTCGTCGAGGTCGTCGATCAGGTAGACCTGGGTCGAGTGCGGGCGTTTGCCGGAGATCGGTGAGCGGGGCGGCTGTGGGCGGCCATTCACGTTCTCCTGGTCGATCAGGTAGAACTCCAGTTCGAAGGCGGCGCAGATGGTCAGGCCCAGCTCATCGAACTTGGTCACGACCTGGCGCAGGACTTCACGCGGGTCGGCGAAGAAGGGCTCGCCTTCGAGCTCGTGCATGGTCATCAGCAACTGCGCGGTAGGGCGCTTCTGCCAGGGTTCGTTGGACAGGGTGCCGGGGATCGGATAGCAGATGCGGTCGGCATCGCCGATATCCAGGCCCAGGCCAGTGCTTTCCACTGTCGAGCCGTTGATGTCCAGGGCAAAGAGGGAGGCCGGCAGGTTGATGCCTTTCTCGTAAACCTTGTGGAGGCTGGTGCGTTCGATGCGCTTGCCGCGCACCACACCATTCATATCCGCAATCAGAAGGTCAACGTACAGAACCTCAGGATGTTCCTTAAGGAACGCGTTCGCTTCGTTAAGCTGAACGGCACGCGGGGGTACCGACATGATGCAACACCTTTGTTGTTAAAAATATCAATCATTGATCTTTTCGAAACCCAGTCAACCCGAACGGCATGCCGAAGTCAAGCAGGGCCTTTTTTGCCCTAAAAAAGCACTTGCTGGGCTTTTTTGGGGCAATTTAGGGCGTTTTTTTCCCTTTAGAGGGCTTGGCGCCCGCAGGCTTGAGCGGGCCGTGTTGTATTTTTTACGGGGGTGTTGTGTAAAAAAATGAACAAGGCTAAGCTCGATTCAAACCCATAACAGCAATAATACCGGGGTGCTTCATGTCTCGCCTGCCGTTAATCGGCGTTACCACCTGCTCCAGGCAGATCGGTCTGCATGCGTATCACGTCAGCGGCGACAAGTATTCACGAGCTGTCGCAACGGCCGCCAAGGGCCTGCCCCTGCTGATTCCTTCCCTCGCGGACCTGGTCCCGCCGTCCGATATTCTGGACGCCCTGGATGGCCTGCTTTTCACCGGCTCTCCTTCCAATGTAGAACCTTTTCATTACCAGGGCCCGGCCAGTGCGCCAGGCACTGCTCATGATCCTGCACGGGACGCCACCACCCTGCCGCTGATTCGCGCCGCTGTCGAGGCAGGTGTACCGGTGCTGGGTATTTGCCGCGGTTTCCAGGAAATGAACGTAGCCTTTGGCGGCAGCCTGCATCAGAAAGTTCATGAAGTCGGAACCTTTATCGATCACCGTGAAGACGACACCCAGGCGGTGGACGTCCAGTACGGTCCGGCCCACGCCATGCATATCCAGCCGGGCGGTATTCTCGCCGGCCTGGGCCTGCCGGCACTGATCGATGTCAACTCGATCCACGGCCAGGGCATCGAGCGTCTGGCACCGGGGTTGCGGGTCGAGGCGCTGGCGCCGGATGGCCTGATCGAGGCTGTTTCGGTTATACAGGGCAAGGCTTTTGCTTTAGGAGTGCAATGGCACCCCGAATGGGCGGTAAGCTCCAACCCGCACTACCTTGCGATTTTCCAGGCATTTGGCGATGCCTGCCGAGCAAGGGCAACACAACGCGACGCCGATGCGTCAAACAACGCCTGACGACTAATAGCCGTCAGGAAACTCACGCCTAGAGGCATTTATGAGTAACAACCTCGACCAGCTCACCGATTGGTTGAAAGACCACAAGATCACAGAAGTCGAATGCATGATTGGCGACCTGACCGGCATCACCCGGGGCAAGATCTCGCCGACCAACAAGTTCATCGCCGAGAAAGGCATGCGCCTGCCCGAGAGCGTCCTGCTCCAGACCGTGACGGGCGACTATGTCGAAGACGACATCTATTACGAACTGCTCGACCCCGCCGACATCGACATGATGTGCCGCCCGGACGAAAACGCAGTGTTCCTGGTGCCCTGGGCCATCGAGCCCACCGCTCAGGTGATCCACGATTCCTACGACAAGCAGGGCAACCCCATCGAGCTGTCGCCGCGCAACGTGCTCAAGAAGGTGCTCAAGCTCTACGCCGGCAAGGGCTGGCAGCCGATTGTCGCGCCGGAAATGGAGTTCTACCTGACCAAGCGCAGCGACGACCCGGACTTCCCGTTGCAACCGCCCGTGGGCCGCTCCGGTCGCCCGGAAACCGGTCGCCAGTCGTTCTCGATCGAAGCGGCCAACGAATTCGACCCGCTGTTCGAAGACGTCTACGACTGGTGCGAATTGCAGGAGCTGGACCTCGACACCTTGATTCACGAAGACGGCACGGCGCAGATGGAAATCAACTTCCGTCACGGCGACGCGCTGTCCCTGGCCGACCAGATCCTGGTGTTCAAGCGCACCATGCGCGAGGCGGCGCTCAAGCACAACGTGGCCGCGACCTTCATGGCCAAGCCCATGACCGGCGAGCCGGGCAGTGCGATGCACCTGCACCAGAGCATCATCGACAAGGAAACCGGCAAGAACGTCTTCTCCAATGAAGACGGGACCATGAGCGACCTGTTCCTGCACCACATCGGCGGCCTGCAGAAGTTCATTCCCGAGCTGTTGCCGCTGTTCGCCCCCAACGTCAACTCGTTCCGCCGCTTCCTGCCGGACACTTCGGCGCCGGTGAACGTGGAGTGGGGCGAAGAGAACCGCACCGTCGGCCTGCGCGTGCCGGACGCCGTGCCACAGAACCGCCGGGTGGAAAATCGCCTGCCGGGCGCCGACGCCAACCCGTACCTGGCAATTGCCGCCAGCCTGCTGTGTGGCTTCATCGGCATGGTCGAAGGCATCAACCCGAGTGCGCCGGTGGTGGGGCGCGGTTATGAGCGTCGCAACCTGCGCCTGCCGCTGACCATTGAAGACGCCCTGGAGCGCATGGAAAACAGCGCGACCATCGAGAAATACCTGGGCAAGAAATTCATCACCGGCTACGTCGCGGTCAAGCGGGCCGAGCATGAAAACTTCAAGCGCGTCATCAGTTCGTGGGAGCGGGAATTCCTGCTCTTTGCCGTCTGAGGCGCCGGGCGAGACAGCGGCGCTGTCTCGCCCCCACCGATATAAAAGGAGAATCGGCATGACCGGTAACAACCCGCAAACCCGTGAATGGCAAGCCTTGAGCAGCGATCACCACCTGGCGCCATTCAGTGATTTCAAGCAACTCAAGGAGAAAGGGCCGCGCATCATCACCCGCGCCAAGGGCGTCTATCTCTGGGACAGTGAAGGCAACCAGATCCTCGACGGCATGGCCGGTCTCTGGTGCGTGGCTGTCGGCTACGGTCGCGACGAACTGGCCGACGCCGCCAGTCAACAGATGCGCGAGCTGCCGTACTACAACCTGTTCTTCCAGACCGCTCACCCGCCAGCGCTGGAATTGTCCAAAGCCATCGCCGACATCGCCCCTGAAGGCATGAACCACGTGTTCTTCACCGGCTCCGGCTCCGAGGGCAACGACACCATGCTGCGCATGGTCCGCCACTACTGGGCGATCAAGGGCCAGCCGAACAAGAAAGTCATCATCAGCCGCAAGAATGGTTACCACGGTTCGACCGTGGCCGGCGCGAGCCTGGGCGGCATGACGTACATGCACGAACAGGGCGATCTGCCGATCCCGGGCATCGTCCATATCGCCCAGCCCTACTGGTTCGGCGAAGGCGGCAACATGAGCCCGGAAGAATTCGGCGTGTGGGCGGCCAACCAGTTGGAAGAAAAGATCCTGGAGGTCGGCGTGGACAACGTCGGCGCCTTCATCGCCGAGCCGATCCAGGGCGCGGGCGGGGTGATCGTGCCGCCGGAGAGTTACTGGCCGCGGGTCAAGGAGATCCTCGCCAAGTACGACATTCTGTTCGTAGCTGACGAAGTGATCTGCGGTTTCGGCCGTACCGGCGAGTGGTTCGGTACCGATTTCTACGATCTGAAACCGCACATGATGACCATCGCCAAGGGCCTGACCTCCGGTTACATCCCCATGGGCGGGCTGATCGTGCGTGATGATGTGGTCGCGGTGCTCAACGAAGGTGGCGACTTCAACCACGGCTTTACCTATTCCGGCCACCCGGTGGCGGCGGCGGTGGCCCTGGAAAACATCCGTATCCTGCGCGATGAGAAGATCATCGAGCGGGTCCACGACGAAACGGCACCCTATTTGCAGAAACGTTTGCGGGAACTGAACGATCATCCGCTGGTGGGTGAAGTGCGCGGCGTCGGTTTGCTGGGGGCGATCGAGCTGGTCCAGGACAAGGCCACGCGCAAGCGCTACGAAGGCAAGGGCGTAGGCATGATCTGCCGGCAGTTCTGCTTCGATAACGGGCTGATCATGCGCGCGGTGGGCGACACCATGATCATTGCGCCGCCGCTGGTCATCAGCAAGGCCGAGATCGACGAACTGGTGAGCAAGGCTCGGCATTGCCTGGACCTGACCCTCAGTGCATTGCAAGGCTAAGTGCTAGGCTCTGTGCGAGGCTCTGTGCGAGGCGCCTTCAAGGGCCTCACCCGGTGTGAATAAAAGGCTGGGCTTGTTGAAAGCCTGCCCCGTAACTTGCCAGACTACCGTGCTGTTCAAGTTGCCCGCGAGCCGGTTACTGAACGTGGCGCTAAAAAGAATAACTGGAGCATTATTCATGAAGGCATTAGGCATGAACGCATTAGGTAAGAAGATAGCTGGCAAGACCCTCCTGGCCATGTCCCTGATGGGGGTGATGGCGGGGGCCGTCCAGGCGGAAGACAAAGTGCTGCACGTCTACAACTGGTCCGACTACATTGCGCCGGACACCGTCGCCAAGTTCGAGAAAGAGTCGGGGATCAAAGTGGTCTACGACGTGTTCGACAGCAACGAGACCCTGGAAGCCAAGTTGCTGGCCGGCAAGTCCGGTTATGACATCGTGGTGCCGTCGAACAACTTCCTGGCCAAGCAGATCAAGGCCGGCGTCTACCAGCCGCTGGACAAGTCCAAGCTGCCGAACTGGAAGAACCTCGACACCGACCTGCTCAAGGCCGTTGGCGACGCCAGCGACAAGGGCAACCAGCATGCCTTCCCTTACATGTGGGGTACCATCGGCATCGGCTATAACCCTGAGAAGGTCAAGGCCGCGCTGGGCGTCGACAAGATCGATTCCTGGGACACCCTGCTCAAGCCGGAAAACATCGCCAAGCTCAAGGGCTGCGGCGTGAGCTTCCTCGATTCGCCGACCGAGATGATCCCGGTGGCGCTGCATTACCTGGGCTATCCGACCGACAGCCAGGACAAGAAACAACTGGCTGACGCCGAAGCGCTGTTCCTCAAGATCCGTCCTTCGATCGGCTATTTCCACTCGTCCAAGTACATTTCCGACCTGGCCAACGGCAACATCTGCGTGGCCGTGGGTTACTCGGGTGATATCGAGCAGTCCAAGTCCCGCGCTGCCGAAGCCGGTGGCAAGGTCAAAGTGGCCTACGCCATTCCGAAAGAAGGTGCCGGTTCGTTCTACGACATGGTCGCCATTCCCAAGGACGCCGAGAACGTCGATGCGGCCTACCAGTACATGAACTTCTTGCTGAAGCCGGAAATCATGGCCGAAATCACCAACAACGTCCGTTTCCCGAACGGCAACAAAGCCGCTACGGCGTTGGTGGACAAGGACATCTCAGGTGATTCGAACATCTACCCGACGGATGAAGTCAAAGCCAAACTCTATGCGATCAGCGACCTGCCGCCGGCGACCCAGCGGATCCTGACCCGCAGCTGGACCAAGATCAAATCCGGTAAATAAGCCGGCCTGAAGCACTTTCCTGTTGTCGCGGTCATCGCGGCGGCGACAACAGGAACACATTCAATAATAAAAGTTTTGCTGGATCGGTTTATCGAGGGTAAGTTGCGCGCCGGTTTTGTTGCAGGGCCCTTGATGGCCAGGTAACGGGGGGCAACTTGGGCCCGACTATATAGAGGACCTCCACGTGCCAGTCTTTTCTTTGTTACGCAACGCCTTGCTGGTCGGCGCCGGCCTGACGCTCGCCGTCAGCGTCCAGGCTGCTTCCACCGTGCATATTTATAACTGGTCGGACTACATCGGCGAGACCACCCTGGCGGATTTCGAAAAAGCCACCGGTATCAAGCCGGTGTATGACGTGTTCGATTCCAACGAAACCCTGGAAGGCAAGCTGCTGGCCGGCCGTACCGGGTATGACGTGGTCGTGCCGTCCAACCACTTCCTGGGCAAGCAGATCAAGGCCGGGGCGTTCCAGAAGCTCGACAAGGCACAGTTGCCGAATTACGCCAACCTCGATCCTGCGCTCCTCAAGCGCCTGGAGCGCAACGACCCGGGTAATCAGTACGCTGTGCCTTACCTGTGGGGCACCAACGGCATCGGCTATAACGTCGAGAAGGTCAAGGCGGTGCTGGGTGTCGACAAGATCGACTCCTGGGCCATGCTGTTCGAGCCGCAAAACATCAAGAAGCTCTCCAGTTGCGGGGTGTCTTTCCTCGATTCGGGTGATGAAATGATCCCGGCGATGCTCAACTACCTGGGCTTGAACCCCAACAGCGAAGATCCTGAGGACTACAAGAAGGCCGAGGCCCAGTTGCTCAAGATCCGGCCCTACGTGACCTACTTCAATTCCTCCAAATACATTTCCGACCTGGCCAATGGCGAGATCTGCGTGGCCGCCGGCTTCTCCGGCGACATCTTCCAGGCCCGCTCGCGTGCCAGCGAAGCCGGCAAGGGCGTCGAGATCGCCTACGTGATCCCCAAGGAAGGCGGCAACCTCTGGTTCGACATGCTGGCGATCCCACGCGACGCCACCAACGTCAAGGAGGCCCACGCGTTCATCAACTATGTGCTCAAGCCTGAGGTGATCGCCCAGGTCAGTGACGTCGTCGGTTACGCCAACCCGAACCCCAAGGCCGGCGAGCTGATGGACCAAAAAGTGCGCACCGATGAAGCGGTCTATCCACCGCAGGCGGTGGTCGACAAGCTCTACGTCAATTCCGAGTTGCCGCCCAAGATCCAACGCCTGATGACCCGCAGCTGGACCAAGGTCAAGTCGGGCAAATAACGCTAAACGCATAACCAAGGTTCGTCCGCGTGGGGCGAACTGCAAATTCTGTGGGAGTTTCGTAAATGGCAGTTGCCTCCGGCGCCTATAAGAAAGCCCTCGAGGGCGACCAGACACCCAAGCAGGTGCTGGTCAAGATCGACCGGGTCACGAAGAAGTTCGACGAGACGATTGCCGTGGACGATGTGTCCCTGGAGATCAAGAAAGGCGAAATCTTCGCCTTGCTCGGCGGCTCGGGATCAGGCAAATCCACCTTGCTGCGGATGCTGGCGGGGTTCGAACGGCCCACGGAGGGGCGCATTTTCCTCGACGGTGTGGACATCACCGACATGCCGCCGTACGAGCGGCCGATCAACATGATGTTCCAGTCCTACGCGCTGTTCCCGCACATGACCGTGGCGCAGAACATCGCCTTCGGCCTGCAACAGGACAAGATCCCCAAGCCTGAGATCGAGGCCCGCGTCGCGGAAATGCTCAAGCTGGTGCAGATGAGCCAGTACGCCAAGCGCAAGCCGCACCAACTCTCCGGCGGCCAGCGCCAGCGTGTGGCCCTGGCCCGCTCCCTGGCCAAGCGGCCCAAGCTGTTGCTGCTCGATGAACCCATGGGCGCCCTGGACAAGAAGCTGCGCTCGCAGATGCAGCTGGAACTGGTGGAGATCATCGAGCGGGTCGGCGTGACCTGCGTGATGGTGACCCACGACCAGGAAGAGGCCATGACCATGGCCGAGCGCATCGCGATCATGCACCTGGGCTGGATCGCCCAGATCGGCAGCCCGATCGACATCTACGAGACCCCGACCAGTCGGCTGGTCTGCGAGTTCATCGGCAACGTCAACATCTTCGAGACCGAAGTGGTGGACGACGCCGAAGGGCACGCGGTGTTGACCTGCAAGGACCTGGATCGCGGGATCTACGTCGGCCACGGCATCAGCACTTCGGTGCAGGACAAGTCCGTGACCTACGCCATTCGCCCGGAAAAACTGTTGGTCACCGCCGAGCAGCCGACCTGCGATTACAACTGGTCCAGCGGCAAGGTCCATGACATTGCCTACCTGGGCGGCCACTCGGTGTTCTACGTCGAGCTGCCGAGCGGCAAGCTGGTGCAATCGTTCGTCGCCAACGCCGAACGCCGCGGCCAGCGGCCGACCTGGGGCGATCAGGTGTACGTCTGGTGGGAAGACGACAGCGGCGTGGTACTTCGCTCATGAACATGCGCAAATTCAAACGCCGACTCGACCGAATAACGCCCGGTGGCCGTCAACTGGTCATCGGGGTGCCTTTCATCTGGCTGTTCCTGTTCTTCATGCTGCCGTTCTTCATCGTGTTGAAGATCAGTTTCGCCGAAGCCGACGTCGCCATTCCGCCGTACACCGAGATCTACAGCTACGTCGACCAGAAGCTGCAAGTGCTGCTCAACTTCAGCAACTACGTGATGCTCAGCGACGATGAGCTGTACATTGCCGCCTACCTCGGTTCGCTGAAGATGGCGCTGATCAGCACCGTGCTGTGCCTGCTGATCGGTTATCCGATGGCCTACGGCATCGCCAACGCCCGTAAAGAGCTGCAGACGGTGCTGGTGCTGCTGATCATGATGCCGACCTGGACCGCGATCCTGATCCGCGTCTATGCGTGGATGGGCATTCTTAGCAACAACGGCCTGCTCAACGGCTTTTTGCTGAGCATGGGCTGGATCGACGAGCCGCTGCAAATCCTCAACACTAACCTGGCGGTCTATATCGGGGTCGTCTACTCGTACCTGCCGTTCATGATCCTGCCGCTGTACGCCAACCTGGTCAAACACGACCCCAGCTTGCTGGAGGCCGCGTCCGACCTGGGCTCGAGTACGTTCAACAGTTTCTGGAAAATCACCGTGCCGCTGTCCAAGAACGGCATAGTCGCAGGCTGCATGCTGGTGTTCATCCCGGTGGTGGGCGAGTTCGTGATCCCGGAACTGCTGGGCGGCCCGGAAACCCTGATGATCGGCAAAGTACTGTGGCAGGAATTCTTCAACAACCGTGACTGGCCGGTGGCATCCGCCCTGGCGGTGGTGATGCTGGCGATCCTGATCGTGCCTATCATCCTGTTCAACCGCAGTCAGGCCAAGGAAATGGAGGGCAAGGAATGAAGCGCTTCAGTTTTTCAAGCCTGATGCTGGTGCTGGGTTTGCTGTTCATCTACGCGCCGATGCTGATCCTGGTGATCTATTCGTTCAACGCCTCGAAACTGGTGACGGTGTGGGGCGGCTGGTCGATCAAGTGGTACGTCGGCCTGCTGGACAATACTCAGTTGATGGGATCGGTGCTGCGCTCGCTGGAAATCGCCTGCTACACGGCGATTGCCGCGGTGGCCCTGGGTACGCTGGCGGCCTTCGTGCTGACCCGCATCACCCACTTCAAGGGCCGCACGCTGTTCGGCGGCCTGGTCACCGCGCCGTTGGTGATGCCGGAAGTGATCACCGGTCTGTCGCTGTTGCTGCTGTTCGTGGCGATGGCGCAGATGATCGGCTGGCCACAGGAGCGCGGCATCGTCACCATCTGGATCGCCCACACCACGTTCTGTGCGGCCTATGTGGCGGTGGTGGTCTCGGCGCGCCTGCGTGAGCTGGACCTGTCCATCGAAGAGGCGGCCATGGACCTGGGCGCGCGGCCATGGAAGGTATTCTTCCTGATCACCATCCCGATGATCGCGCCGTCGCTGGCGGCGGGCGGCATGATGTCGTTCGCCTTGTCGCTGGATGACCTTGTGCTGGCGAGCTTCGTCTCCGGCCCTGGCTCGACCACGTTGCCAATGGAAGTGTTCTCGGCGGTACGCCTGGGGGTCAAGCCGGAAATCAACGCCGTGGCGAGCCTGATCCTGCTGGCCGTGTCCCTGGTGACCTTCCTCGTCTGGTACTTCAGCCGCCGCGCCGAAGAAAACCGCAAGCGCGCGATCCAGCAAGCCATCGAAGAAAGCGCTGCCGACTCCTGGAAACAACCCCAGGTACGCCGGCCGGAAACTGCGTCGGCCTAGAGGCCAGGCGGGGTCCATGTGGGAGCGAGCTTGCTCGCGATGACGGTGAGTCAGCCGATGAAGATATCGGATATGCCAACGCCATCGCGAGCAGGCTCGCTCCCACGGGGTTTTTTGTCGTTCACTGCATCGCACTCCACCGCCGCCCCACTGTGGGAGCGAGCTTGCTCGCGATAGCGGTGGGGCAGTCGATGGAGATGTTGACTGTGCGGCCGTCATCGCGAGCTGGGCTATGAATACCAAGGAGACGTGCGGATGATTTCTACAAAATTCATCGGCTTGAACCCCGGCTCCTGATCCACCAGTACATCGGTCTTCACATTGCCGAAGGTCGTCTGCGGGCGATGCCGCAAGCCGTCGGCGAATGTGCAAATGATGCACTCCTTGAATCCCTCCCCACGCGGATGAGCGTGCACCACCGCTTCACGCTGCGCTTGCGGGAAGGCGGCATAGTCCATACCCAGCACATCCATTTCCACCCCAGCGGTCACCAAGGCGACGGTGGGACGCAGGTGTTTCGGTATGCCCGGTGTGGTGTGCAGGGCGATGGACAGCCACACCTGTTCGATATCGTCATCGCTCAGCCCATAGGGTTTGAGAAACGCTGCGGCAGCATTCGCTCCGTCCACTTCAAAACGCTCATCATCGCTGCGATGGCCTTCCACCAGGCCTATGTCGTGGAACATCGCGCCGACGTACAGCAGCTCCGGGTTATAGGCCAACTGGCGGCGCTGGCCGCTCAAGGCCCCGAAAAGAAATACCCGGCGGGAGTGGTGATACAGCAGATCGGACTCAACGTCGCGGATGTACTCGGTGGTAGCGCGGGCAAGGGCGCTGTCGGGAATCTTGATGCCGGCGATGCTGTTCATGATGCTCTCCTCTTGACGATGCGCCAGGGCGGCGCCGAGGATTCAAGTCTGGAGGCCGGGATGCGCGCCAGCCATCGCGGCGTGGCTGCGATCCGTGCCAATAGGCCTCGATTTCGTGCCAAGTGACTTCCTGGTGGCGGATGGGCCAGGGTGCAAGTGTCGTAGGCTGTGATCCATTCAATTCGAAGGTAAGCGCGTATTCATGGAAAAAACCGTTGCGGTCGTGGTGTTCGCCGGCGTCCAGTCGCTGGATGTGAGCGGGCCCATGGACGTGTTTTGCGAGGCCAATCGGTTCCTGGCCCCAGAGGATCACTATCGGCTTGAAGTGATTGGGGTCGAGCCGGGAGCGGTGCCCTGTTCCAACGGTTTGTCGGTCAATGCCCATCGTCATTTCAGTGATGCCACGCAGGCGTACGACCTGCTATTGGTAGCCGGCGGACCGCACCTGCCCTCCATGGATTTCGGCGCGGCGTTCGATGCCTGGCTGCGTGAGGCCTGCGCACGGGCGCTGCGCTTTGGCTCGATCTGCAATGGTGCGTTCATGCTCGCCCGGGCCGGTTTGCTGGAGCGGCGAACGGTCACTACCCATTGGGGCGATGCCGCAGAACTGGCGCAGCTGTGCCCCTCCACCCAGGTACAAGCAGATCGTCTATACGTGCAGGACGGCGCGCTCTACACCTCGGCCGGGGTCACTGCCGGGATCGACCTGTCGCTGTTCCTGCTGGCACAGGATCATGGCCCGGACGTGGCTCTGAGTGTTGCCAGGCGACTGGTGGTGTTTACCCAGCGTTCGGGCGGGCAATCGCAGTTCAGTCCTTTTCTCGCGCCCCACGTCGAGCCTTCGTCCGTCGTGGCTCGGGTCCAGGCCTATGTCCTGGCGAACCTGAATGGTGACTTGGGCATCACCGGCCTGGCCAATGCCGCGAACATGAGCCCGCGCAATTTCTCCCGGGTGTTCACCCGGGAGGCCAAGGTCACCCCGGCGGAGTTCGTCGAGCGCGCCCGGGTGGACGCGGCGCGGGTCATGCTGCAGAGCACCCGCGCGCCGCTCAAGACGGTGGCCTGGCAGAGCGGCTTTCGCGACGCCCAGCACATGCGCAACGTCTTCAATCGCAGGCTGGGGGTGACGCCGCAGCAGTTCAGGCTCAATTTCGCGGCGATGGTCTAGTCGCTCATTTCTTCAACGTGTCATGAGCCTCCAGCGCCCGCAGCGAGTAGATGTACGCCGCGCCAGCATTCAGCGAAACCGCGGTTGCCAGGGTGGCGGCGATTTCCTCGCGGGTGGCGCCGGCCTTGATGGCGGCGTCGGTATGCACGCCGATGCAACCGTCGCAGCGAGTGGTAATGGCCACGGCGATGGAAATCAGTTCACGAGTCTTGGCGTCGAGCACGTTGTTTTCGGCGGCGGCTTCATCCAGGGCCATGTAGGCCTTGACCATTTTCGGGTTGCTTTTGCCCAGTGCGCCGAAGGCACTCTTGATGGTGGGCAGCAGTTCGGACCAGTTGTTGAACATCGCATTGACTCCTGTAATGAGAGGGCAGGGCATGGAGCCCTTGTAGTCTTGACCATCAGCGGTGATCAAGCGGTTTTCACGACGAAATGCAGCGCTACTGTGTGCTGGCCGGCAGCAGTTTCAGGGTTCCGTGAGTGTTCGCCGTCACTTCCACCTCGGCCAGGTGCGCCTGGTGATACACGCCTTCGATATAGGCCTCGGCCTGATCCTGGTAATGTTTGTCGAACAGCACGCCACTCTGGCCGACCGGGTTGACGGTGACGCTGTGGGTCGGGTCCGCGAAGTCGATGATGCGTCGCGTGGACGGGCCATAGGTCACCGGCCACGGGGCCGGGCCGATCTTCGCCGATAGATTGTTGGGTACCTCATGGGTACCGGGGGCGGCAAACGGGCCGATGTTGAAGAGCCGGTCCAGCGGTTTCTGCATGCCCAACGGATGACCGTGGGTCAGGGTGTGCGCCTTGCCCCACCGCCATTGCGTGGCATCGTTACCGAAGGTCGCCTTCAGGTGCGCCAGGCTCTTGTTCCAGGCCGTTGCCACGATGTCGGCACGGGTTTCCGTGCCCAGCGTCGACCGGTCGTCCCACCACGGCGAATCCTTGGCGGCCGCCAAACGTGGAAGGGCGGCGTCGATCACTCGGGTCGACAGCGCGGTGTCGAAAAACCCATCGCCCAGTTCATCGTGCAGCGCTGCGTCGGCCAGGTTGAACAGGAACTGGTTGAACAGCGTGGCGCTGATGGAATCCACCGGGTAATCACCCGGCCATTGGGCCAGTTGCTCGACCCATTTGCGTTCCTGCGGGTCGCTGACGACCTCACGCAGCACCGGCAACAGCGGCGCGAGCAAGCGCGGACCGTAGGCAGTGGTGGTGCCCAGTTGCAGTTTTCGGGTGGTTTCGAGGTCCCATTTCGCTTGTTTGTCGCTTAGCTGCAGGTTCAGTTGCTGACCACGGTCGGCAAGGTTGTAGTACCCGGGGATCTCGATGCCGCTGCTCGCCACCGGCTGGAAATTCGCCGAGATGATGTAGCCCCGGGTCGGGTTTTCTTCCTGCGGGTTGCTGCTGAACGGATAGAAACCCTCTTTGTCAGCCTCCGGACTGCTGCCGTCGAGGATGAAACCGGGCTTCACGCCCGCGGGCCGCTTGGGCAATTGCGCCGCAGCCCACCAACCGATATCGCCCTTGGCACTGGCCCATACGACATTCAGTCCGGGGGCGTGGATTCTGGATGACGCACCACGTGCCTTGGCAAGGGTGTCGGCGCGGTTGAGCTGGTAAAACGCTTCGAGGATCGGGTTGCGGCTCTCCAGGAACCCCCACCACATGGCGACCGGCGTCTTGCCGGCATTCGCCCCGAGGACATCGTTGACGATCGGTCCATGGGGCGACTGGCGCAGCACCAGCGTCACCGGCGCCTGGCCCTTGACCGCGATCTGCTGTTCGCTGCGGGTCATGTCCACCCATTGGCCGCGATACCAGACCTGTTCGGGATTCTCCGGGTTGACCTTCTCGGCGATCAGGTCCAGGTCGTCATTCTGGAACATGGTGATGCTCCAGCCGAAATCCTTGTTCATGCCCAGCGTCGCAAAGGGCATCAACGCCTGGTAATGCCCATAGAGCTCGAAGCCCGGCGCCGACAGGTGCGCTTCGTACCACACCGAGGGCGCCGAAAAGCGGATGTGCGGATCGCCCGCCAACAACGGCTTGCCGCCATGAGTGCGGTTGCCGGAGACCGCCCAGGCATTGCTGCCTTCGAACTGCGGCAGGCCATGCTCGGCCAGGGCCTGCTCGCTCAGGCGGGCCAGGGCGTTGAGGTCTTTCCAGTCGCGGGCGGCCAGCGGCAGGCTGCTCCCGCGCTTCTCGGCCAGCGCCCCCTGGGGTTGCCAATCAAGATCGAAAATATCCAGGTAGTGGGCGCCCAGCTGGTCGCGCACGTAGGTCAGCAGCGGTTCGGTGCGAAAGGCCGCGGCAAAACTGTAGGCCATGTAACCGGTGATGCTCACCGTGTCTTCAGCAGTAAAGGGACGCTTGGGAATGCCCAGCACATCGAATTCCAGCGGCCGGGTGTGGCTGTCCTGGTAGGCGTTGATGCCGTCCAGGTACGCCTGCATGGCGATCCACGCCGGCGACTGCCGGTCCTGCTCGGCCACATAGGTCGCGGCCCGCTCGCGGATGCGCAGGCTGCGCATCAGCTTGTCGGTGTCGAGCAGTTTGGGGCCCAGCACCTCGGCCAGTTCACCACGGGCGAGCCGGCGCAACACTTCCATCTGGAACAGCCGGTCCTGGGCATGGACGTAGCCAAGGGCACGGTACATATCGGTTTCGTTCTCGGCGCGGATATGCGGCACGCCGCGCTCGTCGTAGCGCACGGTCACCGAGCCATGCAAGCCTTGCAATTGCACGGTGCCCTGGCGGGTGGGCTGCTTGCTGTAGAGGTAGCCACCCGCGACGATGACAGCGGTGACGACCAGTGACAGAAGGGCGACGAGGGTGCGTTTCATGGTGATTCCTTATTCTGATGACAGCGGTCCATCGTCTCGCTGTTGATTCCCTGTTTAGCATAGGGCCGCTTCCCGGCGCATCGTCCATTGGAGGGATTTTCTCCAGACTGCCCGGTGGGCCGCTGTATAGGCGATGGAAAGTCTAGGGTGGCGACCGAATGGCCGATGCCAGGCATCGCAAGGCTATCGTTGATTGCGACAACGATCACGTCTGCTGTTGTCGAAGGGCAAGGGATGTAAGTCGGCGTGTGTCAGGAGGGCCGACCGCAGGCGCGCCTGCGGCCGGTAAAAGGAGGGAATTTCAACCGTTGATCGTCGAGCCATCGAAGGATGGCCCGACGGTTTCATCAGGCGGGTCTCGTGCTGGGTTGTGCTTCGCCAGGCGGATTGCCCTGGGGTCTCGCCTGGCCGCGCTCGGCCAATTCGAGGTTGTCGCCCGCAGGCGGGTTCCTGGATCTCGTGGCCATTTGCTGGATCTTGTCAGTGCCCTTGTTGACGCCTGCGATAGCGACCTGGGGAATGATCTGTGTAAAACCGCGGGCCACGTGGTAGGTGTTCTCCAGATTGCGCCGCAAGCCTTCCGGCTGGGTGTGGGGGAGGGTGTCACGATTGGGATGCAGGACGTTTTGCAGCGGTACGTTTGCACGTTGGGCGAGCTTGTCCTCCTTGTTTGGATCCAACGCTTTGTTTTCCAACGGGGCTGCCACGCTGTTGGCAAAGAATGGGAACAGGGTCAGGCCGGAGTTGAAGAACGTCGCGACCACCTGTTCGAGTTTTTCCTCCACCGTGGCGTTATCGCCTGCCTCGGACGCGTCACCCACGGCGGTTCGCAGGGCGATCCCTTCGCCGACGCCGATGATCCGGTTGGCGTAGTCGCTGAGGTTGGTCATGCTGGCGGGGTGGAGTTTGCCCGCAGCTTCGGAGAATGCCTTGGGCAGCAGCTCGCCCCATTCCCGCTTTTCGGTGGTGACCCGGTAGGTCGGGATCTGTTCGTCGCCATGGGTCTGCGCATACTTCGCCACGGCCTGGCCTCCCGCCATAAAGGTGCCGCCTACTGCGGAAGCCACGCTGCGGGCAACGATGCCCGAGGCGCTTACCGAGCTGAACTGGTCCAGCGTGTCGCGCACCGCATGGGCGGCGCCAAAGGCGAGGTAACCGGTGAAGTCACCGCTCAAGGTGCCAAAGTTATTGGCATTCTGTTTCAGTTTGAACTCGTCGCGCTTCTGCGCCTGGGAAGCGTCGAGCGCCGCGAATTCCGGGTTGGCGACCCGACGTCCGCCCACGGTGATGTCTGGCAAGGGCTTGGGGTATACCGCCAGCGGGTCGACTTTGGCCAGGCCTTTGCCGATGGTCTTGTCGACCACCACCTGGACAAACGGGCGAATGCCGTCGCTGATCACCTTGTGAGCCGCTCCAAGGACGGTCGAGGTCGCGGCGATATGTTTGCCATAGGACGAATCCGCCATCGCTTCATCGATGGCCGAGGTGCTGGCGCCGAAGTGGCCGGCGGACGAGACGCCCTGGGGAATTCCCGCATCGACGAAGACCGCCAGGCCGGTGACGAAGCCGGTCTGGGTCTTGAGTTCGGCGACATGGTCCTGACGCGCAACGTTCTTCAGGGCGGTGTCCAGCCCTTCGTTTTTCTTGGTCGCTTCAGCAAGCTCGGTCGGGGTGGTTGGCTGGGCCTCATCCTTCTTGAGCAACTCACCGAGCTCCGTACGCACTTCCTGCAACTTGACCAGATCATCGCGCGCCTTGTCCTGCTCGGCCTTGGGCAGGGCATCGTTGCTCGCGGCCTGTTCCGCGTGGGCGATACGGCTATCCAGGAACGTGCTCAGGCGCGCAGGCATCTCCTCGCTCATGGATTTCATGACACCCTTGGCGTACCCCCGGAAGGCGGCGTGGCTGCGGACCAGGTGAGGCAGGTCCTCATGTCCCTGGGAGTTGTCGATGACTTCCTGGCACAACGAATGATAGGCCCCGAGGGTGTTGCCCACGCGGTCGCAGTGGGCATCCCAGACGGCTTTGAAGCCGCCGCTGGCGTCCCGTGCTTCTTCGCTCTTGCTCAAATATTCGTTGAGGTCGGCAGTGAGGGCTGCGGTTTCCTCGCGGCCCGACAGCATCGGATGGGTATTGCCGCCCAGCTCGGCCAGGTGCTGGTGCATGTCCTGATAACTCGTTCCAGGCGCGTAGCCCAATGCCTTGCCTTCCAGGGTCATGTGCGACCGGGCAAAGCCGATGGGATCGGCTTCAGGGTCCTTCTTGCCGAGCCTGCCGATCATCCCCTCCAGGCGGGTCTTCTTGCTGGCGAAGGCCTGCTGCGTCGATTCGGTAGCGCTGCCGGTGAAGTGGTAGGGCACCAAGGGAGTCGTGGAGGGACGGACCTGTTCGGCGAGGCTGGCGCTCACCGGTCTGATCTCATCGTCCTGTTGTTGGCGCAGGGCCGCCAGGCCCTGGTTCTGGCTTACGGATAAATCTGCCATGGTGTTTCTCCTAGAGTGAAAAGGCGTTGTTGAGTCCTGAGTGCCGCTTGATGGGGTTTGGCGCCTGGGCAGGCTTGGCGTCGCGCCCCGTGACGGGGCCGTCGAAGAAGTAACCTTCTCGCCAGATCAGCGCCATGTCGGCGATACCGCCCATCAGTCCCAGCAAGTGTTCGGCGGTGAGGTTTTCCAGGGGCACGTGGCCGATCAGGATCACCAGCTCGCTGTCGCGGTTGTAGGACAGGGACGGGCAGAACGGCCCGCTCAGCAGGTAGAGGTTGGTTTCCAGCAGCCGTTGCAGGACGGCTTCGCGATTGGCGGTTGGCAGCGCTCCGAAGCTGGCGTAGATGAACACGTCGCCTTCGCCCACGCTGGGGGTGTGCTTGAGGGAAAAGTCGACCTCCTTCACCGACAGGTTCGCCTGTTCATAGAACGCGGACGGGGTGGGAATCATCGTGAGGGCACAGAGCTGATCGATCAGCTTGCAATAGGTGGGTGACGCCATGATTGACCTCGCATTGTCATCCAGGCGCGACGAGCGCCTGCTGCCCTCGTGAGTGACACCGGTGGCATTTCGGTTCCACGGGGCGCTGTCATGCCGCCCGGATGGGAACCGCCGGGCAGGGATCGGCCACCCATTGGCGCCACCTCATTCAAGGTTGACCGCCCATGTCCCGTTCACTTTCACGTTCGCCGGTCCTTCGCTTCGTCCCCCGGGGCCTGTCCATGTTGGTCGTGGGCTCCTTGCTGTACGGCTGCCAGCACCTCGAACCGCAGCTGACCATCGGCGACCCGTTCGCCAACGAGCCCTATCGGTCGCAGTTGCGCTGGCGCACGCCGGCGCCTACAGACACGATCGTTCAGATCGAAGAACTGTCTCCCCAAGGCGACGGCAGCCTATGGGCGCGTATGCGCCAGGGATTTTCGTTGCAGGCCAAGGCGCGCGGTGTGGCGCGCATCGACGAACAGCGCCGCTGGCTGATGGACCGCCCCGCGTTTCTCACCCAGACCGGGCGCGCCGGCAGCCGCTATCTGCATTTCATCGTCGGCGAGTTGAGCAAGCGCAACATGCCGTTGGAGCTGGCGCTGTTGCCGGCCATCGAGAGCGGCTTCAACCCGAACGCGCAATCGCCGGCCCAGGCCATGGGCCTGTGGCAGTTCGTCCCGGCCACGGGGCGCCGTTATCAGTTGCAGCAGCGCGCCGACTATGACGAGCGCCGCGATATTCCATCCTCCACCCGCGCCGCCCTGGATTACCTGTCTTACCTGCATGACTACTTCGACGGCGACTGGCTGCTGGCACTGGCCGCCTACAACGCCGGGGAGGGACGCGTGCGCGACGCCATCACGCGTAACCGGGCTCGCGGCCTGGCGACCAATTATTGGAACCTGTCGCTGCCCGGCGAGACCCAGAATTACGTACCGCGGTTGCTGGCGTTGTCGCAGTTGGTCAATGCGCCGGCGGACTATGGCGTCGACCTGGTGCCCATCGCCGACCAGCCGTACTTCCAGATGCTCGCCCTGGAGCAGCCCGTGGACCTGGCGCACCTGGCGGTGTTGTCCGGTGTGCATGAGCGCGAGTTGCGCATGCTCAACCCGGCCGGACGAGGGCGTGCCAGTGGGCGCTTGTTGATGCCCATGGCGGCCTCGCGCCGACTGAGCGCGCAGCCGGACATGATCGCCAGGGCAGCGCAGCCCCGGGTGCCAGGTAGTGAAGAGCCGCGAGTCGCCGTGCCTGAGTCCGATGTAGCGGGAACGCAGGTCGCGGAGGCCAACGTGCCGCCAGGGGCGTGAGCCAACGCTCGCCCCGTGGGGCGGGGCGCAGCGCTGGTCGGGTGAGCTACAAGCAGCTCGTCGCGACGTTGGCCAGGTGCCGGCCGCGCGGGTCCATCAGCACGTAGGAACCGATCGTATTGCACGCGAAGCCGAACGACACGCCGCGCTCCGGGTCGGCGAAACCGACGGTGCCGCCCGCACCCATGTGGCCGAACGCGTCGGCGCCCATGCCATAGCTGCCATTCGCCACGTTCGGCTGGTCGAGCATGATGCCCAGGCCGAAGCGCGCCGGCGTCTGGAGCGTCGGGTCGTATTCGGCACTGTGTTCACGCAGCATTTCATTGAGCAGCGGCGATTCCAGCAAGCGTCCGTCGAGCAGGCCGGCGTAGAACGTCGCCAGGCTGCGTGCGTTGCCGTGCCCATTGGCGGCCGGTTGGGTCATGCGCTTCCAGCCGGGTTCGTTGCTGCGCCCGAGCACCATCGGCGGGTTGGCGAAGGCCAGCGCACTCATCGCCGTCGGTGCGGTGAGCACGTCCTGGAGCACCCGCCCGAAGGCTTCGTCGTCGATCTCCTCCTTGGTCCGCGCCATGTAGGCACAGCGTGCCATGGTCGCGTCGTCCAGGCCCAGGTGGAAGTCCAGCCCCAGTGGCGCGGCCACCCGGCGACAAATGCTCTGGGCGGGAGGCAGGCCGTCTACCCGACGCAGCAGTTCACCCAGGATCCAGCCGAACAGCAAGGGCGAATAGGTCTGCCGTTCGCCGGCGCCGGCCCAGGGCTGTTCCCCGGCAATCAGCTGCGCCATGGTGTCCCAGTCGTACAGCGTTTCCGGCGCCAACGGCGTGCGCAGCGCCGGTAGCCCGGCTCGGTGGCACAGCACCTGACGCAAGGTGATCGAGGCCTTGCCTGCATCGGCGAAGGCCGGCCAGTGCTGGCAGAGCGGGGCGTCCAGGTCCAGGCGGCCTTCGCCCACCAGTTGCATGATCGCCACCGCCGTGAAGGGCTTGGTGCAGGAGAACAGGTTGAGCAGGGTGTCGTGTTGCCAATGGCGATCCGGTTCGGGCCCGGCCATGCCGGCCCAGAGATCGATCACCGTGTCGCCGTCGATCTGCATGCACAGGGCGGCGCCGCGTTCGAAGGGGCTTTGCATCAGTTGGATGAAGGCCGCCCTGACCGGTTCGAAGCGAGGATCGCAATGGCCATGGACTACGGGTGTGCGCGTCATGTCAGCTCCAGAAAAGAGAAAAGGTCCCTCCTGAGTGAGCGCGGCGATGCAAACGGTTCAGCCGTTTGCCCAGGCGCCTGGTGATGGATCTTTTCTGCACGCCAGGCCACTCAGGGTCAACGATCCTGTTTCTGGAGCATGTCCATGGCGTACGAGCGTACCCTTGATTCCAACCGCGTCGATTCCAACCGCGTCGATACCAACTGGGTCGATCCCGACAGCCTCGATTTCAACAGCGATGCCTTTCGCCGCTTGGCTTACCAGCACTATGCGACGCTGCGCGAGGTCGCGCCGGTGTTTCTCAGCCAGCCGCAAGGGCAGTTGCCGATCTGGTACGTCACCGGGGCCCGGGAAGTCGAGACGGTGTTGTTGGACAGCGAGCGCTTCGCCCGTGACCCGGCCCGGATCAGCCCGCAGTTCGCGGCGATGATGGGCGGCGAGCAGTCCATCGCGTTTCTCAACGACCACATGCTCAACCGCGACGGCGAGCGCCACCGCCGCTTGCGTCGTCTGGTGAACAAGGCGTTCACGCTCAAGGCGGTCAATGCCATGCGCCCGCGCATCGAGCAGATCGCCGAGACGCTGCTGGACCAGGCCGGGCCAGGCGGGCACATGGACGTGGTGAGCCAGTACGCGTTTCCCTTGTCGATCATCGTCATCGCCGAATTGCTCGGCGTGCCCGCCCGGGACCGGGATGATTTCCGCCGCTGGTCCCACTTGATTGTCCAGCAGGTCGGGCACGATTTGAGCGAGTTGCAGCGCTGCTACAGCGAGTTCGCGACCTACATGCTGACCTTGATCGAGCAGCGCCGGGCGCAGCCGACCGACGACCTGGTGTCTGCGCTGGTGCAGGTCGAGGAAGAGGGCAACGTACTCAGCACCAGCGAGCTGTGCAGCATGATCGCGCTGCTAATCATCGCCGGGCACGAAACGGCGGCGTCGATGATCGGCAATGCGGTGTACCTGCTCGTGCAGCATCCCCAGGCGCTGATGCAATTGCGCGACGAGCCGGGCCTGATGCCCAATGCCGTCGAGGAATTGCTGCGCTATGACTCGTCGGTGGAACGGGCCATGGTCCGCTTCGTGACCCAGGACACCGAGTTGGCGGGGCAACGCTTGCAGCGCGGCCAGTTATTGATGGCGGTGGTGGGGTCGGCCAACCGTGACGAAGCGCTGTGCCCTCATCCCGACACCCTGGACATCACCCGCCCGGCTTGCCCGCACCTGTCGTTCGGCAAAGGCACGCACCATTGCCTGGGGGCCTCGCTGGCGCGGCAGGAACTGGAAATCGCATTGAACACCTTGCTCAGGCGCTGTCCGGGGCTGCAACTGGCGGTGGCGCCCGAGGCCGTGCGCTGGCGTTATGTCCCCAACTTCAGGGGGCCGCAAGCCTTGCCGGTGCGCTGGTCGGTGGACTGACGATGGCAGGAAGGGCTCGCCCGACACACTGGTTGGGCGAGCCGTGAGGTTACGCCAGCGCCACGTGCGCCTCCTGCACATGCGCGGTGGCGGGGGCCGAAACATCCGGTGTCAGGTGCAGCCCGTAGAGGACCACATCGGCCCGCGAGTCGGCGAACCGGGCAATGCCCGGAAACCGCCCCCATTGCGTCGCGCCCAAGCCTTGCACGCCGCGTTTGCTGGCCTCGTTATGCTCGATGATCCAGGCCACCAGCGTTTCGAAGCCATAGCGTCGGGCCAACACCACGGCGGCCTGGCCGAGGCGAATGCCGACGCCGCTGCCCACATGGTCGTGGCGCACATAGATCGACACCTCGCCGGTCAACCGGCAGGCCTGGGCGCCCCAACTGAAGCGGTTGACGATCAGCCAGGCGACCACTTCGCCTGCGCGTTCCAGCACGTATATCGGGTCGCCTTCCTTGACGAAGCAGTCGACGAAGAACGTCATTTCCTTCAGGGAAAACGCTCTGAGCACAGGGGAACTGGTGCCCCCCAGAGCGCTTTCGTTGAAGATATCGGTCATTACCGGCAGGTCGTCGGGCGTGTAGCGACGTACCCCACGGGGCAGGTCGGATCGGCTGTTCAAGCGATTGGTGGTCATGATCGGGCTTCTCCATAAACGCTTCGCTTGAGTTGCTCTCGGGCGCGGAACAGGCGCGAACGCACGGTCCCGATGGGCACGCCCAGGCGTTCGGCGGCGTCGCGATAGCTGCTCTCGGTGTCCACGGCGGTCCACAAGGTCTCGCGCATGTCCTTGGGCAGCGCATCCATCGCCGACAGCGTGCGGTCCAGCAGCCGACGGTTGTCGCACAGCTCGCTGAGGTCGATGTCGTCACTGGATTCATGAAACTCGCTCTCATCGAACGTGCTCAGCGGCGGCTGTGCGTAGTAGCGGCGGAAATGGTTGCGGATCAGGTTCAGGGCAATCCCGCAGAGCCAGGTGTCCGGCTTGGCCAGTCCTTTGAATTTCTCCTGGTTACGCCAGGCTTCCAGATAGGTGAGTTGGATGAGGTCGTCGGCGTCGTCCTGGTTGAGTACACGTTTTTGTACGAACAGACGCAGTTTGCGCTCCTCGCCGAATGTCATGCCTGGCGAGGAGGTTTTCGGGGGTGACACGAGGTTCAGACTGCTCATCAATGAATCCCTCTGAAAAGATGCTTAGCGTCGATCGGATGTCGACAACCCCTATCAGCAGGACCTGTGCCAAACCATTTCTAATGCCTATCTCATTGAAAATTATAGTTTTTCAATTAGAGCGGTGACTCTATCTGTGCAGGCCCGTGCACAGCCGACCCGGGCGCCACTGCAATAATTTGCACCGCCTGGCCCGGTGTAAAAGCGCGATGCCGCGACCTTTTGGAGACGTCGAAAAAGAGCTTGTGAAGGGATGGAACCGAAGAGCGGACCGCAGCCACCCATTGAGCGTCCGAAACCACGCCTCATGGTCATCATGAAAGTAGAAGCACCGACAAACATGCGCATTGCCGTCAATCTCGCCCAGGCCGCTTCGGCGTTGGGGAGCGTGGGCAAGCCTGTCGAAACGCAACAGGCCGTGCAGTCCAATTCGATGGAAGAAGTGGGCATGACCTTCAGCCATCACGTGGAGCGCAACAGCAAGGCCTTGAGCCAGCGACGCATTCGTAACGCGCGCAGCGAGGTCGGCCAGACGCGAGTCGAGACGCGTGAGCGATTGGAAGAGTGGTACGACCAACTCGGTCATCCCGGCAAGCAAAGCCTGAGTGCGATGGCGGCCCAGGCCGGGACCTTGCTCTACAGCCAGCCGGCGCTCGAGGACGTGGTGCACGCCACCGGTGGGGACCCGGCCCGTACCGACCTGATCCTGCAAGAAGTGTTGCGCGAGGCCGAATCCCAGGGTCGGCAGGTCGAAGCCAAGCGGGCCCGTGATTACCTGCAATTGTTGCGCGAACAGTATGGCGCGCAGATCCAGGCCGGTATGAACATCGCCGAGGCGCTGCGCGCGGCAGGCGGTGATCCGCAGCTGCGCCAGGCGGTGCGTCGCCTCTACTACGACACCGTGGTGCTCAAGCAGTCGCTGCCGACCATGATGCAGGCGCTGCTCGGCCTGTTCGGCGAGGCCGCGTTCGTGTCGGGGCTGGACATGATGCGCCGGGCCCTGGCAGACGACATCGCCGCACAGACCCCGTCGAGCCCCACCGCCAAGCTGCGTGCGCTGCTGATCGGCCTGGCTGCTTCGACCCAGCTCAGCAGCGTGCTGCATAGCTGTCGGCAGTTGCTGGAGCAGTTGGCCGGCAGTTGCCCGACCAGCCAGCTCACTGCGGTGCTGTTGCTCCAGCGCATGCTCGGGGTGGCGGCCAGTGGTTTGTCGGCGGCCGAAGTGCGCCGCATCGGACGTGAACTCGGCGGCGATGAGGAGCGCGACCAACTGGTTTCCCTGAACGGTCTGTATTCGATGCTCAAGCGTTTGCCGCTGGCGCTCTGGCGCGATGGCAAGAGCCGGCAGAGTGCGTTGAAAAATCTGCTGGTGCTGCTGGATGAGCGCTCCCGTGGCGAGATTCGCGGGCAGACCGGCGCACCGATCATAGGAGTGCACGCATGATCGCCCTGTTGAACAAAGTCGCCGGCGCAGCGGTGCGGCGCATTGAGGTGGCCGGCGCGTTCGTGGTGCTGGGCATCGTGTTCATGTTGATCCTGCCGCTGCCGACCTCGGTGGTCGACGCGCTGATCGCGGTCAACATCTGCATTTCCTGCCTGCTGATTGTGCTCTCGCTGTATCTGCCTCGTCCGTTGGCCTTTTCTTCGTTCCCGGCGGTGTTGCTGCTGACCACGCTGTTCCGCCTGGCGCTGTCGGTAGCGACCACTCGGTTGATCCTGCTCCAGGGCGATGCCGGGCATATCGTCCAGGCGTTCGGTAACTTTGTGGTCGGCGGCAACCTGGCCGTCGGGTTGGTCATCTTCATGATCCTGACGGTGGTCAACTTCCTGGTGATCACCAAGGGCTCCGAGCGTGTCGCCGAGGTGGCGGCGCGCTTCACCCTGGACGCGCTGCCGGGCAAGCAGATGTCCATCGACAGTGACTTGCGTGCCAACCTGATCGATGTCAGCGAAGCCCGTCGCCGCCGAGAAGAGCTGAACAAGGAAAGCCAATTGTTCGGGGCGATGGACGGGGCGATGAAGTTCGTCAAGGGCGACGCCATCGCCGGTTTGGTGATCGTCGTGATCAACCTCATTGGTGGTTTCTCGGTGGGCATGATGCAGCACGACATGGGCGCCTCCGAATCGATGCACTTGTATTCCGTACTGACCATCGGCGACGGTCTCATTGCGCAAATTCCTGCACTGCTGATTTCCCTTACCGCTGGCATGATCATTACGCGGGTATCCCCGGAAGGGCAGCCGGCCGGAAGCAGCGTCGGCAAGGAAATCGCCAGCCAGTTGACCGCCGAACCCAAGGCCTGGGTGATCGCCTCGGTGGGGATGCTGGGCTTCGCCGCGCTGCCCGGTATGCCGACGTTGGTGTTCATCGTCATCGCCCTGATCACCGGCACGGCCGGGATCGTCCAGTTGTATGCCCGCGCACGGCAGACACGGCAAGGCGATCAGGCACCGACGGCGTTGTCCCCCGAACAGAACGGTGCGGAAGACCTGCGCAGCTTCGACCCGACCCGCGCCTATCTCTTGCAGTTTTCCAAGGCGATGCAGGGACACCCGGCCACCGAAGACGCCATCCAGACCATCCGCAAGAAGCGCAACGGGCTGGTGGCCGGCTTTGGCCTGACATTGCCGCCCTTTGAAATCGAATACAGCACGCTGCTCGAAGACGACGAATGTCGCTTCTGTGTGCATGAGGTGCCGATGTTGCGCGCCACCTTCGGCGAGCGTGTGGCGGTGGCGCGCGGGCCCTTGCCTTTCGAACCGCGCGAGGCGCAGGTCGGCAGCGAGGTGCGTGACGAGCAACAGTGGTTGTGGCTGTTGCCAGACGACCCGCTACTGGCGGACGAGCGGGTGGAGGCGGTGTCCGCCACCGAGCTGCTGGTGGAGCGCATGAGCCGTGCGATGTTCGCCACCGGTCCGCAGTTCCTTGGCCTGCAGGAAAGCAAGTCGATCCTCAGTTGGCTCGAAGCCGGCCAGCCGGAGCTTGTGCAGGAGTTGCAGCGGACCATGCCGTTGGCGCGGTTCGCGGCGGTGCTGCAACGCCTGGCCGGGGAAGGGGTCCCGCTGCGGGCGGTGCGGTTGATCGCCGAGTCGTTGATCGAGCACGGGCAGCACGAACGGGACGTCGGCGCCCTGACTGACTACGCACGCATCGCCCTGAAGTCGCAGATTTATCACCAGTACCGCGACGCCGAGGGTTTGCATGCCTGGCTGCTGACTCCGGAGACCGAAACGCTGCTGCGCGATGCGCTGCGCCAGACCCAGACGGAAACCTTCTTTGCCCTGGAAAGCGGGCACACCCGAGCGCTGGTCTTGCAGTTGCGCGAAGGCTTTCCGCTGCGTGCCAAGCGCGTGGCGGTGCTGTTGGTGGCCCAGGATCTGCGCGCACCGTTGCGCGATCTGTTGCGCGACGAGTTCAACCACGTGCCGGTGCTCGCCTATAGCGAGTTGAACAGCAACGCCCAGGTCAACGTGCTGGGCCGCTTCGATCTCGAGCAGGAACAACTGCGGGTAGAGGCTGCCGCCTGAGCACAGCCGGCTTCGGCGGCGTGGCGGGGCGCTTGCACGCATTGCACATAACACGGGTGGGAGCCTGCGGGTGTCCCGCCCACGACAGGTGAGGGCGAACGATGTCGCCCCTTGAGGAGTTGGCCATGTTCGAGTTGCGGGTATTGAGTGGTCTGCACCGGGGTGCGGCCTTGCCATTGGTGGGCGATGAGTGGGTCGTCGGGGCGGCGGAGGATGCTGACCTGGCGCTCTACGATCCAGGCATCTGCGCCCGGCACGTACGCCTGGGCCGGATCGAAGAACAGTGGCGACTGGAGCTGCTGGATGGCGCGGTATGCGATGCACAGGGCCAACCCTGGGCGCCAACGGAGCCGTTGGCGATCAACGCGCCTTTTGTCGTCGCCGGTATCTGGCTGTGCCTCGCACCGGCCGACCAGCCGTGGCCGCAGGAGGCGACGCTGCAAAACCCTGCGTCTGCGACAGGCGGCCCGGACAATCCGAAATCGGCGGCCCGACCGTCGTGGCCCAGGCGCCTGGCCATTGCTGCCGCCGTGATCACCGTGGCGTCCAGTGCCTGGGCCTTTACCAGCCAGCCGGCGCAGCCCGTGGCGCCCGGCCCGGCCCAGGCGCTCAAGCGCAGCAAGGTGACGCTGGATAATGTCGCGGCGGTGCGCCTGGAGCTGGATCGCATGCTGCAGGAGCGTGACCTGGCGGCGCAGGTGCAAGTCGAGTCCCGAGACGATCGCCTGGCGCTGGTGGGCGAGCTGCCGCGCCAGCGCCTGGCGGTGGTCGAGCGCCTGGTCGAACGTTTCAACGAACGCTACGAAACCCCGGTCCCGGTCACCGCCAACGTGCAGGAACGTTTGACGCAGTTGCCGTTCCAGATTGCCCAGATCGTCGGTGGCAAGCGCGGCCATGTCGTTACGTCCGACGGCCGTCGGTTGTTTCTCGGCGATCAGATCGATGGCTTGCGCCTGACTGCTATCGGCAACGACAAAGTGACCTTCGAGGGTGATCAGCGCTACGAGGTCACCTGGTGATGACCCATGCGGCGGCTGCACGCCTGCAAGCCTGGGAAAGCACCCAGCGAGCGCGTCTGCAGCGGTTCGCGCCGGTCGCGGTGCGCGGACGGGTGCAACGGGTCAATGGCATCCTGTTGCAATGCCGGCTGCCTGGGGCGCAGATCGGCGATCTCTGCCGCGTCGAGCGCGATGGGCGCGAGCCATTGCTCGCCGAGATCGTCGGCTTCGACCAGCACGATGCCTTACTCAGTGCGTTGGGTGGCCTGGAAGGCGTGCGCGTCGGTGCCACCGTGGAACCGTTGGGCATGCCGCATCGGGTGCACGTGGGGCCACAGTTGCTCGGCCAGGTGCTGGACGGGTTCGGTCGGCCGCTGGTGGACGGCGGCGTCGGTGCGTTTGCCGATGCGTCCGTGCCGAACGCTTCGGTGGTGATTGGCGAAGCCCCGCCACCCACCGCCCGGCCCCGCATCCAGCATGCCCTGACCACCGGCGTACGGGCCATCGACGGGCCCCTGACCCTCGGCGAAGGCCAGCGCGTGGGGTTGTTCGCCGGTGCCGGTTGCGGCAAGACCACGCTGCTGGCGGAGATCGCCCGCAACGTCGATTGCGACGTGATCGTGTTCGGCCTGATTGGCGAGCGTGGACGCGAACTGCGCGAGTTCCTCGACCACGAACTCGACGACGAACTCCGGGCCCGTGCGGTGCTGGTGTGCGCCACATCCGACCGCTCCAGCATGGAGCGCGCCCGCGCAGCCTTCACCGCGACGGCACTGGCCGAAGGCTTTCGGGCCGACGGCCAGCGCGTCCTGTTGCTGATCGATTCGCTGACCCGCTTTGCCCGGGCCCAGCGTGAAATCGGCCTGGCCGCCGGTGAGCCGTTGGGGCGCGGCGGCCTGCCGCCGTCGGTCTACAGCCTGCTGCCGCGCCTGGTCGAACGCGCCGGGCTGACCCACGATGGCGCCATCACCGCGTTGTACACCGTGCTGATCGAGCAGGACTCAATGAACGATCCGGTGGCCGACGAAGTGCGCTCGTTGCTCGACGGCCACATCGTCCTGTCGCGCAAGCTGGCCGAGCGCGGGCACTACCCGGCCATCGACGTGCTGGCGAGCCTGTCGCGGACCCTGGCCAATGTGGCCGAGGCGGAACACCTGCGGGCGGGCGTCAACCTGCGTCGGTTGTTGTCGGCCTACGACCAGATCGAACTGATGCTGCGCCTGGGCGAGTACCAGGCCGGCGCCGACCCGCTGACCGACCTGGCCGTGGAGTCACGCGGGGCGCTGGACGGGTTCCTGCGCCAGGACCTGCGCGAGCCGGAGCCAATGCCGTCGACCCTCGCCCACCTGCAACAGTTGACCGCCTATGTCCCAGGCTGATCTGGATGCCCTGGCGCCGGTGCGTCGTCATCGTGAAGCGCAGGCCGAGCGGGCGTGGCGCCAGGCCCGTGACTTGCTGCGTGAACGCGAAGCCGAGGCGGCAGCCGCACGGGCGCAATTGCAGGCGGCCAGCGAGCGCCAGGCAGTGCAACGCGCGGCCCTGTGCGACGAACATCGGGGGCGAGCGCTGAGCGTGGTCGAGCTGAATGCCTGGAGTACCCAAGAACGCCGTCTGATGGGCGAGCTGGCCGAGCAAGCCCAGGGCTTGCAGGCGCTGGACGCGGCCCAGGCCCGCCAGGCACAGGACACGGAAGCGGCACAGCAGCGCCTGCGCGGACGCCGCCGCGACCTGGAAAAGCTCAAGGCGTTGATGGAGCGCCTGGCGCAGGAGTCTTGCGATGAATGAACGTCCCGTACGCCATGAACCGTTACCTCGGCACGAGCCGCCGAGCCCGTTGGTTCGCCACCCGCTGCGTGGGTACGAACCACCACCGGCCCAGGCGAGCCGGACGACACGCTCGGTGCTGCGCGATTGCACGCCCGCCTCCGATCGCGATCCCGAGGCCATGGTCGGTCGCAGCGACGGCTACTGGTTCCGCCAGTGGGTGGATGCGCCGGAGGGCGGCTTACAGCAGGACACCGCCGGAGCTGGATCGCTGTCGGGCCTGGTGGGCCTGGAGGGCAGCGATGTGGAGGCGTTTGTCGATCAGCTCACGCCACGCTTGTGTGCCACTCAGGACCGGCAATTGGACCTGTTGCTGCACCTGCCGCACCTGGGGCGAATCAAGGTGCTGGCACGGCGACTGGACAGTGGTCCCGGTTGGGACATCGGCCTGAGTGGCGAAAGCGATGAAGTACAGGCACGCCTGTCGAGCCGAAGCGGCCAACTTGAGGACGCCTTGACGCAGAGCCTGGGACAACCGGTCAGCGTGCACGTGGCACGCGTAGAGGAGGACGACTGACATGGGTGCATTTGCACTGCCGCTGCCATCGGTCAGCGCTGAAGAAGCCGTCGCCCGCCAACGGCTGGGGGCTGGCGTCGAGTTGCCGTTCGACGTGGCAGGCGAGGCGGGGTTGCTGACGCTGAGCCTGGGCAACGGTCCCACGGGCACGACGCCCGCTGCGTTCGAGTGTGCCCACGGGGCCTTTGTTCTGGGCGAGCCCGGCCCGGCGCTGAGCCTGTTCGGTGAATGCCCGGTGGCGTTGCCCGCCGAGCCGGGACCGGATGACGAGTGGTTCTGGTCATTGTTCCACCAGGTTTTGAGCGAACCTCTGCGCCAAGCCTTCGGCTTTCTCAAACCGCAGGTCGCGACCGAGGTCAGCGGCATTGCCTGTCGACTCGACGTGCGCTTGGGATCGGCAAGCGTGGTCAGCCATCTGGAAATCCCCGGCCAGACCCTGCTGGGCCTGCTCGATGCCGCACCCTGGCAGCGGCGGGCCGCGCCCTGGATCGAGCACTTCGGCTTTCGTGTACCGCTGCTGGTCGGACACCTGGCCCTGGTCACCGGACAGCTCGCCGCCCTGCGCCCCGGTGACGTGGTGGTACCCGAGACACACCTGTTCGATTCATCCGGCCAAGGCCTGGTTCGCCTGGGTCGGCATTGCCTACATGTGCAGGTGCACAGCCACGCCGCACCGTTGCACCTGACCGTACTCGCGCTTGAGGAGACCGATATGAGCAGCACCGCCGACACCGACATCCTGACGCCCGAATGGGACGACACCGCTCGCTACGCCGCCGACGACCAAGACCCCGAGGCGTTCGACCCGGCCTCTTTGGATCAGGCCGCTACCGAAGCCGACGCCGAGGACGCACCGGCTGCGCCACAGGCGGCCGTCGATCGTCCTGAACGTTTCGACGACCTGCCGCTGGCGCTCACGGTCCGTTGCGGTCACCTGCATCTGACCCTGGGTGAGCTGCGCAATCTGGCCCCCGGTGCCGTGCTGCAAGTGCAGGGCGTCGCGGCGGGGGCGGGGGCCTTATTCTATGGCGAGCGGCCCGTGGCCCATGGCGAGCTGGTGGAGGTCGATGGCCGGCTGGGCTTGCAGATCGTCCGCGTGGATGTGGCTGGATGAGCTTCCAGGGGGTCGACCCCTTTCTGCTGGCGCTGTTCATCGGCGGGATATCCCTGGTTCCGCTGCTGCTGATCATCTGCAGCGCGTTCCTCAAGATCGCCATTGTGCTGACCATTACCCGTAACGCCATCGGCGTGCAGCAAGTGCCGCCGAACATGGCGCTGTATGCCATCGCGCTCGCCGCGACGCTGTTCATCATGGCGCCGGTGGGCCACAACGTCGCCGAAGCGCTGAAAGAGCGGCCGCTGGACTTCAGCAACACCGAGGCGTTGCAGGGCTCGGCGCTGAATGCGATCAAGCCGCTGCAAACGTTCATGGCGCGCAACACCAACCCGGACATCCTCACCCACCTGCTCGAGAACACCCAGCGCATGTGGCCCAAGGAACGCGCCGAGCAGGCCAGTCGCGACGACCTGATGCTGTTGATCCCGGCGTTCATGCTGTCGGAGCTGGAAGCCGGCTTCCAGATGGGCTTTTTGATCTACATCCCGTTCATCGTCATCGACCTGATCGTGTCCAACCTGCTGCTGGCGCTCGGCATGCAGATGGTGGCGCCCATGACCATTTCGCTGCCGCTCAAGTTGCTGGTCTTCGTGCTTGCCCAGGGTTGGACGCAGCTCCTGGACAGCCTCTTCTATTCCTACCTGTGAGGACCTGTGATGGACGCGATGACGCTGTTCAAGGAAGGCATGTTGCTGGTGGTCCTGCTGTCCGCGCCGCCCTTGATCGTGGCGGTGTTGGTGGGGGTACTGACTTCGCTGGTGCAGGCCCTGATGCAGATCCAGGACCAGACGTTGCCGTTCGGCATCAAGCTGGTAGCGGTGGGGCTGACCCTGCTAGTGACTGGGCGCTGGGTGGGCGGGGAACTGATGGGATTGCTGCGCCGGGCCTTTGAAATGATGGCCAACACCTGATGGCGGCCTCGGCGTTCCTGCCCTATTTCGACCTGCTGTTGTCGGTGGCGCTCGGCATGGCGCGTATCTACCCGGTCGCCTACCTGGTGCCGGTGTTCTGCTTCCAGCACCTGCGCGGCCTGCCACGCCATGCCATCGTCTTCGCCCTGGCCATGTTGCCGGCGCCTGGCATCCGCCAGGCGCTGATCGACGCCCAGGTGAACTGGCTTTCGCTGGGCGGCTTGATGGTCAAGGAACTGATCCTGGGCCTCTTGCTCGGGGTGTTGCTGGCGATGCCGTTCTGGCTGTACGAGTCGGTGGGGGCCCTGCTGGACAACCAGCGCGGTGCGCTCATCGGCGGCCAGTTGAACCCGGCCCTGGGCACCGATACCACACCGCTGGGCCACCTGTTCAAGGAGATGATCATCCTGCTGCTGGTCGCTACCCTGGGCATCGGCACTCTGACCCAGGTGATCTGGGACAGTTACCTGGTCTGGTCGCCTACGACCTGGTTCCCGTTGCCCGGCGCGGATGGCTTCGGCGTGTTCCTCGGCCTGCTCGCCGAGATGTTCATGCACATGCTGCTCTACGCCGCGCCGTTCATTGGCCTGCTGTTGCTGGTGGAATTCAGCCTGGCACTGCTCAGCCTGTACAGCCCGCAATTGCAGGTATTTGTCCTCGCCATGCCGGCCAAGAGCCTGATCGGCCTGGGCTTCTTGCTGTTCTACCTGCCTACGTTGTGGGACGCGATGACTGGTCGTCTCATCCGTTATGGGGAGATCCGGCACCTGCTCGACCTGCTGTTGCAGGCGCCCTGAAGGAGGGGCCCGATGAGCGAAGACAGTGGCGAAAAAACCAAGAGCGCGACGCCGAAGAAGATTCGCGACGCACGCAAAAGAGGCCAGGTCGGCCAGAGCCAGGACCTCAGCAGCCTGCTGGTGCTGGCGGCGATCACCGAAGTGGCGCTGACGCTGGCCGACGACAGCATGCCGGCGCTGCAAGACCTGGTGGCCTTCCCGCTGCATCGGCTGGATGTCGACTTCACGCGGGCCTTCGAGGAAACCCTGGCCCATGCCGGCAGCGTGCTCCTCAGTTTCACCCTGATGACCGTAGGGCTGGCGATTGCCACGCGGCTGGTGGCCGGCTGGATACAGTTCGGTTTTCTGTTCTCCCCCGAGGCCCTGACGCCTGACCCGAATCGTCTGAACCCGATGAATCAGGCCCAGCAGATGTTTTCCGGGCAGGCGCTGATCAACCTGTTCATGGGGCTGGTCAAGGCGGTGTTCATCGCGGCCGTGCTGTACCTGGTCACGATGCCTGCGCTCGGGGCGTTGGTCAGCCTGGTCAACAGCGATCTGCAAACCTACTGGCGCGGGTTGGCCAGCCTTTTCCGGCACATCATGCACACATGTCTGGGGGTGCTGCTGGTGCTGGCAATCATCGACTTCGGCCTACAGAAGTACTTTTTCGCCAAGCGCCTGCGCATGAGTGAGGAAGAGGTGCGCAAGGAGTTCAAAGAGATGGAGGGCGATCCGCACGTCAAGATGCATCGCCGCAACCTGGCCCGGCAGTTGGCCGGGCCTTCCGCCGAAAAGGAAGCCAAGCCGGTGGAAGACGCCGACATGCTGGTGGTCAACCCCACCCACTTTGCCGTCGCGCTGCGCTACCGGCCCGAGGAAACGGCGCTGCCGCAGCTCATCGTCAAAGGTGTCGATGCCGAGGCCCGTGCGCTGATCGAGCGGGCCAAGGCGGCGCGGATCCCGGTCATCCAGTGCATCTGGCTGGCACGGACGATCTACCGCGAGGACGTCGGCGGTTTCATCCCCCGCGAGACGCTCCAGGCGGTGGCGCACATTTACCGGGTGCTGCGGGAGCTGGACGATGAGGCCAAGGCCGAAGTGATCGAGATTCCGGAGTTGAACCGGCGCTGACGCCACGCAAGGGAACCGATGCACGGGTCGTTGCCACTCAGGGGATGAGCCGGATTCGTTCTGGCGCTGCCGGCTTGCCGCTATGGCTCGCCACCCTCCATGAGCAACCCACTGGAGAATTTCCCATGCCCCATGACCCAAGCCTTGTCGGGCGCACAGGCGCCTTGCGCGGGGTCGACAGCAATCTGCTGTCCAACTCGTCCTCATTGAGCCAGCAGCCCCATGAGGCCCAGCAACGCCGCACCAGCCAGAGCCTGCAGGCGCGAGGGCGCTCGTCCTCAACGCCTCCGGCGCTACACCAGCGCGGTCGAACGCGCACGCGGGAGGAAACCCGCGCGCCCCGTTCCAGGTCCCAGCCTCCACAACCACGGCCATCTCCCGAAACGAATGAAGCGACGCCGCCACCGACGCCACCCACTTCCGAGCAAACGATGCTGCGGGATATGGAGACCCGTCAGCGCCAGTTGATGGAGCGTCAGTTCGAACTTCAGATGGGCATGGAGGAGCGCCAGGCGGCGCTGCTGCAGGTCAAGAGCGCGGCGGACATGACCAAGCTGATGAGCGACACGGTGACAGAGGTCACCAAGGGCTTCCTGGACAGCGCCAGGAAGGTCATGCAGGAGGGTGGTGAAGCGATGAAACTGCGTTGAAACCTGGCATGGCCCACGGCCCCGCCAGGCCTGCCTGGTGGGGCTCGACGGGGTGGATCAGCCCAGCCGGGTGCGGCCCATGGCCAGCGACGTCGGGCGGGGTTCGCCAGGCTTGGCCAGGTCGAGGATGCGCGGGCGTACCTCGTTGACCTGAGCGACGAAGCCCACCACCCAGTGACAGAACCGGGTTTCGTCCAGCGCCGACAACGCGCTGTGGGCACACAGGCGAACACAGGCTTTGTCGTCCAGGGCCAGCCAACTGCCGCCGAGCAGGTCCAGGCGAAAGTTGAGTTCCAGCAGGCGCTTGTGCAGGCCCGGGGCGTGGGCCGTCACCTCGATCGCACAGTGGAGAATGGCCATGTCGCTGTGCTCGGGCAACTCGATGACCACCGCTTCGCGGTGGCTCTTGTCGTAGAGCGCACATACGCCTTGCTCCAGTTGCAGGTCCGCGTGCAGATGATCGGCGAGGGCCGAGATCAAACGTTGGGCGAGCGGTGCGGCGGTCATGATGAACCTCAGTAGGTGGCTGGACGATCATCGAGGTCTTCCAGGCCCAGCAGCGACAGCTGTCGGGACTGGATCTCGTCGAGCAATTCAGATGTGATGGAGGAATCCGGCAGCGCCTGCCACACCACGAGCGCTCGCTGTGGGTCGAGGAACACGAACAGTTGAGCGTATTCCAACGGATTGGCGAAGCGCCGTTCGAGCGCCTGCTGGATCTGGTTGGCGCGTAGCACCTGGCTTTGTACTTGTAGCGCGAGACCCACGCTGTGAGGCTCGCGTCTCAAGCCGAACTCGATGCCGGGGGCGATTTCCCAATACGTCGCAATGCCGGCGATGATGTTCTTTTGAAAAGCTTGGCGAGTGTTTGCGCTGTGCACCGAGAAAGACATGCCGATTCAGTCCTCCAGAGGGACGACGCTGTGGTCGAGAGGGTGTTCGGGGGAGCCGAGGCCGCCACGCATGCCGGGCGACCACCAGACGACGATTCGCGCGTGGTCGGGCTCGGCCCGTTCGCAGGAACCGGCCTGGCAGCCCGAGCGGCTTGCGCAGCCGGCGAATACCGGCAGGCTCAGGAGTACGGCGAGCAGCAGCGGTGTGCGACTCATGGGGTCATCCTCGCGGTGGTTTGCAATAGGGAGGGGCGTTCGCCACCCGGCACGCGAGCGGGCTGGTTCATGACCACGAACACTTCGGTTTCCTCGCCGGGTTCCAGCCACACTTTCGGCCAGGCAGAGGCCGCCAGCGTCCAGCGGCTGCCGCAGCTCGCTTCATCGAAGCGCAGCCGCCGCTGGCCGTCGTTGCGCACCACGCCCACGGCGATGCCGTAGTCGGGGCCGGCGAACCACTGCGCGCGCGAGGCATCCAGTGTCAGTCCGGGCTGCAAGGCGCAAAGCGTCTCGGGGGAATAGGGAATCGAATCGGCCTGTTTGAACGAAGCCGGAATGTTGCCGTCGGCCAGGCGGGCGAGCACGTCGCTGACCTCCAGGCGTCCGACCGGGCGCTTGCCGTTGCGCCGCTCTTCCACGCGCGCCATGGCGCTGTCGACCTGTTCGCGGTCGAGGGTCGAGATGTAGCGGGCCGGGTCGACCTGGTCGCCGATCAGGCGTGGCGTCAGGATGAACACCCGCTCCCGGCGACTGGTCTGGCGGGTCGTCGACGAAAACAGCAGCGGCCCCACCAGTGGGATGCGCCCCAGCCAAGGCACCCGCTCCAGGTTGTCGCCGGTTTCCTCGGTGTGGAACCCGCCCACCACCAGTGAGCGGCTTTCGCCCATCACCGCCTGGGTGCTGACCACCCCGCGGCGCACGCTGGGCGTCTGCTGGCCCACTTCCGAAGGTTCGATACGGCCGTCTTCGATGTCCAGGGCCATCTGGATCTGCTTGTGCCCGCCGGTCTCGATGGCATGCGGCACCACTTGCAGGCTGGTGCCGGCGGTGATGGGTTCGATGTTGGCCACGCGCTCGCCGATGGCGGAGAGGTATTCGGTGCGGCTGAAGTCGATGACCGCCGGCTGGTTCTCCAGGGTCAGGACCGAGGGGTTGGCAACCACCGAGGCCAGGCCGCGGCCTTCCAGGGCGCGCAACTGCGCGGAAAAGTCGCCGTAGTCCTGGATGAATACCGTCGAGCTGGCACCGGGACGCAGCATCGAGGCGCCACCGATCAGGTCGCCGCTCTCGACGTTCCAGTTGGAGGCCAGCTCGGCCAGTTGGGTCCGGTCGATGTCCAGGATGATCGCGTCGATTTCCACCAGCTTGCGCGGCACGTCCACGTCGCGGATCAGTGGGGTGTAGATTTCCCGTCGCTTGGGGGCGTCGTAGATGAGCACCGCGTTGTTGCGCACATCGGCCTCGACGCGGATCTTGCCGCGGCTTCCACCGCCGCTATCGCCGGGCTGCACGCGGGTAGTGTTCGGGCGTCCCATGCCGTTGAAGGCCAGTTGTTCGATATTGCCCATGGCCATCGATTGGTTGCCCTGCATGTTCTGGAACGACGCTTGGGGCAGGGCCGTGGGTGCCGCGCCGGAAGTCGAGCCACGGTTCTCCAGCAGGCCGCGCAGGATGCTGGCGACGCCGGGGATGACCAAGGTGTCGCCGCGGTATTTGATGTTGCGGTCGGCTGCGGTGGCGTAGCGCAGCGGGAAGCTGATGACTTCCTGTTTCTCCTCGGGAGTCTTGCGCGCCTTGGCGAATTGCGTCACCAGACGCACGTAGCGTTCTGGGCCGGTGATCAGCACCACGCCTTCGTCGGGCAATTCGCCCCAGCCAAAGCGCGGGTCCAGCAGGCCGATATCGGTCAGCGCCTGTTTCATGTCCGGTACGGCATCGGCGGACACTTCCAGGCGCTTGGAGCGCTGGTTCTGCAACGGGCTGACATACAGGCTGCTGCCGTACACGAACCACTGGAAGCGATTCTCCAACCCGAGCCTGTCGAGGAACGCCTGGGGGCTTTCCGCACGCATCCGGCCTTCCACCGTGCCCTTGACGGTGCCGTCGATCACCAGTTGCACGCCGAAGGTATTGGCGAAGTCATCGAGTACCTTGGTCAGCGGCGTGGCCTGGGCGTCATAGGCATAAGGGGTGTTTTTCCAATCGGTGGGCACGGCCGCCTGGGTTGGTGCTGCCAGGCCAAGCGAGCCGGCCATCATCAGGGCGATCAGCGAGGGCGTCGCCCAGCGCTGCGCGATCAACTGGCGAAGACGAGCGTTGCCTTCGGTCATCAAGCGGTACGGCATAAACCACTGGTTAGGCATGTCGGAGTCCTGTGCCGAGGAAATGAGTGTGCGAGGGCCGTCGCGCCACGGGCGCTGCCGCACCACGTGGGGCTTTTTGCAGAATCGATTGCCAGGTGTCGCGCTGGTTGAGCAGCGCTTCGAGTAATTCGATCAAGTCGTCGACGTGTCCGTCCGGAGCCAACTGCGCCATCAGCCATAACCGGGCATCGTCGCCAGAGCGCGCCAGGGCTCCGGGGAAGCGCGAAAGACTCGGGTGGGCCAGCCGGAGCACTTCTTCCAGGGCCGCCTCGTTGGACACGCAGGCGGGTAGCTCGACCGACAGCAGCAGCGCACCTTCGAGTTTGTCGAAGGTGACGTCGCCGTCGTCGATGACCAGGGTGAAAGGCGCGGGTTCGTCGGCACCGGCGCTCCAGCGGATGAGCTGTGCGCGCAGCTCATGGCATTGCATCGATGATCGCCTTGGCGAGGTTGTGGTGGGCCGTGGTCTGCTGGGTGGCCGCCGTTACCGCGACCGACATGCCGTTCATGCTGGTGAGGAAGGTGTGCATGTCGTCCAGGGACTGGCTCTGTGCAGCATTCATTGCCGCGTTGTTGACGTTGTCGGTGGCGCGCTGGAAGTAGGTGTCGAGGCGGCGCTGCAGGGCATCGATAGAAGACATAAACGGTTCCTCCGGGCTTGGGCGTGTTCACCCGGTGAGTGGTGGTTACGCCCGTGGCGGTTCCGCGAGGAGAACAGAAAGATTGTGGGAGCAAGGCTTGCTCGCGATCAGGCCGTGACCGCCGGATGCGATGTCGGCAGGTCTGCCGCGATCGCGAGCAAGCTTTGCTCCCACAGGTAGGGGCTGGTTTTATGGTTGTGTTTCTTTATGGTTGGGGCTCTGGCACTCGCAGCGCTTGCACGGCGCCGGGCCAGTCGAGCTGGAATGTACCGCCAGGGGTTTGCAGTTTCACCTGGTGACGCTCCATGCCGGCATCGGCCACCGGTGTCCAGGGTTGTGGGGCGGTATTGCCGAGGCTGCGGGTCAGGCTCGCCAGGTCCTCGGGATGACAGTACAGGGTGGCATCGCTCGGATCGCGCTGCCCTGAGGCCAACTGGCGCACGAGCGCATCGATGCGCGCAGGTTCGGGCACCTCGTCCAGAAGCGTGCGCAAGGCTTCGTTGACCAGCCGTGCAGCGCTGCTTTCGATCTGTTCCCACATCGCCTGGCGTTGCGCCTCCCATGTGCTGAGCAGAGCGTCGGCCTTGTCCCAGAATCGAGCCTGGGCTTGCAGTACCTTCGCCTCGGCCACTTCATTGGCCTGTTCGAGCAATTGCGCGGCCTGCTCCCTGGCGCGTTCGATGACACGTTGCGCACGGGCGCAGTCGGCCAGGGTTTCGCGAGCGATATAAGGCTGTAGCAAGCCCTGGCCTTCGGGACGTAGTTCAAGCGAGCGCCGGGCGAGCATCGTGCATCTCCGTGTCGTAGGCGGTAGAGGTGGGGAGCGCCAGGCTTTGCCCGGCTTTCCAGCAGGCGGACTGCCAGAGCGTGTCGAGCCTGGCCGCGGGCGGTCGGGGTGTGGTGCTGCGCTCGACGGCCATGATTCTTGCCCGTGGGAACGCCAGGCGCGCCCGCTGCCAGGTCGGCTCGCCGAGCCAGGCCCGCAGCAGCGCGAGCGGATCCTGCTCCGGTTCGAGCCAGTGGCCGGGGCGCAGTGCCTTGGCCGTGCGTTCGCACCAGGCGCGGTCCTGCGCCGACAGTGTCGGGGCTGCCGTCAACGGTGAACAGGTGGCCGCCACCAGTTCACAGGCCAGGGCCAGCGCGGTCGGCGCGCAAAGCAGGGTCTGCACCGCCGGGCTCGGCCTAGGTGGCGTGCCAGGCGTCATGCCGAAGCGCCTGGCCAGCGCGGCGTGGTGTCCGCGGGCGAGGGCGTCGAGGCGTGGCGCGTCCAGCCGCTCAAGACCCGGCGGCTGCCATCCGGGGGCCGCCTGGCGCCAGGCGTGGTGCCACCAGTGAACCCACTCCAGCGCGGGGTTCATGCGGCGGACCCTTTGTCAGGGGCGCCGGCGCCCGGCGTCTTGACCGCGAACAACGGCGCCGCTGCGTTGCCCGGTGGCGCGGCGGGGGCGTCCGGCCGGGCGAGCTTCTGTTGGAGAAAGCGCGGCAGCGTCAGGGCGCCCTTGCGCCACAACCGGTAGAGACCATAGCCGGCGCCCAGCAGGATGCTCAGCAAAAGGATGCCCGCCACCACAGTGACCGTTCGCCAGTAGGCGACCTCTTCGGCTTGCATGACGAACGGTCCGAAGTGCGCCATTTTACGCCGCTCCTGGTACGGCACGGTGGGCACGAAGACCACTGACAACTTGCTCGCATTGTGGGCCGCGTCGGCCATGCCGGGGATCCCGCTGGCGATCAGGTTACGCACCCGTGGCGTGATGCTGTCGGGATCCAGCGCCCCGGTGTGCTTGATGAACACCGAGGCCGATGCCGGTTGCACCGGTTCGCCGGGCGCGACCCGTTCCGGCAGCACCACATGGACCCGAGCAAGCACCACGCCGTCTATCTGAGACAGGGTCGATTCCAGTTCCTGGGACAACGCGTAGATGTAGCGAGCGCGTTCTTCCAGCGGTGTGGAAATGACCCCTTCCTTGCGAAAGATATCCCCCAGGCTGGAACGTGAGCGCCGGGGCAGGCCGGCGGCTTCGAGTACGTGGACGGCGCTGTTCATGTCGGCGGGCTCGACCAGGACGGTCATGCCGTCCTTGTCGACTTGCTTGCTCGCCTCGATGTTCTTGTCCGCCAGCTCCGCGATCACTTCGTTGGCATCCTGCTCGGACAGACGGCTGTGCAGCGCCGACCGCTCCTCGCAGGCCGTGAGCAGCAGGCAAAGTAACAGCGTTGAGCATGCGCGCATGAACATGGCCGGCATTTCCTTTACTGAAGGTTAGTAAGCTTCTCGATCGCCTGGGAGCCTTTGCTGACCAGTTTCGCGGTCATCAGGCTTTCCAGGTGGAACGACGATAAGGACCGGTTCGACTGCAACATGTCTTGCGGATCGGCAGTGCGAATGGCCTTGAGCATGTCGCGGTTGGCCCGCTCGTCCAGGCGCTGCAGTTCGCCGGAGCGGCTCGACAGCGAATCGATGATGCGTGCCGCGACGTTGTTTTCAGTGTCCGGCGCCGGCGGCTTCTCGCGCATTTGGGCGTTGAACCAGCTGACGTCGCTGGTCTCGGCGCTGGCCTGGGGCTTGGCGCCCGTCTTGGCCGTGGAAGAGGCCAGTTGGCTGGCATCGATGGCTTGTAGTTCCATGGGCTTCTCCATTCTGTGAGAAAGAATCAAAAAGGGCGGATGGCTTCAGGCGCACATCAGCCGCAGGACGTTGCGGGCACTGCCGGTGACGCTCAGGTGAAACTCGATTTCCTCGCGGCCGCGCCTTGCCCGCCTGCGCGCGACCGGGTACTGGCCTGCAAGGCGAGCCAGCGCCAGGTCAAGTTGTTCCAGGGCCAGCTGGAACAACCGGGTCTCCCGGGCTTCCAGCGGTGTACCGAGGGCAACGCGCTCGGTCCAGGTCCACCCCTGGCCGTCGTGGGAGACGGGTGGCGGGTAGCGCAGCGGGTGTTGGTCCATGAAGCTGGCGATCTCGAACATCAGGTCCTGATCGTCCGGCTCATAGCGCGCCTGGCCCGCGCTGTCGTCGATATCCAGCAGCGACAGCAGCTTGCGCCGGCCCAGGACCGCGATGAGCCTGAGCAACAGCCGCAGGCTCGCGCCATGCCGATCGAGCGGACCTTCTGTTTCCCAGCCGCCGAACAGGGCACCGCAGAACGGGTTGTTCGCGCTGCCGAAATCACTCTGGCTGCCGACGTCGTTGTCGCCGATAGGCGGGCGGCGATGGGCGAACATTTGCGCCAGGTCGCCAAACAGGTCTTCGTCGGAGTATGCGTCGTCGATATCGACCTCCAGGTTCTGGCCGGTACCGCCGTTGATCTCTTCCAGGATGTCGGCCAGCACCAGATTCAGCGGGTTCTCCGTTTCCGCCGCCTGCCCCTGCTGCGCAGGCTGCCAGCCGAAGGGAGCTCGCCCGCCTGTCGAGTCGTGTTCGCCGCTCCATCGAACGATCGACTCCTTCAACCGGCCACTGCCCGCGTGCTGCGTCAGGTGCTCGATCACCGCGTCTGCCAGGCCTTGGGAAACCGGGACGCGGCGCTGAGTGAGGTCGTCATGGGCGAGGGCTAGGGGGGGACGGAGGCTGTTCAGCCGATCGATATGCATGGGCCTGATCTCATCGCGCTTGAAAAGACCCCGCCGCGGCGGGGCTTGAAGCGGGTTGTCAGAATCGTATGTTTTTGGACGCCTCCCCCATGGCCGTGATGGCCTTGGTGGCGCTGTCCATGGACTCTGCCGAGATGGCGTTCATGGTGTCGGCGATCAGTTTCTTCTGATCGAATTCGGATTTCATGGTCGTCATCGCGGCCGAGGTAGCGTCCATCTGCTGCATGGCCGCCATGGAGGCCGCAAGGGAAGCTCCACCAAAACTCATAGTCGTATCTCCGGATTGTGGAATGGCGAGACGGTTGTGAGTGTCTCGAGGGTTAGGTGGCGGCGCAGGCGGAAACGGTTCCACGCCGGGCACTCAACTCATCGATATTTCCAGGCATTTCATCCGGTAGTAGAGCGTGCGCCGGGCGATGCCCAGCTCGGCGATGACCTTGTCGATGTGCCGATGGTGGCGACGCATGCAGTCTTCGATGAGCACTTTTTCGAACTGCTGCAATTGCTCCTTCAGATTGAGCGTGGTGTTGCAGCGCTCCGACTGTTCGGTGCGGGGCAGCGCCGCCAGGCCCAGCACGTAGCGCTTGGCGGCGGATTGCAGTTCGCGGATGTTCCCGGGCCAGGCGTAGCCGATCAGCTGGCACAGCAGCTCCGGCGACGGCGCGATGTAAGGCCGGTCCAGGGCCTTGGCTTCCCGGCGTACGAGCGACTGGAACAGCGGTACGATGCGCTCCTTGCGGCTGCGCAGGGGCGGCAGCTTGAGGCTGACGATGTTCAGCCGGAAGTACAGGTCCCGGCGAAATTCGCCCCGTTCGACCATCTCTCCCAAAGGGCACTGGGCGGAGGCGATCACCCGCATGTTCACCGGAATGTTCTGGGTCGAACCCAGCCGCTGCACGGTCCTGGACTCCAGGACACGCAGCAGCTTGGCTTGCAGCGCCAGGGGCATGCTATCGACCTCGTCCAGGTACAGCGTGCCGTTATGCGCGGCCTCGACGAACCCGGCGCGGCTTTGACTCACGCCGGTAAAAGCACCGGTGTTGGCACCGAAGAGCTGACTCTCTGCCAGGCTCTCGGGAATGGCCGCGCAGTTGATGGCGACGAACTTGCCGGAACGACCGGACATGCGGTGGATTTTCTCCGCCAGCGTGTCTTTTCCGGTGCCGGTTTCGCCGCGCAACAGCACGTCGACCATGAGCGGTGCGACACTTTGGGCGAACGCCTCAAGGTTGAGAACATCCTCTTTATGGGTAGTGGAAAGTGCAGCGCAAAGCATCTTTTGCATCACTGACGATTCCATTCTTGTTGTTAGGAGGTCGACAAATTTAAAGATCAAAGGCGCGTGGAACTTACCCGCGCCGCGGCATGACCGACTTGAGACCAACGTTCTGTTTGCTACGGAGGTTTAGAGAACCGATTAAAAAAAAGTTCATGCACCCGGGGCAGATGTTAATCGTTTCAGCTCAACGGTCGAAAAGCCTGGGCACCCGTTCGCGACCCGTCTGGCATGGGGTTTGGCCAAAAAATGGGGGATCCGGGAGAGCTTTTTGAAAATTGGATCCGACAAACGGTTCAGCGCAAGCGCCTGTTTGGAGCAAACGCTCTACTATCAAACAAATGTTCGATTTGTTTAGTTCTACGCAAGAGTGTTTTGAAATACGTTTCGTAGTCCGACTTAATCATTTTGGAGTTGACCAGGGGCAATAACAGCCGACCGCCAGTGTGTTAGCGGCGTTAACTTTGCGCCCGACACTAAGCGCTTCCAGGATCGGCTCGATAAAGCTGTTGTTCGAGTTGCAGGTCAGGCCTTCGCTGTAAGGGCCGAAGTACGCCAGTTGGCCGCTGCGGTCCCAGATCGCCACGGCCGGGCTGGCGGGAAGCTGCTCTGAACCGGGGAGTGCAGCAAGGGGTTTGAGACGGTTCAGGGTGTCGGGCAGTCGGCCCTGGCTGCCGGTCTTTTGTACCGCGTAGAACTCGACGCCTTGCGGTACGTATTTATCCACCAGTTCGGAAAGATGCTGTTGGTTGCCGACGTTGCACGGGCACGCCGGGTCCCAGAAATGCACCAGGCGGATCGCGCCCGGGCCGGCCAGTGCTTCGGGCAGGCGCAAGGGGTCGCCGGAGAACACCGCCGTGTGTTGGCTGAAGGCGCGCAGGAATCGCCCCTGAAACCAGTCATAAGCCACCCACAACACGGCAGCGCACCCGAGGGCGAGCAGGCTGGCAAGCAGGGTCGTGCGGTGGGACGGGCGCATGGGATCGATCCTCTGGGGGCGGGTAGCTTGCCATGGCTGGCGCGACAGATGAATATCGCTCGCTGACAAAGTCCGTTTTGCGCGATGCGCTTTTGCCTGGAAATCCCGATGCCTGCCACTTTCGACCCCGATCACCTGCGTGCCAGCCTGCAACCCTTGGTGCGCTGGCAACCGTTATCGGAGCAGGCGCAGGCTTACCAGCGTTTTTATGGCTTGGATTTTCCCGGGCGTCAGTTGCGCACAGGCCTTGGATGCTTCGGGATCGAGGGCTACGAGTTGGTCGCTCAGGTCTGGTGGCCGCAGAAGGCCGTGGCGACCCTGTTCGTGTTCCACGGCTACTACGATCACATGGGGCTTTACCGACACCTGATCGAATGGGGCCTGGAGCAGAAATTCGTGGTGATTGCCTGCGACTTGCCAGGCCACGGCTTGTCCAGCGGCGAGCGGGCGAGCATCGGTGATTTTGCCGAGTACCAAGCTACGTTGCAGGGATTGCTGGCCGAGGCTGCGGCGCTGGAGTTGCCGCAGCCCTGGCATCTGTGTGGGCAAAGCACTGGCGGGGCGATTGTGGTCGATCATGTTCTCAATCACGGCGCGCAGAGCCCGGCCCAGGGCCAGGTCATCCTGCTGTCGCCTCTGGTGCGGCCGCGGGCATGGGGTTGGTCGCGCTTGAGCTACTACCTGCTCAAGCCTTTCGTGAACGGCATCGCCCGGCGGTTCAGTGAAAACTCCACCGACCCCGGTTTCCTGCCGTTCCTGCAAGCCGATCCGTTGCAACCGCTGCGCCTGCCCACTGCGTGGGTGGGCGCGCTGGCGCAATGGATCAAGCGTATCGAAGCCGCGCCCAGCAGCTCGCGCCAGCCGTTGATCGTGCAAGGGCAGGCGGACATGACGGTGGACTGGACGCACAACCTGCAAGTGCTGCGCAGCAAGTTCGACCGGCCACAGGTCTTGATGCTGCCCGAGGGCCGGCATCACCTGGCGAACGAAGCGCTGGCGTTGCGTCAGGAGATGTTCGGGTTCTTGAGCAAGCGGATGAGTCGGTTTCGGGGGTGACCGAGACACGGCTATCGCGAGCAGGCTCGCTCCCACAGGGGGATTGGGTGAAATCGAATATTGCGACCGGCCACGATCCAATGTGGGAGCGAGCCTGCTCGCGATGGCGTAATTCCAGGCGCTGCAGTTCTATCTACTGCCCCAGGTTCTGCCCCACCGCCAACCCCGCCCGAATCGCCGCCAGGGCCGCTTGATAGTAAGCCTGGCCCTCGGCCGATTCGGCAAAGGTGGCGAACTCTTCCAGCTCGGTATCGCTCAGGTCACGGTAGACGTACAGCAGGGTGTTGTTCAGGTCGGCGCCGATCTGCTCCATCAGCCGCTGGCGCTGATCATTCAGCATGCCTTGGGCCTGGCCGCCACCCAGCAGGCCGGGGATCATCGAACTCAGGCTGTCGGCCGCCACGCCGGCAATCGCCAGGCTGACCTCGGCGCCGGCTTCGCGGGCCGGCAGGGCCTGGGCCAGGTGGCCGATGATCAACAGGCGGTTATCGCTGGCCTGCATCTTCGGCAGGCCCCTGGCGTTCTTCGCCAACTGATCGCGCCGGGTCGCCAGCAGCTCGGCCGCCACCACTTTGCGGCCCAGGGGCGATTGGAAAAAGTTCAGGGCCGGGGTAGGGTCGCGGAGGTTCTTGCGCATCTGCGTCTCGGCGCGCTGGTCCATGGCCTGGGGCGCGAAGCGTTGATTGCTGTTGGTCACCAGCGCCTGGAACACCGCCGGTGGCAGGCTGTTCTGATAGCGCTGTTGTGCGGCGCTCAAGGCATCGTTGAAATGCGCGCGCTGTTCCGGCCAGCCAGCGACCTGATACAACTGGTCGTAGCTGTCTGCCCAGGCGGGCAAAACGCAGAACATCAACAGTGAGAAAAGCAAACGACGCATAGGGACTCCTGTCAGCAGCCGACTATTCTCCGTGGGGTGTGGGGTCTTGTCGAGAATTCGTATCAAGTTCGTACGCCACTGCGATCCGGAGCACCGGAACCGCTGCGCGGCGCTGTCGGTTTTACCGGCACAGGCATACTATGCGCGCCATGCAAATATCTTCTGATCATCCGCTGCTGTTACGTATCGTGGACGACCTGGCCGAGCGTGGCTGGTCGCAGCAGGACTTTTTCTTGCCGGACGCCCTGACCCGCGCCCTGGCGGCCGAGTGTCGCCAGCGCGCCGCCGAAGGCGAACTGGCGCCGGCGGCAGTCGGACGCGGACCGTTCTCGGAAATCCGTGAAGGCATTCGTGGTGATCGCATCCAGTGGATCGAGCCCGGCCAGGCGCAGGCCTGTGATAGCTACCTGGATCTGATGGACAGTCTGCGCGAGGCGATGAACCGGGCGCTGTTCCTGGGCCTGGAAGACTTCGAGAGTCACTTTGCCCTTTATCCACCCGGTGCGTTCTATCTCAGGCATGTCGACCGCTTTCGCGACGACGACCGGCGCATGGTGTCGGCGGTGCTCTACCTCAATGACGATTGGTTGCCGGACCAGGGCGGCCAGTTGCGCATGTACCTGCAGGACGCTGAACATGACGTGCTGCCCACGGGTGGTTGCCTGGTGGTGTTCCTGTCGGGCGATATCCCCCATGAAGTCCTTCCGGCCAATCGCGATCGCCTGTCCTTGACCGGCTGGTTCCGGCGCCGCGGCAACGAGTTGTTCTGAACATGGAAAAGATCCTGGTCAGCCGCTGCCTGCTCGGTCACCGTGTGCGCTATGACGGCGGCGCCAGCGGGCCGTTCGATCAACTTCAGCAGTGGCTCGACGAGTGCCGGGTCGTGCCGCTGTGCCCCGAAGTCGCCGGCGGCCTGCCCACGCCAAGGGCGGCTGCGGAGATTGCCGGCGGACAAGGCGCTCAGGTGCTCGACGGCCAGGTGGCGGTGATCACCACAGACGGCGAGGACGTGAGCGCACAGTTCCTGTCGGGTGCCCACCAGGCGTTGGCACTGGTCCGCGAACATGGCATTCGGATCGCCGTGCTCAAGGCCAACAGCCCGTCGTGCGGCAACCTGCTGACCTACGACGGAACGTTTGCCGGCGTGAAAGTCAGTGGCGAAGGCGTCACTGCTGCGCTGCTCAAGCGCCATGGCGTGCAAGTGTTCAACGAGTTGCAACTGCCGCAAGCCGCGGCGACGCTGAAGGTTTTGATCAAGGAATAACCTAGTCGAACCGCCTTTTGTGACGAGGGAGCTTGCTCCCGCCGGGCTGCGAAGCAGCCCCAGACGACTCGCCGCGTTTCATCAGATACACCGCGTGCAGTGGTTTTGCGGCTGCTGTGCAGCCGAACGGGAGCAAGCTCCCTCGCCACAGTTTTGGGTGGCTATAACTGCCCAGCCAACTGCTCGATCTGCTCCTGTCGCTCAGCCTGGCTCAATCGCGCCTCGGGGTTGAGGGCGGACCATTGGGGATGAGCGCGGGCCTTGGTCAGGGCGTCGGGCAGCTTGCCTTCGCGCCAGGTCTTGTCCTCCTCGGGTGTGGCGATGCGGATGCGGTCCAGTGCCGCATGGCCGCGCTGGTTGAGGGCTTGCAACAGTTGTCGTTGGCGCAGGGCCAACAGGCGCAGCACGTTGTCGTCCACCGTCAGCTCCCGCTGGCCCTTGAGTTTGCCCAGCAACCGGTTGCCGTAGCTGCGGGCAGTCTGGACGGCGCCGCCGGCGATGGCGCCGGCCAGCGCGGCGGCACCAAGGGTCAGGCCGCCCACCAGCAGATCCACGCCGGCACCGGCCGCCGCGCCCGCCGCGATCCCGCCGCCGACGCGCACCCCCAACTGCTTGAGGGTCTCGGGGTTGAACAAGTCATCGCCCCAACGCCCGTCGAGCAGCGGCAGATCGCTGGCCGCCGCGTCCTGGGCGCGGAAAGCGAAAAGCTTGAGCAAGGCCTCGACGCACCGCTGCTCGCGCTGACGCACCGCGTTGCGCAGCTCGCTGATGGCCTGGCGTTCCAGTTCCGGGTCGCTGGCGACGCTGCGGCGGCAGGCGGCGCAATCGATCAACAATTCAGCGATCAGCCGCGCCGCGCTCTGCTGGCGCGCCAAGCGTTGGGTCTGCTGATCGGCGATCAGCCGCTCCAGTTGTCCCCGGGCGCTTTCAAGCAACAGCGCGAGGCTCTCATACAGGCGGCGCTCGCCGTCCTCGGGCGGGGCCACGCTGTCGAAGCGCACCAGGGCGTGCAACCCCAGCCGAGCCAACGCTTCGCGCCAGGCCGGCTCGCGGTGGTTGGCGCTGCTGACGAAATTCAACACTGGCAACAGCGGCTTGCCACAACTGGCGAGCACTTCCAGTTCGTCGCGATATTTGGCCAACACTGGCTCGCGGGCATCGATGACGTACAAGCCGGCATCGCTGGCGAGCAACTGTCGCAGTACCTTGGCCTCCTGCTCGAAACGCTGCCGGGCTTCGCTGCCATCGAGGAAGCGGGCCAGGCGCGCCGGACCGTCTAGGCGCTCGCCGGGACGCTCCAGCCGCTCCAGGTAATCGAGCAGGGCGATGGCGTCTTCCAGGCCCGGTGTGTCGTACAGTTCCAACAGCGCTTCGCCGTCCACCGACAAACGCGCACCTTCGACATGCCGCGTGGTGCTGGGCCGGTGGGAGACTTCGCCAAAGCCGACGTCACGGGTCAGCGTGCGCAGCAATGAGGTCTTGCCGACATTGGTATGGCCGACCACGGCCAACTTGAGCGGCTTGATCGGATCAGTCATGGCCGCTCTCCAACCAGTTCAACGGCGCGCAATCGGCGAAGGGCAGTTGCAGTTGTTGCAGCGCGGTGTGCCAGTCTCCCAGGCGCTCGGCGTCCAGCGCTTCGCCGGGCGGTGCCTGCAACAGCCAGACGCGGGTGGCGCTGGCGCTGCGGGCAAGCTCGGCGATCAATGCCAGGCTGCCTCGGTCCGGCGAGCGCCGAGGGTCACAGGCAATCGCCAGCCGCGCGGGCGGGAAGCGCGACAACTGTTCCAAGAGTCTGTTACGGGACTCGCGGCTGTCGAGGATGCCGGCGTTCTTTACTGTGTCCGGCAGTTTTGGCGGCCAGGGACGGTCATCCAGCTCGATGGCGACCAACAGCGCGCCGTCACTCTGTAGCGTACCGATTGCCGGTTCGACCCGATGCAACTGCGCAGGCGCGGTGTCATTGACGCCCAGCCGCTCACTGCTGGGCATCAGGCGCTCGCGCAATTGAGCGTAGCCCGGCAGATTCAGGTCCAGGCGCAGCAGCGCCCGGCCACGTCGCCAGCGCCACAGACACAGCAGCGCCAGGCACAGGCGCGGCAGCACGCCGTAGACCAGCAGCACCCCGACCAGCCAGGCAGCCCAGGCCTGGCGTGCGCTTTCGAGATTGAGCGCGCCGTCGCCGCTGGCGCGGATCATGTCCATGCTCGGCACGCTGAACCCCAGCAGCGCCGGCAGCGCGCCCAGAGTTCGAGTCAGGGCGACAAAGGTTTCACCGCCAAGAATTGTGGTTTCCCAGACAAAGCCATAGCGCCGGGTCGCCATCAGCACCAATACGATGACCAGTGCACTGAGCATCGCCAGCAACCACAAGCTGTTGACCAGCGTGCCGAGGGTCCAGCGATTGAGCTTGCGCCGTTGCAGCAATAGCAACAACGCCGGTGCCAGTTGGGCGGCCTTGGCATCCCGGGCGAGTTTTTCGCTGAGCCACAGCCACAGGCGCCCCAGCGTGGCGCCTTGCTCACCGGCGAATACCAGCCCCAGCGTCCAGCCGACGAGCAGGACCAGGTTCAACCCCAGCAGACTGCCCAAGGCCCAGAACACGTTGACCGGCGTCTGCCCGTCACCCAGTGCGGCGAATCCCAGGCCGGCACCGCTGACAATGGCGAGCAGCGCCAATACCAGCAGCGCCAGGCGCGCCCCTTGCAGCCAGTGGCGCAAGGCCTGGGTCAGGCCGTCGCGCTCGGCCAGGCCCAGGGCGCGCTGGCGGATACGGTTGGATAAATCGCCGCCCGCCGCACGGGCCAGGCGATTGGCCTCCTGGTCTTCCAGCGGCCCGGCGTGCTCTTCACGCAGGCGGATCGTCTCGGTCAGCCAGAGGTTTTGCAGTTCAGTCAGAGGTCCAGTCACGGGCGCTTCCGTTGCAAATGAGCGTTGAGGATAACCGCTGTGGCGCCTGTCGGGGTACGCCGGGGCTCTGGTATCCTCGCCATCATGAAAAAAACTCTCCCTTTAAGTCTGATCGCAGCCCTCGGTGAAAACCGTGTGATCGGCGTCGACAACCGCATGCCCTGGCACCTGCCGGGGGATTTCAAATATTTCAAGGCCACCACTCTGGGCAAGCCGATCATCATGGGTCGCAAGACCTGGGATTCCCTGGGCCGACCGTTGCCCGGGCGCTTGAACATCGTGGTCAGTCGCCAGCCTGGGCTGGTGCTGGAGGGGGCGGAAGTCTTCTCCACCCTGGAAGCTGCCGTGGCACGGGCCGAGTCATGGGCCCAGGAGCAAGGCGTTAATGAGTTGATGCTGATCGGTGGTGCTCAGTTGTACGCCCAGGCGCTGGAACAGGCCGATCGGCTGTACCTGACGCGCGTGGCGCTGAGCCCGGAAGGGGATGCGTGGTTTCCGGAGTTCGATTCGAGCCAGTGGAAGCTGGTTTCGAACCAGCCGAATCCGGCGGAAGGGGATAAGCCGGCGTACAGTTTTGAGGTGTGGGAAAAGCGTTAACGGCCAGAGCATCGCGAGCAGGCTCGCTCCCACAGTGTCCAGCGGTGACAGTGACTGCTGTGTTCACCTCGAACCCTGTGGAAGCAAGCCTGCTTGCGATAGCGGTCTATCAGGCATGCACTAACTCAGCATGCTCCTCGGCATCCAGCAACGCCTTGTCAGTCTGCTGCATCACCTGGCTGGTAATCGCCCCGGCGGTGATCGAGCCGCTGACGTTCAGTGCCGTACGGCCCATGTCGATCAACGGTTCGACGGAAATCAGCAGCGCCACCAGCGAAACCGGCAAGCCCATGGCCGGGAGCACGATCAGCGCGGCAAATGTCGCGCCGCCACCGACGCCCGCCACCCCGGCCGAACTCAAGGTCACAATCGCCACCAGCGTCGCGATCCATAGCGGGTCCAGCGGATTGATGCCCACGGTCGGCGCGACCATCACCGCCAGCATCGCCGGATAGAGACCGGCGCAGCCGTTCTGGCCGATGGTGGCGCCAAACGAAGCGCTGAAGCTGGCGATCGCCCGTGGGATACCCAGGCGGCTGGTCTGGGCTTCGATGCTCAGTGGAATGGTCGCGGCGCTGGAGCGGCTGGTGAAGGCGAAGGTCAGTACCGGCCAGATCTTGCGGAAGAACCGCAGCGGGTTGATCCCGGCGGCGGACACCAGCAAGCCGTGGACCACGAACATCAGGCCCAGCCCCAGGTATGACACCACCACGAAACTGCCAAGTTTGATGATGTCCTGCAGATTGGAGCCGGCCACCACCTTGGTCATCAGTGCCAGCACGCCGTAAGGGGTCAGCTTCATCACCAGGCGTACCAGGCGTGTCACCCAACTTTGCAGGGTGTCGATGGCGTTGATCACTTTCTGACCTTTCTCCACGTCATCCTTGAGCAGCTGCAAGGCCGCGACACCGAGGAAGGCCGCGAAAATCACCACGCTGATGATCGAGGTCGGCTTGGCCCGGGCCAGATCGGCGAAGGGGTTCTGCGGAATGAACGAGAGCAGCAACTGCGGGATATTCAGGTCGGCGACCTTGCCGGCGTAGTCGCTCTGGATCACTTGCAGACGCGCCAGTTCCTGGGTGCCGGCCACCAGTCCTTCGGCGGTGAGGCCGAACAGGTTGGTCAGGCCGATGCCGATCAGCGCGGCGATCGCGGTGGTGAACAGCAGCGTGCCGATGGTCAGGAAGCTGATCTTGCCCAGGGACGAGGCGTTATGCAGGCGGGCCACGGCGCTGAGGATCGAGGCGAAGACCAGCGGGATGACGATCATTTGCAGCAACTGTACGTAACCGTTGCCCACCAGGTCGAACCAGCCGATGGACGCCTTGAGCACCGGGTTGCCAGCGCCGTAGATCGTGTGCAGGGCGATACCGAACACAACGCCCAGCACCAGCGCCAACAGCACTTTTTTCGCCAGGCTCCAACTGCCATGACGGGTTTGCGCCAGGCCGAACAGCAGGGCGAGAAATACCAGCAGATTGAGGATCAGCGGCAGATTCATCAAAAGACTCCGATAAGACTTGTGCCAGTCGCTTGAAGCCGCGACTGCGAACCGGGGAGCCTAACAGCCTGATTACTAATGAATTAATACTAAAAAAGCATGTAGATTGTCGTTTATGGAATAAGGCTGTGGCGTTTACGGACATGTCGCTGACGCGATCAAGACGCAAGCGGTCGCGGGCAGGCGATATCTGTCACAGGCATTTGTTAGCGTCGGGTTCTTCAAACCTGGGAGAAATGCCGATGAAGCTCGCACCTCGTTTTCTCGCTGTCGCCTTGAGCCTGGGCCTGGCCGGCCAGGTCCTCGCCGCTGAACTCAAGCATTGGCCGGCAGAGCAGGCCAAGGCCCTGGACGCGATGATCGCGGCCAACGCCAACAAGGGTAACTACGCGGTGTTCGACATGGACAACACCAGTTACCGTTACGACCTCGAGGAATCGTTGCTGCCGTTCATGGAGAACAAAGGGCTCATCACTCGCGAAACCCTGGATCCGTCCCTGAAGCTGATGCCGTTCAAGGACACGGCCGATCACAAGGAAAGTCTGTTCAGTTACTACTATCGCCTGTGTGAAGTGGACGACATGGTCTGCTACCCGTGGGTGGCCCAGGTGTTTGCAGGTTTTACCCTCAAGGAACTCAAAGGCTATGTCGACGAGTTGATGGCTTCCGGCAAGCCGGTGCCGACCACCTATTACGACGGCGACAAGGTGGTCAACTACAACGTCAACCCGCCGAAAGTCTTCACCGGCCAGACCGAGCTGTACAACAAGCTGATGGAAAATGGCATCGAGGTGTATGTCATGACCGCCGCCTCCGAAGAGCTTGTGCGCATGGTCGCCGCCGATCCGAAGTATGGCTACAACCTCAAGCCCCAGAACGTCATCGGCGTGACCACGTTGCTCAAGGACCGCAAGAGCGGCGAGCTGACCACCGCCCGCAAGCAGATCACTGCCGGCAAGTATGACGAGAAGGCCAACCTGGACCTGGAGTACACGCCTTACCTGTGGACCCCGGCGACCTGGATGGCCGGCAAGCATGCGGCGATCCTGACCTACATCGATGAATGGAAAAAACCGGTGCTCGTCGCCGGCGACACGCCGAGCAGCGACGGCTACATGCTGTTCCACGATGTGGACGTGGCCAAGGGCGGCATCCATTTGTGGGTCAACCGCAAGGACAAGTACATGACGCAGATCAACGGCATGATGGCCAAGCACGCCGCCGCCCAGGCCAAGGAAGGCCTGCCGGTCACGGCGGACAAGAACTGGGTGATCGTCAAGCCGGAAGATATCCAGTAACCCAGGTAAACCTAAAGCCATCTGTGGGAGCGAG
>NZ_JBKGGU010000011.1:0-205847 GCF_052042015.1 Pseudomonas sp. SMV71 | reverse complement strand
CGATAACGGCACCACCGCCAACGGCACTTTGGACGTGAACATCGTCGACGACCTGCCTGCCGCTCATGCCGATTCAGCCTCGGTGGATGAGGGCGGGACGGTCAGCGGCAACGTGTTGGACAACGATGTGGGTGGCGCCGACGGCCCGGCCTTGAGCGGTGCGGTGATCGGTGTTCGGGCCGGCGACGATACCTCGTCTCCGGTTATTGGCGGCCTCAACACCCAGATCAACGGCACTTATGGCTACCTGACCCTGGACGCCAACGGCAACGCCGTCTACCACAGCCATCCGAACACCGTCAGCGCACCGGGTGCCACCGACGTGTTCACCTACACTGTGCGCGATGCCGATGGCGATGAAAGCACCACGACCATCACCATCGACGTGCACAGCAGTTGCCTGGTCGCGCACACCGACCAGGAAATCAGCGTCTACGAAAAAGCCCTCGACCTGAACCAGGACGGCCAGGACCTGGCGCCCGGCACGGTCACCGGCAGCGACCCGAGCGCCACCAGCGAAACCGCCAGCGGTAACCTTGCCAGCTCGGTGTCCGGTGCCATCGGTGCCGTGACGTTTGCCCTGGTGGGCAGTGCCACCGGTGCCTACGGCCAGCTACTGCTTCACACCGACGGTTCCTACACCTACACGTTGACTTCACCCACCACCACGACGCCCCACGTCAACGATGGCCCGAACGTCTTGAGCGAAAGCTTCACCTACCAGGCCACGGACTCCCTGGGCAATACCGTCACCAGCACCATTGTCATCAACATCGTCGACGACGTTCCCACCGCCCATGCCGACTTCGCGTCAGTAGTGGAAGGCGGCACGGTCAATGGCAACGTGTTGGTCAATGACGTGCTCGGCGCCGACGGTGGTGAGGTCATCGGCATCCGTGCCGGCAATGACACGTCGTCCCCGGCCACTGGCGGCCTCAACACCCAGATCAACGGCGCCTACGGCTACCTGACCCTGGACGCCAACGGCAACGGGGTCTACCACAGCAATCCGAACAGCGTTGGCGCACCGGGCGCCACCGACGTGTTCACCTACACCGTGCGCGATGCCGATGGCGACGAGAGCACCACCACCATCACCATCGACGTGCACAACAGTTGCCTGGTCGCGCACACCGACCAGGACATCACGGTCTACGAGAAAGCCCTCGACCTGAACCTGGACGGCCAGGATCTGGCCCCCGGCACGGTCATCGGCAGCGACCCGAGCGCCGCCAGCGAAACCGCGACCGGCAGCCTGGTCGGTTCAGTGACCGGCGCCACGGGCGCCGTAACCTTCACCCTGGTGGGCAATGCCACGGGCGCCTACGGTCAACTGCTACTCAATCCTGACGGCTCCTACACCTACACCCTGACTTCACCTGCCACGACGACGCCCGGCGCCAACGACGGTCCGAATGTGCTGAACGAAAGCTTCACCTACAAGGCCACAGACTCGCTGGGCAACAGCGTCACCGGCAGCCTGATGGTCAGCATTGTCGACGACGTGCCCAAGGCCGTCGCGTCCGAACGTTCGGTGACGGCGGTGGAGATTGATTCGAACTTGCTGATCGTGCTCGACGTCTCCGGCAGCATGAAAGACGATTCCGGCGTGCCGGGGCTCTCGCGTATGGATCTGGCCAAGCAGGCGATCAGCGCCTTGCTCGACAAATACGACGACATGGGCGACGTCAGAGTCCAGCTGGTGACCTTCAGCGGCAGCGCCACCGACCAGAGTGCCGTATGGGTGGACGTGGCAACGGCCAAGACGCTGATCGCCGCGCTGAACGCGCACGGTGACACCAATTACGATGCGGCCGTGGCGATGGCCAAGACTGCGTTCGCAACCCCCGGACAACTGACCGGCGCGCAGAACATTGGTTATTTCTTCTCCGACGGCAAGCCGACCTTGGGCGAGATCGGCTCGGCGGACGAGGTCGCGTGGAAAGCCTTTCTCGATGCCAACGGCATCAAGAATTACGCCGTCGGCCTGGGCAGCGGCGCCAGAAACGTCAATCTCGATCCACTGGCCTACGACGGCAGCAGCCACACCAACACCAACGCAGTGGTGGTCACCGACCTGAACCAGCTCAACTCGGTGCTCTCCGGTACCGTGCAAGGCGCGCCGGTCACCGGTAACCTGCTGGGCGAGGGCGGTTCGTTCGGCGCCGACAGCGGGTTTGTGAAAAGCCTGGTGGTCGATGGCACCACCTACAGCTACAACCCGACTGCCAATGGCGGCCAAGGTGGGCTGACCGTCAGTGGCGGTGCCAATCACGGGACCTTCAATACGGTCGGCAACACGCTGAGCATCGCCACCGCCCATGACGGCACGCTGGTGGTCAACCTCGATACCGGCGCGTTCAACTACACCTCCCAGACCGCCACCAGTACGCTGATTACCGAGACCATCGGCTATACCGTCAGCGACAACGACGGCGACCTGGCAAGCTCGAACCTGGTGATCAAGGTTGTCCCCAACAGCCCGCCAGTGGCCGTCGATGACAACATCATCACCAACGTGCTGTCGGGCAATATCGTCGTCCCCGGTGAGCTGCTGCTGGGCAACGACAGCGACGCCAACGGCGATCCGCTCACCGCGTCGCCCACCGGTTTCAATACCGGCTGGGTCGCCAGAGGCGCGGACTTCACCGGCACCACCGGTACAGTGAGTTTCACGGGTAACCAAGTGCAGTCGATAAACCTCAGCCGCAGCGCCTTTGTCGCCAACACCGCGACCATGACGGCGGTGCTGGTGGTCAGTGGCGCGCTGGGGGCAGTGTCCAATAACAATGCCAATGATGAGGACCGACTCAACATCAGCCTCAAGCAAGGCGAAACCCTGACCCTGGATCACAACCTGGCGGCCGGCCATGTCACCCTGGAATATTCCCTCAACGGCGGGCCTTTCATCGCTATTGCCGACGGTGCCTCGTTTACCGCGGCGGCGGATGGCAACTACCAGATCCACGTCACCAACATCGCCAATCCCGGCAACGGAAATTCCAACGCCGCGGAAAACTATCAACTGACCATGACCGTCAACTACGCCGGGGCCCAGGACATCACGCCTGACTACCACGGCACCTACGCCGCCAGCGACAACCATGGCGGCAGCGACAGCGCGGCGGTGGGCATCAGTTATCAGGCCGGACACACCCTGACGGGCACCGGTGGGGACGATGTGCTGCTTGCCGGCACGGGTGACAACGTGCTCAACGCAGGTGACGGCAACGACATCCTCAGTGCCGGCTCGGGCAACAACACCCTGCACGGCGGAGCCGGCAACGACTTGCTTTACAGCGGCGCAGGCAATGACCTGCTGGACGGCGGTACAGGCACCGACACCGCCAGCTACGCCCACGCCACGGCGGCGGTCACGGTGAACCTGGGGCTGCTGGCGGCGCAAAACACTCTGGGCGCCGGCATCGACACCTTGAGTGGTATCGAGAACTTGGTCGGCTCGAACTTCAACGACATCCTCACCGGCGACGGTGGCAATAACCGCATCGACGGCGGGCTGGGTCATGATCTGCTCAATGGTGGTGGCGGCGATGACCTGCTGATCGGTGGGCTGGGCAACAATACCCTGACCGGCGGCAGCGGCGCCGATACCTTCCAATGGCACGCGGGCAATAGCGGCCATGACGTGATCACCGACTTTACCCCAGGCGTCGACAAGCTGGACTTGTCGCAACTGTTGCAGGGCGAAAATGGCAGCACGGCGTCACTGGACGACTACCTGCACTTCACCGTCACCGGCAGCGGCGCATCGGTGATGACCAGTATCGATGTCAGCGCCACCGCAGGCGCCACACCGAACCAGACCATTGACCTGGCCGGCGTCAACCTCGCCAGCCACTACGGCGTCACGCCGGGCGCAGGCGGGATGATTGCCGGTGCGGATACGGCCACCATTATCAATGGGATGTTGAATGATCATTCGTTGAAGGTGGATACGGTCTAAGGTGAGCTGAAATGACAGACCCCGTCATTTGTTGGGCGGCAATGGCGGGTTTTTCGTACTGCACCTGCCAGATCCCTGTGGGAGCAAGTTTGGCTCCCACAGGGATATGAGGACGGCCAACGGTGATTTCGGATGTTGGCACCCGCGCTCAAATCGTGCCCACAACGATGATGAACGTCACCGACTTGCCGTTGGAGGTCGCGGTGACCGTCACGAAACCGAATCTGTTGCCGGCGATCAGCTTCGGCGACACGGCGTCACCTTGACTGTTGGTCGTCGCTGTCGGCGTCTGGTCGTCGCCAATAAAGCGGGTTCCGGTTTCCCTGTCATCGATGATCGTGTAGGTGACCCAGGCGCCTTCTACCGGATTGCGGTCCTGATTCAATGTCCGTGCCGTGAGGGGGAGGGGAAACTCGGTCCCCTCGGGCGCGATCTGACCTTGCCCCGCGATCACGGACAGATGCTCCACATCCTCGGTCGGGTCGCCCTCCTGTGACACCACTCGCAAGTGGAACGTGGCCGTCTTGCCGCTGGACAGGGCGGTGACCTGCAACGTGCCCGTCCTGGCGTCGGTCAACAGGGCTGGCGACGTTGCATCACCTTCGGTGTTCGTTCGCACGGTTGGCGTCTGGTCATCCCCTTCGAACCGTGTCCCGGTCCCACCATCATCAGTGACTGCGAAAGTGACATCCGCGCCCACCACAGCCGCGTCAAGCGGGTCTTTCGCCCGTGCGGTCAATGGTTTCGAAAACCGGCTGTCCACAGGGGCGGCCTGAAGATTCCCCGCCTGCGCGCTGAGTGACTGAACCTCGCCTGGCCCGCGCGACATCACGTTCAGGGCGAGGTGGTTTGCTCCGCGGATCTGTCCTGTCTCGGACAAGAGTCGTACCCGGCCATCGATGACCTGGCCGTCGGGGGCTGTGTTATCCACGCGCAGCGTCGCCACTTGTGTCATGCCCCAGTTGGCTGCGCCTGACAGGGTGCATGACGCGGCTTTGCCGTCCTCGGCGATCCATTGGGTGCTGCCGCTCTGGCAGGACACGTCAGTGATCGCGGTGTGTGTAGGGGCCTGGTAATACAGCTGTTCTCCGGATGTCCCTGCCACCGGGGATTGGCCGTCCACCTGGGTCACTCGCACCGGAACCTGTACGCCAACCGCGCCCGGCTTGGCCATCGGCACGGTCGGCTGGTCCACCGGGATACTGCCCTCCGGCAACTTCCCACCGAAATACCCGGCGATATCGGGCCAGATGCTGCTCATCTGCGCGCCAGCGTTGTACCCCGAACTGAAACCAAAATTCAGCGCGATCACCGCATGGGTTCTTGCATCGATCACTGGCGATCCAGAAGACCCTGAGTCGGTGTCGCAGTTGTATTTGGCGAAATCCGTGCGACCGTTGTTGCGAATCTCGGTTATCGAGCAGGGACGTCCGTCATCGTGAAGGCGCGAAATCCGTTTCGGCCCCGCCAGGGGATGTCCTGCAACGTAGACCGGGTCGCCCACCTCCGAGAGGCGGGTATCCAGGCCCAGGTAGCCGAAGGAGTCCAGTACGCCGCTGTCGACCGTCTCCTGATCCAAAGCCAATAGCGCATAATCGGCCGACCCATCGGAGGCCAGGAGCCGCTCCACCGGCACCCGGACGGCAGACCGCACAGCATCCGAGTCGCAGCTGGGTTCCTCGTAATCGAACTCCACCACCATCCGAGCCAGATCCGGATTTTCACCCACGACGTGCAGGTTGGTGAGCACAAGGTTTCCAGGCCCTACCCGCCATGCAGTTCCATAGCTGCGCCCGGTGTCAATCCTGCCGACCGCGCGGGAGCGCTGGTACTTTGCCGGGTCCGACGCCTGCACGCACCGAGCCTTCTCGAGCTGACTCTCGCCGATGATCTGACCTGGAGTGATCGGGAGGGGAGGCGCAGGCAGCACGGCAGCGACCGCCGCCCCAGCACCCAGTACCAGCCCGGCAAATGCCAGCGGTGCCAGGATTGTTTTCGATCGAGTCAGCATGGCTCGGATGCTCCGGTCGCGTCAGGGGGGATGGAGCGATTAATGAAGTGGAACCGGTTCGCTGCCTACTGTCAGATCTGACAGGTCGAACAGGGGGCTGACGGGTGGTCGGCTCCTACGGTTTACGCAGGGTCTTCTGCCTGAGGATGTAGACCGTCACCAGCACCGCGCTGGTGAGCATGAAGCCGCGAGCCCATGGCAGGGGGACGAGGTAGCAGGAAAACAGGATGCTCGCCCACATCAGCCCGATGGCGTAGACCTTGCCCTTGAGCGGGATGCCATTGCCGCTGAGGTAGTCACGGATCCACGGGCCGAGGCGAGGGTGGTCTACCAGCCACTGGTAGAAACGCGGAGAGCTACGGGCAAAACAGGCAGCCGCCAGCAGCAGGAAGGGAGTCGTAGGGAGGACGGGAACGAAGATACCGATGACCCCCAGCACCACGCTCAACCAGCCGATGGCCAGCAGAGCGTAACGCAGGATCAGCGGGCGATTGCCAATGGGCGCGGACACCCAGGCACTCAGTGGTGACGAGGCTTGAGGATCGCCGGTTTCTCGTCCGGTGCGTTGCACAGTAGGTACAGGGCGGTGAGGGCTTCCGGGATCTGCACGATCATGTCGTCCATCAGGTTGGCGTCGGCAGCGATGTCGGAGAACTCCGGTTGCTCGTCGAACAGGCCGGAACCGACCATGATCGGCAGCAGCATTTCGCTGACTTCCTCTTCGGCGGTTTCGAACCAGGCCGCTTCGCGCAGGAAAACCCCTTCCATGAAACCGATGCACCAGCCACGCAGTTCCGAATCGTCCGGGTCATCGCCCAGGTCCAGCTCGCAGGGCAGTTCGAATTCTTCGTCGGAAGCCAGCTGACGGGCGATGTGTGCCTTGAGACCCACCAGCGTGGCTTCGATTTCGATGCGCTGGGCTTCGTCGCTGTAATGCGGCTCCTCGGCGAACAGTGCGTCGATCCATTCACGATCCGGCACCGGCTCGGAGCAGATCGACAGGGCGGTCAGATAGCCATGAGCGGCCACGTAGTCCAGCGCTTCCTCGTGCAGCTCATCGGCGTCGAGGAAGACTTGCAGGCGGGTCAGTTGCTCAGCGAAGGACATTACGGGCTACCTTGGGGAATAAACAATGCGGGAATTCTAGGCCTTCTTGAGCGCCCAGGCCAGCCGCATGGCATATTTGCCTTCCCCATGGCGCCTGGGTTGCCCCAATGGCCGGGCCTGCATCCCCCGTGGCGAGGGAGCTTGCTCCCGCCGGGTGGCGAAGCCGCCCCCGAAACAGGGCCGCTGCGCGCCCAGCGGGAGCAAGCGCCCTCGCCACGGGTTCAATGGCCTCAATGCCTCTTGTCAGCGGCGTCCTCTGCAACGAAGGCCTCGGGTATACTGCCGCGTTTTGCGATGCCCTGCGGCGTCTCGCCGGTTCGAAACGCGCCCTTACGATTTGCCGGTGCAGCGTTTGCAATTCTGAACCAGCCTTGCAGGGATGTTTCGGTGATTTTTGGAGTTTCTATGCTCGAACAGGCTCAGCGCGTCCTCAAGGACATCTTCGGCTACGACAGTTTTCGTGGTCGTCAGGGTGCCATTATTGAGCGCGTGGCCAGCGGTGGCGATGCCCTGGTGCTCATGCCCACCGGCGGTGGCAAGTCCCTGTGCTACCAGGTACCGGCGCTGTTGCGCAATGGCCTGGCGGTGGTGGTTTCCCCACTGATCGCGCTGATGGATGACCAGGTCGCGACCCTTGAAGAGCTGGGCGTCGCGGCCGCTTCGCTGAACTCCACCCTGAGCGCCGACCAACAGCGGGAGCTGGCGGCGCGCATCAGGCGGGGCGAAGTGAAGATGTTGTACCTGGCACCGGAGCGCCTGGTACAGCCGCGCATGCTGGCGTTCCTGCAGAGCCTGGAAATCGCCCTGTTCGCTATCGACGAAGCTCACTGTGTATCCCAATGGGGCCACGATTTCCGGCGCGAGTACCTGCAGCTGGGGCAACTGGCAGAACTGTTCCCCGACGTACCCCGCATCGCCCTGACCGCCACCGCGGACAAACGAACCCGCGAGGAAATCGTCTCGCGCCTGCACTTGCAGGACGCCGAGCGGTTCCTTTCAAGCTTCGACCGCCCCAACATTTTCTACCGCATCGTGCCCAAGGAGCAGCCGCGCAAGCAGTTGCTGGCGTTCCTGGCCGAGCGCCGCAGCGATGCCGGCATCGTGTATTGCCTGTCGCGTAAAAAGGTCGACGAAGTGTCGGCGTTTCTTTGCGAGCAAGGTTTCCCGGCACTGCCGTACCACGCCGGCCTGCCCAATGAGCTGCGGGCCTACCACCAGAAGCGCTTCCTCAACGAGGAAGGGCTGATCATGGTTGCCACCGTGGCGTTCGGCATGGGCATCGACAAGCCCAACGTACGCTTCGTCGCGCACCTGGACCTGCCCAAATCCCTCGAGGCGTACTATCAAGAAACCGGGCGAGCCGGTCGCGATGGCTTGCCGGCCGACGCCTGGATGGCCTACGGCCTGCAAGATGTGGTGATGCTCAAGCAGATGCTGCAGAACTCCGAAGGCGATGAGCGCCACAAGCGCCTGGAGCAGCACAAGCTCGACGCCATGCTCTCACTCTGCGAGGAAACCCGCTGCCGACGCCAGACCCTGCTGGCCTATTTCGACGAAGACATGCCCCAGCCATGCGGGCATTGCGACAACTGCGTCGACGGCGTGCAGACCTGGGACGCCACCGAGCCGGCCCGCCAGGCACTGTCGGCGATCTTCCGCACCGGCCAGCGCTACGGTGTCGGGCATCTGGTGGACGTATTGCTGGGCAAGGACAACGAAAAGGTCCGTAACTTCGGCCACCAGCATCTTTCGGTTTTCGGCGTGGGCAAGGCCCGTACCGAGGGCGAGTGGCGGTCATTGTTCCGCCAATTGGTCGCACGCGGGTTGGCGGACATCGACCTGGAAGGCTACGGCGGCCTGCGCCTGACCGAGAGCTGCAGGCCATTGCTCAAGGGCGAAGTCACCCTGGAACTGCGGCGTGATCTCAAGCCGGCCACGGCGGTCAAGAGCAGCAAGAGCCAGGCCAGCCAACTGGTGCGCGGCGAAGAGCGTGACCAGTGGGAGGCCTTGCGCGCCCTGCGCCGCAAGCTCGCCGAGGAACATGGCGTGCCACCCTACGTCATCTTCCCGGATTCGACCCTGTTGGAAATGCTTCGCAGCCAACCGACGTCGCTGGCGGAAATGGCTCGGGTCAGTGGCGTGGGCGCACGCAAGCTGGAGCGCTATGGCGAGGCCTTCCTCCAGGTGCTGGGTGGCGAGGCCGAGACGCCGAAAGCAGTGGCCGACGTCCGCCATGAACTCATTACGCTGGCGCGGGCCGGCATGACCCCGTTGCAGATTGCCGGGCAGTTGCAATGCTCCGAGAAAAATGTCTACGCCATGCTGGCCGAGGCCATTGGCGAACAGCAGTTGTCCCTGGAGCAGGCTCTTGATCTGCCGGAAGAGCTGATGGGCGAGGTACAGGACGCGTTCCTGGACGGCGAAGGCGAATTGCCGTCCGTGTCGGAGGTCGCCGAGCTGTTCGCGGGACGGGTTCCGGAAGGCGTGCTGTATTGCGTCAGGGCTGCATTGCAATCGGAATTCGAAGTCTGATCAATGAGTTAAACGCCTTTAACGATTCATCAAGGTACAAACCTTGCTTGAATCCGAAGCTCATGCTTAGCTGACTAATAATTAGTATTTCTCTATTTCAGATCCGATGAGTTTTTTATGTCTTTAACCGATGAACACCGATTTGGCATGCAACTGGCGCAGATTTCCCGTGGCTGGCGAGCCGAGCTGGATCGTCGCCTGGCCGGGCTGGGCCTGTCTCAGGCGCGCTGGCTGGTGCTGTTGCACCTGGCCCGTTTCGAACAGGCGCCGACTCAGCGTGAGCTGGCCCAGAGCGTCGCGGTCGAGGGGCCGACCCTGGCCCGGCTCCTCGACAGCCTGGAAACCCAGGGCCTGGTGCAGCGTCAGGCCGTGGCCGAGGACCGTCGAGCGAAGAAAATCGTGCTGTGCGCTCCGGCCCGGCCGCTGATCGAACAGATCGAAACCATCGCCACGCAGCTGCGCCGGGAAGTCTTCGAAGGCATCGACGAGGCGGACATCAGCCTGTGTATGCGTGTCCATGAAACCATCCTGGCCAATCTGGAAAAATCCTGAGGCATATCCCCGGCATTCAACTTTTGAGATTCGGCGATTAGCGAACTATAACCAGTACTAAGCGTTCGTATTGGAAGCGTTTACGCTCAGTCTGGTAATCGAAAGGGATGCCCATGCTTGGAAGTCTGCAGTTCACGTTGCGCCGTTGGGTCAGCGTGTTGGTCGTCGTGGGTGCCCTGGGATATTCGGCGTTGGCGTCTGCGCTGGGGTTGGGGGAGATCACCCTCCATTCGGCCCTGAACCAGCCATTACGCGCCGATATCGCCCTGGTGGATGTGGCCGGTCTCAGCGAGGGCGATCTCTCGGCCAGCCTGGCCAGCCCTGACGATTTCAATCGGGCCGGCGTAGAGCGGGTGTTCTTTCTGAGCAACCTGCGTTTCACGCCGGTGTTGCGTGGCGACCGCAGCTTCATTCGGGTGACGTCCAGCAAACCGGTGGAGGAGCCGTTCCTCAACTTCCTGGTACAGGTCAATCAACCCAACGGTCGGCTGCTACGCGAATTCACCGTGCTGATCGATCCGCCGGGCACACCCGGTATTGTTCCGGCTCGTGACGAACCTGCAGGCGATTCTCCGTCAATGAGGGCAGACCAGGCGCCTGCCATCAAGCCGCCTCCGGCGACTTTGGGCAAGCGCTACACCGTCGTCCAGGGTGACAATCCCTGGGTCATCGCCAAGCGCTTGCATGACGCAGGCAGCAACGCCTCGGTCAATGAACTGATGCAGGGAATCCAGGCGCTGAATCCCGGCAGCGACCGGCTCTCCATCGGCCAGCGCCTGTTGTTGCCAGATTCGGCAGTACTTCCGGCTGCTGATGCTGCCGCTGCGGCCCCCGCCCCGGCTGCTCCCGACGAGCAATTGGCGGCCAGCGCGCTGCAGAGCCAGCAGCAACAGTCCACCATCGACCAGTTGCAGGCCAGGCTCCAGGCCCAGGACGAGGAAATCGCCGCCCAGCGCAAACAAATCGGCGAATTGCAGGCCCGATTGGCCGAAGCAGTACCAGAAGCCCCGGTTGCGTCGCAGCCGCCCGAGCCCGCCGATTCGGTGCCTGAACCGAGCCCTGCACCAACCCCTGCACCGACTTCTTCACCAACCCCCGCACCGGCACCTGCACCGACCGCGGATACTACTGCGGCCGTAGAGCCGGTCGCCGAACCGGAAGGTATCGATTGGCTGTGGATAACAGGACTGGTAGGGCTGCTGGCGTTGCTCGCGCTGTTGCTGTTCGTTCGTCGCCGGCAACAGCAGGGGACGGCGGACCCGGCGCCCATGCCCGAGCGTCCTGGGCCGGAGCTTGAAGACCAAGCCGACATCTATGCGCCGCTTCCCGACAAAGAGCAGCCGGAGACTGCCGCGTCATTCCATAACGGTGATGCACCACTGGGCGACGTGTTGGAGGGCGTTGGGATTTACCTGACCTATGGGCGTTTTACCGAAGCCGCCGGGCTGCTACGTGCGGCGCTGCTGGCGGAACCTGAACGCACCGACCTGGGCCTGAAGTTGCTCGAAGTCCTGGGCAAGCAGGGTGATGTCATTGGTTTCCAGGCGCAGGAGCATCACTTGCTGGCGCAGGGCATCGACGCCGGAACGCTGCAAGCCGTTCGCGAGCGCTACCCCAAGGTCGCGGCGATCGCCACGCCGGTAGTGCCGCCACCGGAGCTTCAGGCTCCGCTTCCCGAGCCTGAGCCCGTCGCTGCCCCTGCACCGGCTCCCGCCCCGCCCAGTGACGAATTCGAGCTGAACCTGGATGCGCTGTCCATGGACAGTAGCTGGGACCTTGCAGACACCCAGCCAGCCCCTGCCGGGAAAACCGCTGTCGTACCACCTGTGCCCGTGGACGCTCCCAATGGCCTGTCGCTTTCAGGCTTCGATGAGCCTGAATTGCAATGGGAGGCGCCACTGGAAACCGAATCATTGGATGACGCCTTCCTCGATAGTTTTGCCGATGAAGAACAGTCGCTGGAACTGGAATCACTGCCGTTCGAGCCCGACCCCCTCCAACCCCTCTCGCTGGAGCCCCAAGCCCCGGAACATGCGGCCAAACTGGAACAGGCACAGAATTGCATCGATGATGGCGACCTGAAGACCGCCGTGACGCTGCTCGAAGAACTGCTCCAGGAAGGCGATGAACCGCTCAAGCAGACCGCCCGGATACTGCTGGCCGGGATTCGCTGAGTTCCTGGGACCTGTGCCGTAGCTACTGGCCTATTCGTCGGATCGCCCGGAGCAAGCCCGCTCCACAGGAGCCTGGGGCGTTCACAAAGGGGGGCACTGCAAATCCCCTGTGGGAGCGAGCCTGCTCGCGATGGCGGTGGGTCAGCTTACGAAGTTGTTGAATGTGCCCTCGCCATCGCGAGCAAGCCCGCCTCCACAAGGCATTTGGCGATGGGTATCATGGCAGGCCTTCCCCCAGGAATTCCCGCCATGACCGCAGCTAAACCGGAAGTCGTCATCACTTACTGCACCCAGTGCCAATGGCTGCTGCGCGCCGCCTGGTTGGCCCAGGAGCTGCTCAGCACCTTTGGCGACGATTTGGGCAAGGTGTCCCTGGTGCCGGGAACCGGTGGGATATTCCAGATCAGTTGCGACGGCCAGCAGATCTGGGAGCGCAAGGCCGATGGCGGTTTTCCCGAAGCCAAGGTGCTCAAGCAGCGGGTCCGCGACCGGATCGACCCGGAGCGCGACCTGGGTCATAACGACCGGGTTCAGTGAGATGCCACTTCGGCGCCCACATCCGGTTTCTTCGCGCCGCCCAGTTGGCTCGATACCACGATGGCGACGATGATCAGCACGCCCCCCAGCAGCATGCGCAGTGTCGGGCTCTCATCGAACAGCAGCCAGGCCATGGCGATGCCGTAGACCGGTTCCATGGCGAAGACCACCGCCGCCGTACGGGCCTTGATCACCGCCAGGCTAGCGACGAACAGGCTGTGGGCCAGGCCGGTGCAGAAGACCCCGAGCAGCGCGATCCACAGCCAATCGATGGGCCGTACATCACTTAATTGCGGCGCGGCCATCGGCAGCAGGCACAACCCGACCACCACGTTCTGACACAGTGCCGCCTGCACCGGCGGTACGTGGGCGGATCCGGCGCGGTTGGTCAATGACAGCAGTGAAAACAGCAAGCCCGACGTTACCGCCCACAGCAGGCCGGTGGTCGCGCCGCTGGCCAGGTCGAAGTCCGGCGTGACCAACACCAGGCCGATACTCACCAGCACCACCAGCAGGATTTCATTGGTGCGAATCCGCTCGCGGAATATCAGTCCTTCGAGCAGCACCGTGAAGGCCGGAAAACTGGCGAACCCCAGCGTGGCGATCGCCACCCCGGCGACCTTGACCGCAATGAAGAAACTCACCCAGTGCCCCGCCAGCAACAACCCGCCCAGCAGCAAGCGCCGAGCATCCGCAGGCCGGAGTTTCTGCCAGCGGGTGTGGCTGGCGAACCGGGCGAACATCGCCAGGGCCAGCACCGCGAATACCGCGCGGCCAAACACGATGATCGCAGGGGGGGCAGCAGCCAGTTTGCCGAACACACCGGTCAGGCCGAACATGAGTGCGCCGATATGCAAGGCGCCGAGGGCAGTGCGGGGAGTCATTGCAGTCCTTTTCTACAGGTAAGCCGAAACCGATCAGGCTGGGACACTGATATCTAACGGTGGGAGCGAGCCTGCTCGCGATGACGGCAGCACATCCAACATCCCTGCAAGCTGATACACCGCATCGCGAGCAGGCTCGCTCCCACAGGGGTATTTTGGTCTTGCGTACAGAGCCCTGTCTGTCGCGATCCTGGCGATTTTTAGCGCCAGGCTAGCGCTGGCGCCGCAATCTGCCCGGCGAGGCGCCGAATTCGCGCAGCACCGCAGCGGCGAAGGCGCTCTGGGAGCTGTAGCCGACGCGCTGGGCGATCTCACCGATGGGCAAATCCGAATCGCGCAGCATTCCCACGGCCTTGTGCAAGCGCCGGCTACGAATGTAGTCCATGGGCGTTTGTCCGCATTCGGCGACGAAGCGCGCATGCAGGCGGGCGCTGGAGAGGCCCGCGACCTGCGCCAGATCGGCGACTTGCAGCGGGTAGGCCGCGTATTGGTCGATGTGCGCGTTGAGCGCGGCGTAAGGCAGGCGCCGCCCGCCGACCGACTCCTGACGAACACCGTTGAGCGTGGCCAACAGCAGCACGGCGCCCTGATGCGCGATGAGCGGATCCTCCACCGGACTGCTCGCCAGCCAACTGACCAACTGGCTCTGACCGGCATCCAGGGGCAGGCGGGCACTGTTGTCCAGCAGGCGACGGCTGGCATCGGCATGCTCCCCCAGGCATTGCCCGATCCAGTCGTCGCCAGGCACATCCAGTACCAGGCAACGACTGCCATTGGGGCTGCCGCAGGCATGATGGGCGCCCGCCGGCACGACCACGAAACTCTGTTGCACCACCTGGCTGCCGAGCCCGTCGACCTCGAAGTCCAGCGCACCGGACAACCCGAACACCAACTGGGCATGGTCATGGCTGTGGACGATCAGGTCGTGGCTGTAATGGCGTAGCGTGAGGATAGGGCTCATCGCGGTCTCCCGTGTCAGGCCGCCAGCATACACCGCCAGCGCGATGTACCGGACTGTCATGTAACGGACTTGTGTTTGTCATGGGCTATTAACCGCGCAGGCGCACAGTGGAAAAAACGATCAGAGGGGGTTGCCCATGACCAGCGCCGAGCTCGCCAGACCCAGCCGCAAGCAGCGTGTCCGCACCCTGTGGATATCCGACGTGCACCTTGGCACCCGTGACTGCCAAGCCGAGCACTTGTCGCAATTTCTCAAGGGCTATCACGCCGACAGGATCTATCTGGTGGGCGACATCATCGACGGCTGGAAACTGCGCGGTGGGATGTATTGGCCCCAAGCCCACACCAACGTCATCCGCCGCTTGCTGACCATGAGCAAGCGCGGCACCGAGGTGATCTACGTCACAGGCAATCACGACGAATTCCTGCGGCGCTATTCGAAGCTGATCCTGGGCAACATCCAGCTGGTAGACGAAGCGGTACACGTGACCGCCGATGGCCGGTACCTGCTGGTGATCCACGGCGACCAGTTCGACGTCATTACCCGTTACCACCGGTGGCTGGCGTTCCTCGGCGACTCGGCCTACGAATTCACCCTCACGCTCAATCGCTGGCTCAACCACTGGCGCGCTCGTTATGGCTACGGCTACTGGTCGCTCTCGGCGTACCTCAAGCACAAGGTCAAGACGGCTGTCAGCTTCATCAGTGATTTCGAAGAAGCCATCGCCCACGAATGCGTCAAGCGCGAGCTCGATGGCGTGGTCTGCGGGCACATCCATCATGCCGAGATCCGCCAGGTGGGCGAGGTGGAGTACCTCAATTGTGGCGATTGGGTCGAGTCGTGCACGGCGCTGATCGAGCACTGGGACGGGTCGATCGAGCTGTATCGGTTGGCCGATGCCCAGGCGCGGGAAGCGCAGTTGAAGGCATTGAAAATCCCTGAACCGGCCTGACGCCTCTCCCAAGACAAAACACAAAACCCGTGGCGAGGGAGCTTGCTCCCGCTGGCTGCGCAGCAGCCCAAACGAGGGGGCGCTTCGCGCCCAGCGGGAGCAAGCTCCCTCGCCACAGGTTGTGTGTCAAGCAGGCTATAGGGGTGTGTATCAGGCAAGCCACAGAGTCGTGTTGTCAGGCAGGTTGTTGCGGCATTGCCGCCTTATAGATCGACTGCCTCGGCGCTGCGAAAACCCTATGCAACATCGGCTCGAAGAAGCCCAACGGCAGGGTGTCGTAGGCGGCATCGAACGCTGCTGCGTCGTAAAGGGCGCAGAAATCGATGGTTGCCTGGTATTGCGGGTGATCGCGAAATTGCTCGCGCAGGTGTCGGTCCATGCCCAGGTGATGGAAGAAGTAGTAACCCTGGAAGATCCCGTGTTTTTCCACCATCCACAGGTTCTCGGCGCTGACGAACGGCTTGAGGATCGCCGCCGCGATATCCGGGTGGTTGTACGAGCCCAGCGTATCGCCGATATCGTGGAGCAGCGCGCAGACGACATATTCCTCATCCCGCCCGTCCCGATACGCACGGGTGGCGGTTTGCAGTGAATGGGTCAGGCGGTCCACCGGGAAGCCGCCGAAGTCTCCGTCCAGCAACTTCAGGTGGGCCAGGATCCGGCCCGGCAACTGACGGGCATAGGCGCTGAAGTCGGCTGCGATGAGCGCCCAGTCTTCCTCAGTGCCGTCCTGCATATGCGTAAAGCCTGCGTGAGCGCTCATTGACAAATCCTTTGTGAGGTTAGAACGCAACCTTGCCCAGCAGCATGTCGCGGTACATGACGAAATCACCGAGCAGGCTGTAGAACGGATGCTGGAAGGTGGCGGGACGATTTTTTTCAAAGAAGAAATGCCCGACCCAGGCGAAGCCATAGCCAGCGACCGGGAGGGCAAGCAACCACCAACCGCTTCCGACAACCAGCGCCAGGGTGAAAATCAGGATGACCAGGGAGGTGCCGACGAAATGCAGTCGTCGGCAGGTGCTGTTGCCATGCTCGCTGAGGTAATACGGGTAGAACTCGGCGAACGTCTTGAATTGTCTGGCGTTTTCCACGACTGCGGGCTCTGTGGTTGTTGTTTTCGAGACGAGTGCATTGAGCTTGCTTATGGAAGTCTAGAGCGATCATTCACAACGGCCAGTGACAATGGGCGCCACTTTAGTATCCTTCGCAAATCCGGCCGTACCCTGCGGCTCGTCATGCAAGTAGACCGTCATGCACGAACGAACGACTTCTTCAAGCTGGGCGATGGGGATTGTCAAGGCGCTGGAAATGGACGGCCTCGACTGCCGGGCGCTGTTCAAGCAACTGGGGCTGGACTTCGATGCGCTGGACGACCCGGATGCGCGTTTTCCCCAGGACTCGATGACCCGGCTCTGGCAACGGGCGGTGGAGGTGTCCGGCAACCCGGCCATCGGCTTGAACATGGGCAAGGTGGCGCGTCCGGCGTCGTTCCATGTGGTGGGCTACGCCCTGATGTCCAGCCGCACGCTGCTGGAAGGTTTCCAGCGCCTGGTGCGTTACCAACGGATTATCGCCGAAAGTGCCGAGTTGAGTTTTCGCCAGTTGGGGGAGGGCTATGGGCTGATCCTGACGGTGCACGGCGATCACCTGCCACCCACCCGGCAGAGTGCCGAAGCGTCCCTGGCCTGTGCGCTGGCGCTGTGCAACTGGTTGACCGGCCGCGCCCTGCGTCCGGTGAAGGTATTGTTCCAAGGCCCCGAACCTTTGGACCTGACGCCTTACCAGCAGGCCTTTCCCGCACCGCTGGTATTCGGCGCGCCCCATGATGCGCTGATCTTCGAACGGGCCGACCTGGAAGCCCCCCTGCCCACGGCCAACGAAGCCATGGCCTTGCTCCATGATCGGTTCGCCGGGGAGTACCTGGCGCGGTTTTCGGAAAGTCGCGTGACCCACAAGGCGCGGCAGGTGCTGTGTCGACTGTTGCCGCAGGGCGAGCCCAAGCGTGACGTGGTGGCGCAGACGCTGCACTTGTCCCAGCGCACCTTGCAGCGGCGTTTGCAGGAAGAGGGCACCAGCTTCCAGAGCTTGCTCGACGACACCCGCCGGGAACTGGCCGAGCAATACCTGGCACAACCGGCCATGACGTTGCTGGAGATCGCTTATCTGCTGGGGTTTGCTGACCCGAGTAACTTTTTCCGGGCCTTTCGTCGTTGGTTCGACACCACGCCCGGCGAATACCGGACACGGCTGGCGAGCGTGGTGGCGCCGGTCAGTGGCGCCAGAACGCCGGGATACACAGCACGAACACCGTGATGATCTCCAGGCGCCCCAGCAGCATCCCCGCTGACAAGATCCATTTCGCGGCATCCGGCAGCGGTGCGAAGTTGCCGGCCGGACCGATGGTTTCCCCCAGCCCCGGACCGACGCCGGACACGGTACTGGCGGCCCCGGTCAGCGCGGTCATCCATTCCACGCCCAACAGCGACAGCAAGAGGGCGATCACGCAGATGGTGATGGCGAAGAAGAACGAGAACGTCAGGATCGAACGGACGATTTCTTCGTCGAGGCGGTGACCGTTGTACTTCTGCTTGATCACCGCCCGCGGGTGGATCAGTTGCATGAGGTTGGCCCGCAGCAGGATGTAGGCGACCTGGAAGCGGAAGATCTTGATTCCGCCGGCGGTCGAGCCGGAGCAACCGCCGACGAATCCCAGGTAGAAGAACAGCATCAGCGAGAAGTTGCCCCACAGGCTGTAGTCGCCCAGGGCGAAACCGGTGGTGGTGACAATCGACGTCACGTTCAGCGCCACGTGCCGCAAGGCATCCAGCCAGTGCAGGTCGGTGGTCGCCCAGTACCAGGTGCCGAGCACCAGCCAGGTCACCAGCAGTACGCCGATCAGGCCCTGGACCTGCTGGTCCTTGATCAGCGCCCGGCGATGGCCGCGCAGCATGGCGACATACAGGGCGAAGGGCAGGCTGCCGAGGATCATGATGACGATGGCGACCCAGTGCACCGCCGGTTGGGTCCATTTGGCCAGGGACAGGTCCGATGTGGAAAAACCGCCGGTGGAGATGGCAGACATGGAATGGTTGATGGCGTCGAACAGGCTCATCCCGGCCCACCAGAGCGCCAGCGTGCCAAGGATCGTGATGCCCACGTAGGACGACACGATCAGCCTGGCCACCATGTGCGAGCGGGGCATGACTTTTTCCGAACGGTCCGACGACTCGGTCTGGAACAGCCGCATGCCACCGATGCGCAGCAGCGGCAGGATCGCCACCGCCATGCCGATGAAGCCGATCCCGCCGAGCCAGTGCAGCAGCGAGCGCCACATCAGGATGCCTGGAGACATGTTGTCCAGGCCGCTGAGGACCGTGGCGCCCGTGGCGGTGATGCCTGACATGCTTTCGAAGAACGAATCGGTGTAGCTGATGTGCTGGGTCAGCAAGAACGGCAGCGCCGCGAAGATACACACCACCAGCCAGCTGCTGACGGTCAGCAGGTACATGTCTCGGGGGCGCAGGTGTACGTGTTCCGGGCGTCCGGGCAGCACCAGGGCCAGGCCGGCAAGGAAGGTGATCATGCTCGACCAGAGGAACGATGGCAGGTCGCGGGTGCGCTCGAAGACCACCAGGGTGGCCATCGGCACGACCATGAAGATCGCCAGGGTGATCAGGAAGATGCCGATGATGAAACCAATGATCCGCAGGGTCGGCAACGCCATGAAGTCCGCTCGGGCTGAAAAAGGGAAGGGCGCCATTCTACCCGTGGCAAGAAGCATGTAAACCAACCGCCGGCGGGCTCGGTGCGGCAGGCGTGGGCAGTGCAAGACGAATTTGCGCTGACGGACTTCTCCCGCAGCCACTAGAATAGCCGGACATTTTTATCAGGGAGATGGCCGATGCAGGCTCTCGACGCTTTGCTCAACCGTGTTTCCGTCCCGCGCCTGGTGGACCCGGCACCCACCCCCGAACAGCGCGAGATCATGTTCGCCGCTGCCATGCGCGCGCCGGACCACGGCCAGTTGCGGCCCTGGCGTTTTCTGACAGTCGAAGGGCAGGCGCGCTATCGCATGGGCGAACTACTGGCCGAAGCGGCACGCTTCAATGATCCGCTGGTGCCTGAGGCCGTAGTGGAAAAGGCCCTTAATGGTCCGCTGCGTGCACCGCTGGTCGTGGTGGTGATCGCTCGTTTGCAGGACCATTTCAAAATACCCAAATCCGAGCAGCTGCTGGCGGCCGGCTGCGCGGCCCACGGGATCCTGCTGGCCGCGTATGCTCAGGGTATTGGCGGCGTATGGCGCACGGGGGAACTGGCCTACTCACCCCACGTCGCCGAAGGGTTCGGTCTGGCGGACGGCGAAGAGGTGATCGGTTTCCTGTACCTGGGCACTCCGCAGAAAGAAGCCCGGGTCGCGCCGAAAGAAAATACGGCTGAATTCGTCAGTGAGTGGACGGGGGCGTAGATCCGGAGGATAACGTTCCACCTCAGGCATTCATGATTACCGTGGCGAGGGAGCTTGCTCCCGCTCGGGTGCGAAGCAACCGCAAAAGGGGTCTGCTGCGCAGCCCAGCGGGAGCAAGCTCCCTCGCCACGTGTTTGAGCTGTCTCTATTATCTGCAAACGTCCGCAATCGCCTCGGCCAGTAGGCTCAGGCGTGTGGCGTCGATGCCTGCCACATTGGCCCGGCCGGTGCCAACCATGTACACACTGTGCCGCTCGCGCAGCTGCCGGACCTGTTCCGGCGCCAGGCCGGTGTAGGAGAACATCCCGCGTTGCACACCGATATGGGCAAAGCGCTCGCGCAACCCATGGGGTTCGAGGGCATCCAGCAGACCGCTGCGTAACTGGGCGATGCGCAGGCGCATGCTTTCCACTTCTTCGGCCCACTGGCTTTTGAGTCGGGCATCGCCAAGGATCGTCGCCACGACCGCTGCGCCATGATCCGGCGGCGTCGACCAGAGGTTACGGGCGACGTGGGCCAACTGGCTGCGGATATCCAGCAACTTGTCGGTATCCCTGGCGCAGACGATCAGTGCGCCGATGCGGTCGCGGTACAGGCCGAAGTTCTTCGAACAGGAACTGGTGATCAACATCTCCGGCAATGTCTCGGCAAACAGCCGGACCGCCCAGGCGTCCTGCTCCAGACCATCGCCAAAGCCCTGGTAGGCGAAGTCGATCAACGGCAGCAGGCTGCGGCTGCGCACCACCTCCAACACCTGGCGCCACTGGTCCTGGGACAGGTCGAAGCCGGTGGGGTTGTGGCAGCAGGCGTGCAACAGCACCACATCACCCGAAGGTACCTGGTTCAGGGTCGCCAGCATCGCTGTGAAGTCCAAGCGGTTGTCGGCGCCCACGTAAGGGTAATGGCTGGCCTTGACCCCGGCCGCAGCGAAGAGGGTTTCGTGGATCGGCCAGGTCGGGTTGCTCAGCCAGACGCCACGACCCGGCAGGCATTGGGCGATGAAGTCGGCACTCAGGCGCAGCGCCCCCGTGCCGCCCGGAGTCTGGGTGGCGCCGGCGCGTTTTTGCGCGATCAACTCCGAGCCGGCACCCAGCACCAGTTCGTTGATCAACCGACCGAAATCGGCATCGCCATGGCCACCGATGTAGGTCTTGGTGGTCTGGCGATCCACCAGACGCTGTTCAGCCTGCTTCACCGATCCGAGAATCGGCGTCAGGCCTTGGGCGTCCTTATAGACGCCCACCCCCAGGTCGAACTTGCTCGGGTTGCTGTCGGCCCCGTAGGCCTCCATCAGTCCGAGGATCGGATCGCCGGGTACGCGGCCGATGGCATCGAAGTGCATTACTTGCGGCCCTCGGCGGTCTTGGCGACTTCATCGGTGCGCGCGGCCATGATGAAGTCATTACGATGCAGGCCCTTGATGGAGTGGCTCCACCAGGTCACGGTGACTTTGCCCCACTCGGTCAGCAGGCCGGGATGGTGACCTTCGGCCTCGGAGATTTCACCGACGGCGTTGGTGAAGGCCAGTGCGTGCTTGAAATTCTTGAACAGGAAAACCTTCTCCAATTGCATCACGCTGTCGCGCACTTCGATGTTCCAATCCGGGATCTGCTTGATCAGGACCGGCAGTTCTTCGTCGCTGACTTGCGGGGCGTCGGCACGACAGGCTTCGCAATGGGCTTGGTTCAGAGCGTTCATGGTGTGTTTCCTGGAGCGAATATTTGAAAAATGTCGATGCCACCCACGCTAAAGCAAAGCCGCGGGTCGCAACAGACTCACTTGAGCGTAAAAAACGCCATTCAGGCGGCTTTCGGCGGAAATTTCGGTGCGTGCAGGCCCAGCTCCTGGCCACGCTGGACCATGCCCATGATGTCTTCATGGGCCAGATCGAACAGGCGCTTGAGCTCAGGCAGGACAAAGTACAACGGTTGCAGGATGTCGATACGATACGGCGTGCGCATGGCTTCCAACGGATCGAACGGCTGATGCTCCGGCTCGTCCGACAGGCAGTACACGGTTTCCTTGGGTGACGAGAGAATACCGCCGCCGTAGATGCGTCGGCCCTGGGGAGTATCCACCAGGCCGAACTCGATGGTCATCCAATACAGGCGCGCCAGATACACGCGTTCTTCCTTGGACGCCTGTAGGCCGAGTTTGCCGTAGGTGTGGGTGAATTCGGCGAACCAGGGGTTGGTCAGCAATGGGCAGTGGCCGAAGATCTCGTGGAAAATATCCGGCTCTTGCAGGTAATCCAGTTCTTCACGGGTGCGTATGAAGGTGGCAACCGGAAACTGCTTGCTGGCGAGCAATTCGAAGAAGGTCTGGAAGGGGATCAGCGCCGGCACCCGGGCGACTTGCCAGCCGGTGGTTTCACCCAGCACCTTGTTGATTTCGTCCAGTTGGGGAATGCGGTCGTGGGGCAAGCCGAGCTTGTCGATGCCGTCCAGGTACTCCTGGCACGCACGGCCTTCGATGACTTTCAGCTGGCGGGTGATCAGCGTATTCCACACCGCGTGTTCTTCGGCGGTGTAGTGAATAAAACCTTGCGCATCGGGCTCGCGGGCCACGTAGTGCGTCTGCTTCATGCTGTTCTCCTGCTGTTTTCCAGGCTTTGAAACCGGGAAAGGCTGTTTGTTGTTATGTCCAGCGATGCATTAGAGATAACCCAGGGCAGGGGGATTTGCAGCAGAGGGTCGTGGGCGGATTCGGCGGACAGCAGGGCTATTCGTAAATTTTTCGTTACGGATTGGCTTGAGTGGGCGCAGTTGTCGAGATATCAGGCTAGGAATTGGCCTATAGCTGTCACATAATCTTGACAACTATTTGCGCTACGCAATGAAAAACGCCCTGCTCAATCCCGTGGCGAGGTAGCTTGCTCCCGCTGGGCTACGCAGTAGCCCTGAAATCAGGGGCCGCTGCGCGCCCCAGCGGGAGCAAGCTACCTCGCCACGGGATGTGGGTGGCTTCAATGGCGCCTTGTCTCCTACACATCCGAGTCCTTCCATGCGCATCAAAGTCCATTGCCAGAACCGCATCGGCATCCTGCGGGACATCCTCAACCTGCTGGTGGAATACGGCATCAACGTCGCTCGTGGTGAAGTCGGCGGTGAGCACGGCAACGCGATCTATCTGCATTGCCCGAACCTGATCAACATTCAGTTCCAGGCGTTGCGCCCGAAGTTCGAAAATATCGCCGGAGTGTTCGGCGTCAAGCGCGTGGGACTGATGCCCAGCGAGCGTCGACACATGGAGCTCAACGCCTTGCTCGGTGCCCTGGAGTTTCCGGTGCTGTCCATCGACATGGGCGGTTCCATCGTGGCGGCCAACCGGGCGGCGGCGCAGTTGCTCGGGGTGCGGGTGGATGAGGTGCCGGGCATTCCGCTGTCGCGCTACGCCGAGGATTTCGACCTGCCGGAACTGGTGCGGGCCAACCAGTCGCGGATCAACGGGTTGCGGGTCAAGGTCAAGGGCGACGTATTCCTGGCCGACATCGCGCCTCTGCAATCGGAGCACGACGACAGCGAGGCCATGGCCGGTGCGGTGCTGACCCTGCATCGGGCCGACCGGGTGGGCGAGCGTATCTATAACGTGCGCAAGCAGGAACTGCGCGGTTTCGACAGTATTTTCCAGAGCTCCAAGGTCATGGCGGCGGTGGTCCGTGAGGCCCGGCGCATGGCGCCGCTGGATGCCCCGCTATTGATAGAAGGTGAAACCGGCACCGGCAAGGAACTGCTCGCTCGTGCCTGCCACCTGGCAAGCCCGCGAGGCCAGTCGCCGCTGATGGCCCTCAATTGCGCCGGCCTGCCGGAGTCCATGGCCGAGACCGAGTTGTTCGGCTATGGTCCGGGGGCGTTCGAAGGGGCTCGAGCCGAGGGCAAGCTCGGATTGTTGGAACTGACGGCGGGCGGCACGCTGTTTCTCGACGGGGTAGGGGAGATGAGCCCGCGCTTGCAAGTGAAATTGCTGCGCTTTTTACAGGACGGCTGCTTCCGTCGTGTCGGCAGCGATGAAGAGGTGTACCTGGATGTGCGGGTGATCTGCGCGACTCAGGTGGATCTGTCCGAGCTGTGCGCCCGAGGGGAATTCCGTCAGGATCTGTACCACCGTTTGAATGTCCTGTCGCTGCACATTCCACCCCTGCGCGAATGCCTCGATGGCCTGGCGCCGCTGGTGGAGCATTTTCTCGACCAGGCCAGCCGGCAGATCGGTTGTGCGCTGCCAAAACTGGCCCCGGCGGCAATGGACCGTCTCAGTCGTTACCATTGGCCAGGCAATGTCCGCCAGTTGGAAAACGTTTTGTTCCAGGCCGTTTCCCTGTGTGACGGCGCAACCGTCAAGGTCGAGCACATCCGCCTGCCGGACTACGGCGTGCGTCAGCCGCTTGGCGATTTTTCCCTGGAAGGCGACCTCGACGAGATCGTCGGGCGTTTCGAGAAAGCGGTGTTGGAGCGCCTGTATTCCGAGCATCCCAGCAGCCGGCAGTTGGGCAAGCGGTTGGGGGTTTCGCATACCACCATTGCCAATAAGTTGCGGGCGTATGAGGTGGGCAAGGCGGAGTCCTGACGGAGCGGCGGCTGAAATAGTTGGTATGGGATTTGCTCGACCGAGCACGGTTCCCCGCTATTCAGATTCGGCGGCGATTTTTTGACAGGGCACCGTCCCCTTCCGCTGCGAACGTGAGATTCACAATGCCTAAGAAAATTGCAGTGGTGCAGTCGAATTACATTCCCTGGAAGGGCTATTTCGACATGATGCGTAGCGTCGATGCCTTCGTTCTGTATGACGATGTCCAGTACACCCGCAGCGATTGGCGCAACCGTAACAAGATCAAGACTGCCCAAGGCGAGTATTGGCTGAGTATTGCGGTCAAGAAGAAAAGTCGTCTCGGCCAATTGATCAATGAGGTTCAGGTCAGTGACCCTGGTTGGGCCGCCGCGCACTGGAAAACCATCGAGCAAAGCTACCGACGCGCGCCGTGTTTTTCCCAAATGCATGCGCCGATCCGGGCGCTGTACGAGCAGGCCGCCGACCTGACCCACCTGAGCCAGATCAATCATCTGTTCATCTGCGGTCTATGCCCGTTGCTGGGTATTCATACGCCGCTTTACCGTTCCGAGGATCTAGGGCGCACGGAGGGCAAGAATGAGCGGCTGATCCACCTGTGCCAGACGCTCGGTGCCGACGAATACCTCTCTGGACCGGCGGCCAGTCATTACCTCGACGAGGCGGCGTTCGCCGCTAATGGGATCAAGGTGTCCTACATGAGTTACACCGGCTACCCCGAATACTCGCAGGTGTACGGCGACTTCCAGCACGCAGTCAGCATCATTGATCTGTTGTTCAATACCGGCGCGGACGCATCGGCTTTCATAAACCGAGGGGCTTTCTGAGCGAGCTCGCCAGTCACACCCTGTTTGATTTGATCGTGGAGATGCACCCGATGTCGAACCCCGCGCAGTTGGACGCTCATTCGCTTGAACAGGCGTTGGCGCGTTTGCGGCTGATGTACGCCAAACCCGAGCATCCCTACTATTTCGCCGCGCCTGCCTACCGTGAATCGTCGTCGGGCGTGGTCTCGCTGCACTACCTCTGCCATATGCTTAACCTCAGCGGACGCGAGGCTTACATCTGCGGCACCGAGGTAGTCAATCCAGACCTCAAGACACCGGTGATTACATCTGCGATCAAACAGCGTCACAAGGCCGCCGGCAAAGTGCCGATCGCGGTGTATCCCGAGGTGTTCCCTGGCAACCCGCTGAACTGTTCGGTCGTGGCGCGTTTTCTGTTGAACTTCGAGGGCTTCCTGACCGGAAACGGCATGGACGCGGCGCCCACCGACTTGTTTTTCTATTACGCCGCCCGGCTCGCCGAGCACCGGGGCGACCCTGACGGCGACCTGCTGTGCCTGCCGACCATCGACATCGAAATGTTCTCCAGCGTGGGCACCGATGCTGTGCGCGAGGGTAGCTATCTCTATCAGAACCGCCACCCGCTGGAAAAGATCGACTACGCGCAACTGCCCGCCGACATTCGTTTGCTGAGCATGGCCAATCCCCTGACCCTGCCAGAACTGGCCAAGGTGTTGCGCAAGGCCGAGGTGATGTATTCCTACGAGTGGTCGATGACCTGCGTGATGGCGGTGCTGTGCGGCTGCCCGGTGATTTTCATTCCGGGGCATGGCGTCGACCAGCCCCTGCTCGACACCAGTTTCTTCGGCAGCGTCGGCTTTGCCATGCTCGACCAGCCGAACCCGCTGGAACATGCACGGGCCAGCCTCGGCGACGCCTTGCAGCGTTACGTTGAGCGCACCGCGTCTTTCTGGCAGCAATTGGATGTGTTCATTGCCAGGACCCAGGCGACCGCCGCCCGGGAAGCTGTCGGCAACCGCCTGGGGGCGCTCGACTGGTTGCGCCAGCGCTACCCGACGGCCCAGCAGTTGCGCTTGGTCAACGAGCGCTTGGCGAGCTCGACGGCGCCCAGCTTCACGGTCCTGGTCCGCGATGACGGCAACCCACTGGCGTTGGCTCACACCCTCGACAGCCTGGATCGACAGTTGTACCAGCGTATCCATGTGTGCGTGATGGGCGGCGTCGATCCGGCGCGCGCCAACGTCCAGTGGTTGGCCTGTGATCCGAGGCAGCCGGTGACTGCGATCAATGGCTTGCTCGCGGGCATCCAGAGCGACTGGGTGATGATGGTCGAGGCGGGGGAGGAGTTCGTGGCCGCAGGCTTGCAGGTGACGGCGCTGAACCTGATCGACGCCCCCGACAATTGCCTGGCGGTGTACGCCGACGAGGCGCTGCGCATGGCTGGCGTGGTCAATGTCGCGCTGCGCCCCGACCTGAACCTGGACTTGCTATTGGCCAATCCGGCCAGTTTTTCCCGTCACTGGATGTACCGTCGCGAAGCGCTGGTGCAGCTGTGCGGTTTCGACGAGGCCTGCGGCGGAGCCTTCGAGCTGGCCTATCAGTTGCGCCTGATCAGCGAGCAAGGTGGGCAGAGCGTGGGGCATGTCAGCGAGCCCCTGCTGATCGCCAACGAGCCGAGGCCGTCGGACTGCGCCGATGAGCGTGCGGTCATCGAGGCGCATCTGCAGGCGCGTGGCTACGTTCAAGGGCAGGCGATCGCCCTGGACATGCAGCCCGGCGGTTACCGCATCGACTACGGCCATGAGCGCCAGGCCTCGGTCAGCATTGTGATCTACCTCGAAGGGCAACTGGTCAATTTCCAGCGCTGCCTGGAAAGCCTGCTGATCCAGACCAGCGCCGTGGACTTCGAAGTCTTGCTGGTCGAGCCGGGCGGCGACGACCCTGCCTTGCTGGAGTGGCTGGCGCTGGTCGAGGAAATGGGCGAAGGCCGTTTCCAGGTGTTGCGTTTCATGCCGGGACAATCCCGTGCGGCCATGTGCAATGCGGCAGCGCAGGAAGCGCGTGGCGAGTACCTGTTGTGGCTTGATGCCCATGCCGCCGTGCTGGAGCCCGGCTGGTTGCACGCGTTGCTCAACCAGGCCCAGCGCCCGGAAGTCGGCGCCGTGGGCGGCAAGTCCCAGGACAACCAGGGGCGCATTCGCCAGGCGGGCCTGGTGTTGGGGTTGGGAGGAACGGTGGGTCGGGCTTTCGAGGGTGTGTCATCCCAGGTGGCGGGCTACATGGGGCGGCTGGGGCTTGAGCAGAGCTGCTGCGCGGTGGACGGTGAGTGCCTGATGCTGCGTCGGGCGTTGTTCATCGAGGCGGGCGGCTTCGACACCGATCCGTTGTTGGCGCCCTGGGCCCCTGTCGACCTATGCCTGAAGTTGCATCAGGCGGGTTACCTGAACGTCTGGACGCCTTTCGCACGCCTGTTGGTCGACCCGCTGCCGGCTCCTCGTGCGAGCCGCGAGCAGGAGGACGCGTTGTTCGCCCGCTGGATGCCGCAGTTGGCCCGCGACCCTGGCTACAACGCCAATTTCTCGCTGCGTGCCGGTGAGGGCTTTACCCTGGAAAACAACGACCTGAGCTGGTATCCGCTGCAAGGCAGCGTGCCGAGGCTGCTGGTTTGCATCACTGACCCGCAGGCGACGGGGCACTCGCGGCTGATCCAGCCATTGCGGGCCATGCTGGAAGCCGGGGAGGTCGAGGGTACGGCGGTTTCAACGGTGTTGTCGGCGGTGGAGATCGAGCGCCTGGCGCCGGCCACCGTAGTGTTGCAGCGGCCTCTGGATGACGCGGGGCTGTTGGCCCTGAGCCGTCTGAGGGCGTTTTCCAAAGCGTTCACGGTCTACGACCTGGACGGTTACTTGCCGCACATGGAATTGAAAGGCGATTACTCTGCCGATGAGCTGTTGGAGCGCCTGCGGTTCGGGCTGCTACAGGCCGATCGGGTATTGGTCTCTTCGCCGGCGCTGGCCGAACTGTTGCAGGGCCAGCACGATGATATTCGCGTGGTGGAAACCCTGCTGCCGGCCGCCTGGGGGCGCCTGCAGAGCAAGCGCGCCGTAGGCGTCAGGCCGCGCCTGGGCTGGCTGGGTGGCAAGGACGCCGAGCTGTTGGCCGATGTGCTGCCAGCGTTGGCCGGCGAAGTGGACTGGGTGGTGCTGGGCGATTGTCCGGCGGCCATGCGGCCTTTCGTGGCAGAACTGCACCCGAGCGTCGGGCAGCAGCAGTTGGCGGGCGCCCTGGCGGCATTGAACCTTGATCTTGCCTTGGTACCGATGGCCGAAACCCTGGGCAATGCCTGCTCGGCCGACCTGCGGGTCCTGCAGCATGCCGCTTGCGGGCATCCGGTCATATGCAGCCGGGTGCCGGGGTTTGTCGGTGGCGAGGTATTGCCGCTGTCGCGCGTAAGCAACGAGGCGCAAGACTGGATCCGCACGATTCGCCTGCATCTGGAGGATCGCCAGGCCTCGGCGACCCTGGGAGACGCCTTGCAGTCGGCCGTGCGTGCCCAGTGGCTGCTCGAAGGTGAGCGCCTGGACGCCTGGCGACAGGCCTGGCTGGCTGATTGAACCGTACCGATGACTATTTGGCCGCCCAGCGGAGTGCAGTGACATGAGCAACGATCTTGATACCTTCATCGCCGCCTACAGCGATAGCTTTGGCTATGCGTATGACAACAACATCATTCTCAATTGGTATCCCCAACGCATCATGGCGCTGTGCACCCAGGCGCAAAGCCTGCTGGAGCTCGGCGTGGGCCATGGTTTCAGTACCCATCGCTTCTCGAAGTTCTTCAGCAAACACACGGTCATCGATGGCTCCGCCTCGGTGATCGCCCAGTTCAAGGGCCAGTACCCGGACAGCCCGGCCGAGATTGTCGAAAGTTATTTCGAGACCTTCGACACCGACCAGCGTTTCGATCTCATCGTGATGGGGTTCGTGCTTGAGCATGTCGATGACCCGCAGGTCGTGCTGCAACGGTTCAAGCGTTTCCTGGCGCCGGGTGGTCGTTGCTTCGTGCTGGTACCCAATGGCGAGTCCCTGCATCGGCGCTTCGGCCATGCTGCCGGGTTGCTTGACGACATGATGGCGCTGGGCCGTGGCGATCTGGAACTGGGCCATGTGCGCAGCTATTCGCTACAGTCCCTGACGGCTGAGCTGCAAGCTGCAGGGTTTGAGGTGGTGCGCAAGGAGGGCGTGTTTCTCAAGCCTTTCACCACCGGTCAACTGAAGGAATTGAACCTGGGGGCAGACATCGTCCAGGCCATGTGCACCGTGGGCATCGACTACCCGGAGCTCAGTTGCGCGCTCATGCTCGAAGCGACAGTCGCCGCGTCATGAGGAGCCTGGTCATCGGAAGTACCTCGGTCATTGGCCAGGCGGTCGCTCGCAGCTTGTCGCGCCATGGCCAGGTCAGGTTGGCGGGGCGCCGCGATGCCGACATCGCCTTCGACTTGAGTGCCCAGGTCCCCGTCGCCTGCGATGAGCGCTTCGACGTTGTCGTGTTGGCCGCTGCCGATTTCGGCGGGCGCCAGCCGAATGAGCTGGTTCGCGCCGAGCTGGTCAACAGCGTGGGTACGCTGGCGGCCTGTCGCCTGGCGGAACAATGCGGGGCCCGCCATTTCATCTTGCTGTCGTCGCGTTCGGCCTGCGACCAGGTGACGGATCCCTACTTTGGCATCTACTCGCTGTCCAAGCGCCATGCCGAGGAAGTGGCAAGCCTGTACTGCCGGGAGCGCGGCATGGGGTTGAGCATCCTGCGCATCAGCCAGGTCTACGGCAGTGACGAGCAGTGCCGCTCCCATCAACCGCTGTTGTACGCCATCGCGGACAAGGCGCAATCCGGGCAGGCCGTTGAGTTGTATGGCCGCAACGACGCCAGGCGCAACTACCTGCACCTCAACGACCTTGCCGAGCTCTGCGCACGGGTAGCGACCCAGGGCATTACAGGGCTTTTCAACTGCGGCCATTCGCAATCCCCGCGTCTTTCCGAGATCGCCCAGGCCGCGTTCGAAGCATTTGGCAAGCCGCTGGACGTCCGCTTCCTTGCGGAAAAAAACGACATCCCCGACCTGCCGCCCTTCGACGATTTGCAGGCGCTCCACGAGCAAACGGGTTTCACCCCGCGAATCGACATTCGCCAGGGATTCGAGTTGATGCGAGCGCACCGGGAGACCCTGACATGAAGACCGTCATGGTGACTGGCGTAGGGGCCATCATGGGCTATGGCCTGCTCAAGTCCTTACGTGCGGCGGACCCTGCCGTGCGCCTGATCGGCACCGATATCTACGACGACGCTGTCGGGCGCGCTTGGAGCGATGCATTCGAGCAAGCCCCGCTGACCGCTGACCCGGGATATGGTCAGTGGCTGGGCGACACCCTCGCCCGGCACAAGGTTGACCTGCTGATTCCGGGGATCGAACAGGACCTCCATTGGCTGTCGGACAACCGCGCGTTGTTGGCCACGCTTGACTGCCAGGTGGTGCTCAACAATTCGCACCTGATCGACCTTTCCCGGGATAAATGGGCCATGGACCAGGCGCTGGTGGCGCTGGGGGATGCATGCCGTATTCCCAGCCTGCTGTCCGGGGACTTTCATTCGCTCACGGCCGCGCTGGGCCTGCCGTTCCTGCTCAAGCCACGCAGGAGCTACGCTTCCAAAGGGCTGGTCTGGGTTCGCGAGGAGCGCGACTTCACGCCTCATGCGCCGTTGCTGGGTGAGTACCTCATGGCACAGCCGATCATTGGCAGTGCGGCCGACGAGTTCACCGTGGCGGCGTTTGGCGACGGTCGCGGCGACACCGGGCCGATCATCGCTTTCCAGCGCCGCCTGGCCTCGGATGGCTCCACCGCCAAGGCTTGGGTGTATCAGGACGATTCGCTGGAACAGGTGGTGGTCAGGTTATGCCGTGCCTTCAAGCCTGAGGGGCCGACCAACTTGCAGTTCCGGCGTGGCGGCGACGGTTCCTGGAGCCTGCTGGAGATCAATCCGCGGATTTCCTCGACCAGTTCGATACGCCGCGCATTCGGCTACAACGAGGCGGCCATGTGCCTGGACTATTACCTGCGCGGCAAGAAGCTGGCCAGGCCTACGCTGCGCAGTGGTTTCGCTGTTCGTTATATAGAGGACTTCATTGTCTATGATCGGGATCATTTCTGACGTACATGGCAATTACAGCGCCCTTCGGACAGTGCTGGCCAAGCTCGACGAACTGGGTGTTACGCAGATCATCTGCCTGGGCGACACCGCCGGTTACTACAGCCAGGTCAACGAATGCTGCGACGCTCTGCGCGAGCGGGACGTCTTCTCGGTGATGGGCAACCACGACTGGTACCTGGCCAAGCATGAGCGATGCCCTCGTTCCAACAGCGCTAATGCCTGCCTGGACTACCAGCAAGGCGTCGTCACGGCGCAGAACCTGGCCTGGCTGGGCTCGCTTGCGCAGCGCTCGAACCAACAGGGGGTGAGCATCGTCCACGGTGGCTGGAACGATCCGCTGGATGAGTATGTGCGACCTTCGCAGGCGTATTTTTCGCCCTTGCCTGGCCGCTACTTCGCCTCGGGCCATACTCATGTCCAGTACCTGTGGAGCGGCGAAGGCAAGGTCTACTGCAACCCTGGTTCAGTTGGTCAGCCCCGTGATGGTGACGCTCGGGCCGGTTTCGCCACCTGGGACGGTGAGGCGTTCGAGCTGCATCGGGTTGAATACGACATCGGTGAAACCCAGCAGGCGATGAAGCGGGCCGGATTCACCCCGTACTTCTATGAGAATCTTGATACAGGCAGCCAGATAGGTGGACGGGTCAGTGCGGTTTGAGGTTTTGTCCTGCGCGCCATCCATGACCATGCCCATCCAGGGAAGTTTGCAATGAGCAAAGAAACGATCTTCTTCAACCGCCCTTACATGACCGGCAAGGAACTGGATTACATCGCCCAGGCCAAGTTCGGCAACATGCTCGCCGGCGATGGTCCCTTCACCAAACGGTGTCATCGCTGGCTGGAGGCGCAAACGGGCAGCAACAAGGCCCTGCTGACCCATTCATGCACCGCGGCCCTGGAAATGACTGCGTTGCTGCTGGATATCCAGCCTGGCGACGAAGTCATCCTGCCGTCGTATACGTTCGTTTCCACCGCCAATGCCTTCGTGTTGCGCGGCGCGGTGCCGGTCTTCGTCGATGTGCGGCCCGATACCCTGAACCTGGACGAGCGCCTGATCGAGGCGGCGATCACGCCACGGACCAAGGCCATCGTACCTGTGCACTACGCTGGTGTGGCCTGCGAGATGGACGAGATCCTGGCCATTGCCCGCAAGCATGGACTGGCCGTGGTGGAAGACGCCGCGCAAGGTGTGATGTCGACCTACAAGGGGCGGGCGCTGGGCAGTATCGGTGACCTGGGGGCCTTCAGCTTTCACGAAACCAAGAACGTGATTTCGGGGGAGGGCGGGGCCTTGCTGGTCAATGATCCCGCGCTGGCGTTGCGGGCCGAGATCATCCGGGAAAAAGGCACCGATCGCAGCCGGTTCTTCCGGGGTGAAGTAGACAAGTACACGTGGCAGGAGGTGGGTTCCTCGTTCCTGCCGGGGGAAATGACCGCCGCGTTCCTCTGGGCCCAGTTGGAAGAAGCTCAAGCCATCACCAACCGCCGCCTGGCCCTCTGGGACAATTACCATGCGGCGCTGGCGACGCTTGAGCGGCAAGGGGCGCTGCGGCGTCCGATAGTGCCTGAAAACTGCCAGCACAACGCGCACATGTACTACGTGATCCTCGCCCCTGACGTGGAGCGCCAGGCCGTCCTCGAAGAGCTCAAGCGGCATGCCATCTACGCGGTGTTCCATTACGTGCCGCTGCATTCATCGCCCGGTGGCCTGCGTTATGGACGCGTGCAGGGTTCGATGGAGGTGACTGACGGCTATTCCGAGCGCCTGTTGCGTTTGCCCATGTGGCTCGGCTTGACCCATGAGCACCAGGAGCAGGTGGTGGGTGTGCTGGGCGATGCCTTGGCAAAGGCCTGACTTTCCTCAGCCGATGAGGTGGCCTGGCATCGGGCGAGGTGCCAGGCCTTGCCACCTGGCGGCATAACACCGCCGGTTTTTCGACTTTGACACCCTCGACCTATCCTCTGTAATCCCCTCAGGCCCTTTGTTTACCGGGTTCGGGCCCGCCAGAAAAAAGTTGGTCTGTAAATTGCTTAAGGCTCTGCCGTACAGCAGTGGACGGCAACCGTCCGGCATGCAGAGGAACGACAGTGGACAAGTACCTTTATGTGGCAATGACCGGCGCCAGCCAGAACGCACTGGCGCAGCGGGCCCATGCCAACAACCTGGCGAACATCTCCACCAATGGTTTTCAGAAAGACCTGGAGCAGGCGCGTTCGATGCCGGTATTCGGCGACAGCTTTCCGGCGCGGGCATTTGCCATGTCCGAGCGTCCCGCCACTGACTTCACCCCGGGTGCGTTGGTTGAGACCGGTCGTGACCTCGATGTGGCAGTCAGCGGGCCGGGCTGGATGGCCGTGCAGAACCCCGATGGCGGTGAAAGTTATGTGCGCACCGGCAGCCTGAACGTTGACGCCCTGGGTGTGCTGCGGGCCGGCAACGGCATGCCGGTCATGGGCAACGGTGGTCCGATCGCCGTGCCGCCAGAGCAGAAAATCGAGATTGGCCAGGACGGCACCATCAGCATCCGCGCGATGGGCGAAGGCCCGCGGGTGATGGCTGAGGTGGACCGCATCAAGCTGGTCAATCCGGACCTCAAGAACATGACCAAAAGCCTGGACGGCTCGATCCGCACCAAGGACGGCCAGCCGGCGCCCATCGATGCCAATGTGCAACTGGTGTCGGGCTTCCAGGAAGCGAGCAACGTCAACGCAGTGGATGAAATGACTTCGGTGCTGGCCCTGGCCAAGCAGTTCGAGCTCCACGTGAAAATGATGAATACGGCCAAAGAAGGCGATGAAGCCATGGCTCGGGTCTTGCAAATCTAACTATTACTGACAGCGTCGCGCCGAAAAACAGGCGTACGAGGAGAAACGAATGCTTCCGGCTCTTTGGGTTGCCAAAACAGGTCTGTCCGCCCAGGACACCAACCTGTCTACCATTTCCAACAACCTGGCGAACGTATCGACCACAGGCTTCAAACGTGATCGGGCCGAGTTCCAGGACCTGCTGTACCAGGTCAAGCGCCAGCCCGGTGCCCAGTCGACCCAGGACAGCGAACTGCCGTCGGGCCTGCAAGTGGGTACGGGTGTGCGCATTGTCGGCACCCAGAAAAACTTCAACGCCGGCAGCCTGCAAACCACCGAGCAGCCGCTGGACATGGCCATCGACGGTCGCGGTTTCTTCCAGATCCTGCAGCCGGACGGCACCACGTCCTACACCCGTGACGGTACCTTCCACCTCGACTCCAATGGCCAGATCGTCAACGCCAGCGGTTTCGCCCTGGAACCGGCCATCATCATCCCGAACGATGCCCAGACCTTTACCGTGGGCCGTGACGGCACGGTGTCCATCACCGTGGCGGGCAACCCTGCCGCACAGGTGATCGGCAACCTGCAGACCGCCGACTTCATCAACCCGGCGGGCCTGCAAGCGGTGGGCAACAACCTGTTCCTGGAGACCGCCGCCAGTGGCGCGCCGCAAGTCGGCACTCCGGGCCTGAACGGTTTCGGCACCACGCTGCAGAACACCCTGGAAACCTCCAACGTGAGCACCGTTGAGGAGATGGTCAACATGATCACCACCCAGCGCGCTTACGAAATGAACTCCAAGGTGATCTCCACCGCGGATCAGATGCTCTCGTTCGTCACGCAGAACCTGTAATTACATTTATGAGGCGGCCGCAGGTCGCCTTGCAACACCGAGAGGTAGGGTCATGAAACGCTTTGTATCTGTTCTGGCACTGAGTGGGATCACCGCGCTCGCCGGCTGTGTCGCGCCTACGCCAAGGCCCAATGACCCGTATTACGCTCCGGTGTTGCCGCGCACACCGTTGCCGGCCGCCGCCAACAACGGCTCGATCTACCAGGCCGGTTTCGAGCAGAACCTGTACAGCGACCGCAAGGCCTTCCGGGTCGGTGACATCATCACCATCACCCTGAACGAGCGGACCCAGGCCAGCAAGAACGCCAACTCGCAGATCGACAAGACCAGCGAGACCAGCGTCGGCCTGACGTCGCTGTTCGGCTCGAGCCTGACCACCAACAACCCGATCGGCAGCAACGACCTGAGCCTCAACGCCGGTTACGGCTCCGACCGCGCCACCAAGGGCGACAGTAAATCCGGGCAGAGCAACAGCCTGACCGGTTCGATCACCGTGACCGTCGCCGACGTGCTGCCCAACGGCATCATCGTCGTGCGTGGCGAGAAATGGCTGACCCTCAACACCGGTGATGAGCTGGTGCGAATCGCTGGCATGGTTCGTGCTGACGATATAGCAACCGACAACACCGTGTCGTCGACTCGTGTGGCTGATGCGCGCATCACCTACTCGGGCACCGGTGCCTTTGCCGATGCGAGCCAGCCGGGCTGGTTCGACCGTTTCTTCCTCAGCCCGAAGTTCCCTTTCTAGGTGGTCAAGTTGAATCTTAAGCAGCTGTTGATGGGTGCGTTGATGATGTCGGCAGTCTTCAGTGCTCAAGCCGAGCGTCTGAAGGACATCGCCAGCATTTCCGGCGTGCGTTCCAACCAGTTGATCGGCTACGGCCTGGTCGTGGGCCTGAACGGTACGGGCGACCAGACCACCCAGACGCCGTTCACCTTGCAGACCTTCAACAACATGTTGTCGCAGTTCGGCATCAAGGTACCGCCTGGTTCGGGCAACGTGCAGCTGAAAAACGTCGCGGCGGTGTCGATCAGTGCCGATCTGCCGGCGTTCGCCAAGCCAGGCCAGCAGGTAGACATTACCGTCTCGTCCATCGGTAACTCCAAGAGCCTGCGGGGCGGCACGCTGCTGCTCACACCGCTCAAGGGGATCGACGGCAACGTCTACGCCGTCGCCCAGGGCAACCTGGTCGTTGGCGGTTTCGATGCCTCGGGCGCGGACGGTTCGAGAATCACCGTCAACGTTCCGTCGGCCGGTCGTATCCCTGGCGGTGCGACGGTGGAGCGTGCGGTGCCGAGCGGCTTCAACCAGGGCAACAGCCTGACGCTGAACCTCAACCGTTCCGACTTCACCACGGCCAAGCGCATCGTCGACAAGATCAACGACATGCTCGGCCCAGGCGTGGCCCAGGCCATCGACGGCGGTTCGATTCGTGTCACCGCGCCGATGGACCCGAGCCAACGAGTCGACTACCTGTCGATCCTGGAAAACCTTGAGGTCGATCCGGGCCAGGCGGTGGCGAAGGTCATCATCAACTCGCGTACCGGCACCATTGTCATCGGCCAGAACGTCAAGGTTTCGCCGGCCGCCGTGACTCATGGCAGCCTGACGGTGACCATCACCGAAGACCCGATCGTCAGCCAGCCGGGCCCGCTGTCCAACGGCCAGACCGCGGTCGTGCCGCGTTCGCGGGTCAATGCCGAACAGGAAGCCAAGCCGATGTTCAAGTTCGGGCCAGGCACTACCCTGGATGAAATTGTCCGGGCAGTGAACCAGGTCGGCGCGGCCCCAGGCGACTTGATGGCGATCCTCGAAGCCCTGAAGCAGGCCGGCGCGTTGCAAGCCGACCTGATCGTGATTTGAGGGACTGGCCATGGATATGCGCAAGGGCGCTTTGATCAGCGGGGATTCAGCGTCCTATTCGGACCTGAACCGCTTGAACCAACTCAAGGTCGGCGACAAGAACAGCGAAGGCAACCTGCGTAAAGTAGCGCAGGAATTCGAATCGCTGTTCCTGGGCGAGATGCTCAAGTCCATGCGTTCGGCCACCGAGGCGTTGGGCAAGGACAATCCCATGAACACGCCCGAGGCCAAGCAGTACCAGGAAATGTACGACCAGCAGCTGGCTGTTTCCATGTCCCGTGAGGGCGGTGGTATCGGCCTGGCTGACGTGCTGCTGCGCCAGATGTCGAAGAACAAGCCGTTGGCCCCCGGCGAGGCGGCGACGTTGTCGGCCGCCAAGCAGCAAGAGGCGCTGGAGAAGGTCACCAAGGCAGCGGTGCCGACCCCGGTCGCTGCCGGAACCCTGCCGACCGACGGTCCCTTGTCTCGCACCAGTGGCCAGCGTCCGCTGTGGGCGTCGCGAGCCGTGAGCGCGCCGCAGGGGACAGAAGGTGCTCATCGTAACGATATGGAACTGCTCAACCAGCGGCGCCTGGCCCTGCCACCGAAACTGGCGGACCGGCTGCTCGCCGGGCTGGTGCCTTCGGCGGCGGTCAATGCCGAGGTGCCTGCGCAAAACCTGCTGCCGGATCGCGCCGTCGCTGCGGTCAAGCCGGCCACCGGCGAACTCGCCAACGGCGACTGGCTGGCCGCGCTCAAGGCCGCCGACGCGAAACCGGACATGCAGGTCTACGGCCGTGCCGTCGCGCAGCCGCCGCTGGCTCCGGCCCGCAAAGCCTTCCGCGATGCCGACGAATTCGTCAACGCGATGCTGCCGATGGCCAAGGAAGCGGCGGACCGCATCGGCGTGGATCCACGCTATCTGGTGGCCCAGGCCGCGCTGGAAACCGGTTGGGGCAAATCGGTCATGCGCCAGCCTGACGGCAGCAGCAGCCACAACCTGTTCGGTATCAAGGCGAGCCAGAACTGGAAGGGCGATTCGGCGCGAGCGATCACCAGCGAGTTCCGCAATGGCCAGATGGTCAAGGAGACGGCCGAGTTCCGTTCCTACGCCTCCTATCGCGACAGCTTCCACGACTTGGTCAATCTGTTGCAGAGCAACAGCCGCTATCAAGATGTGCTGAAGTCGGCCGATAACCCGGAACAATTTGTACGCGAGCTGCAGAAGGCCGGTTACGCCACCGACCCGAACTACGCCCGCAAGATTTCGAACATAGCCCGGCAGATGACGAGTTACCAGAACTACGCGTCTGCAGGCGCCACCACGACTTTATAAGGTCTGAACCATGAGTTTGCTCAATATAGGGATGTCGGGTCTGTCCACAAGCCAGACCGCGTTGGTGACCACGGGTAACAATATCGCCAACGTCGATACCGCCGGTTATTCACGTCAACAGACCGTGCAGACCACCAAGGCGTCGAATCAATACGGCAACGTGTTCATCGGTTCCGGCACGACCCTGGCCGACGTGCGCCGGGTATACAACTCCTATCTCGAAGCGCAGCTCAAGACCACCACCTCGCTCAACAGCGATGCGGCGGCCTATCAGGGGCAGATTACGCCGCTCGACTCCCTGCTGTCCGACAGCGGCACCGGCCTGAACGGCGCGCTGACCAAGTTTTTCGCTTCGGTGCAGAACGTCAATGCCAAGCCGGGCGACGATGCGTCCCGCCAGTTGCTGCTCAGCGATGCCCAAGCCCTGAGCAACCGTTTCAACTCGGTTGCCAGCCAATTGACGGCACAGAACGAGAACATCAACGGCAACTTGTCGAATATGGTCGAGCAGGTCAACAACCTGGCTTCCACCATTGCGCAGTTGAACAAGAAAATCGCCGAAGTCTCTAACGCGGGCGGTGCGCCTAACGACCTGTTGGATTCCCGTGGCGAAGCCATTCGCCAGCTCTCCACCTTCACCGGTACTCAGGTGGTGGAGAACGGCAGCAGCCTGGACATCTATCTGGGCTCCGGACAGCCGTTGGTGATGGGCAACATCACCAACACCCTTCAAGCGGTGCCGGACAAGAACGATCCGGGGCGCATGGGTATCCAGCTCAACAGTGGCTCCAGTTCCATGGACCTCAGCCAGGTGCTCACCGGCGGTGAGATCGGCGGTCTGATGCGCTACCGCAGCACCGTGCTGGACCCGGCCATGAACGAGCTGGGCCGCGTGGCGCTGGTCGTCGCCGACCAGATGAACAGCATTCAGGCCTCCGGTATAGACAAGAACGGTGCCTTCGGGTCCAATCTGTTCAGCAACATCAACAGCGCCGCGCAAATCAGCCAGCGCAGCGTCGCCGCCCTGAACAACAGTGCGGGCGCCGGCAACTTCAACGTGTCCATCGAAGACACCGGCAAGTTGACCACCAACGACTACAAAATCACCTTCACCAGCGGTAGCGACTACACCGTCCAGCGCCTGCCCGATGGCACCTCGATGGGCGCGTTCAACACCGCGACCACGCCGCCACCGGTAGTCGACGGTTTCTCGCTGACCTTCGCCAACGGCACCGCGGCCGCCGGGGACTCGTTCAAGATCACCCCGACCCGCAACGCGGCGGGCAGCATCAAGACCGAGATGACCGACTCCAAGCGGCTGGCGATTGCCGCGCCGCTCGGCGCCGCTATCGCGCCGGGCGGCAGCGGCACGCTGACCATTCCGGCCAGCGGCCAGCCGGCGATGACCACCAAGCTGGACATCTACGACGAAGCCACCACCAGTATCATCCAGAACGGCATCCAGAACTCGATGCCGGTCAAGGTGGTGTTCGGCGCGACCTCCGCCGACGGCACCAGCCAGGGTTACCAATTGCTCGATGCCAAGGGTGGCACGATCAGCAGCGGCACGATCAAGCCTGGCCAGAGCAACACCCTGAGCCTGAGCGTTCCGCTCAAGGACGCCAGCGGCAACCCGATCATGGATTCGTCCGTACCGCCGGTGCAGCGCACCGTCTCGTTCGACATGTCCATCGCCGGTGCGCCGTCCCAGGGGGCTGGCATCAATATCAGCCTCAGCCAGGCCGGTAGCCTGGACAACCGTAACGGCACCGTCCTGGCCGGCTTGCAGATCGCCAAGACCGTCGACACCAACTCCGGCAGCAAAGGCATTTCCCTGAACGATGCCTACGGCAAGCTGGTGGAAGGGGTAGGGGCCAAGGCTGCCCAGGGCAAGCTGGACAGCGCCGCCACCGGCGCCATCCTGAACAACGCCAAGACTGCCCGCGACTCACTGTCGGGCGTGGACCTGGATGAAGAAACCGGCAACCTGGTCAAGTTCCAGCAGTACTACACCGCGTCTTCGCAGATCATCAAGGCTGCGCAACAAATCTTCAGCACATTGATCAACAGTCTTTAAGGAGCCGTAGCCCATGCGCATTTCTACCTCTCAGTTCTACGAAAGCACGGCTGCGAACTACCAGAAGAACTTCGCCAAGGTGGTCAAGACCAGCGAAGAGGCCAGCAGCCTGGTGCGGGTGAACACCGCGGCCGATGATCCGGTGGGCGCTTCGCGTTTGCTGCAGTTGGGCAACCAGGCGTCGATGCTTAAGCAATATGAAACGAACGTCACCACGATCAAGGCGACCTTGGGCACCACCGAAGCGGTCATGACCAGCATCGGCAACGTGCTGCAACGCGCCAAGGAATTGGCCGTCAGCGCCGGCAATGCCGCCTACACCGACTCCGACCGCAAGGCGGTGGCCTCGGAATTGGGTTCGATCGAAGAGCAGCTGCTGAGCCTGATGAACACCAAGGATGAGAACGGCAAGTACATCTTTGCCGGATCCAAAGGCGACATCGTGCCATTCACCCGCAACGACGACGGCAGCTACAGCTACAACGGCGACCAGGTCACCCTGGACCTGCCGATTGGCGACACCATGTCCATGGCCACCAATAGCACCGGCTGGGAAGCGTTCCAGCAAGCCGTCAACACCAGCCGCAGTCAGGTCACCATGACCGCGCCGGCGGTGGATGATGGGCGTGTGGTGTTGACCAACGGCCAGGTCTCGTCCGCTGTGACCTACAACAGTCAGTTCCGCAGCGGCGAACCGTACACCGTGGAGTTCGCCAGCGGCACCCAGTTGAAAATCACCGATTCGAGCGGCAACGACGTAACTGCCGAAGCCAGTAAAGGCGGCGTCATCAACCCCGACACCCAAGCCGGGCAGACTGTGAGCTTTCGCGGTGTCGACCTGACCTTGAACGTCAACCTTCATACGGGCGACGCGGCCGGCACGGTGCTGCCTGGCCACACCTTTACCCTGGCGGCCAAGCCTGACAGCTTCACGCCGGCCCGGAGCCCGGGCAACACCACGGCGACCCAAATCACCGGCAGTGCCATCACCGACCCGGTGGCCTACCACGCCAGTTTTCCGTCGGGATCGGCAGTGATGAAATTCACCAGTGCCACGGATTTCGACCTGTACGCTGCGCCACTGACCGCAGACAGCAAGCCGGTGTCCAGCGGCACCCTGGCAGGCAACGTTGCGACCGCCTCCGGCGTGAGCTTTACGCTCAACGGTGCCCCGGCCACCAACGATCAATTCAACATCGCGGTCAACACCCACGAGACGCAGAACATTCTGGATACCGTGAACCAGTTGCGCTCGGCATTGGAAACGCCAGTCGATGGCAATAACATCGCTGGTCAGAAACTGAACGCGGCACTGGCTTCGGCCATGGGTAACCTGGCCAGCGGTACTGATCAGTTGACCAGCGCGTTGAGTTCGGTCGGTGGTCGCGGACAGTCTCTCGACACCCAGAGCGACACCAACCAAAGCTTTGTTTTGGCCAACTCCCAGACCCAGTCGGCGATTCGTGATTCCGACCCGGCCGAGGTGATGACGCGCCTGACCTTACAGCAGACTATGCTGCAAGCATCGCAGTTAGCGTTCAGCAAGATCGCTCAATTGGGTCTGTTCAACAAAGTCTGATCCGGGATAGGGACCGTGACGCCAACGCGGTCCCTGACCCGCTCCTTATACGATTCAGGACGTCCCGCTCTCGCCTGAGTTGGCGCCCGCCGGTTGAGAGCCATGCGTGTGAAATCAGCTCCTCTTGTCAGTATTGCCATCCCCGCGTTCAACCCACGCTTTTTCACTCTCGCTTTGCAAAGCGCGCTCGACCAGACCTACGAGAACCTGGAGATTGTCATCTGCGACGACTGTCGCACCGATGAGATCGAGCAGATTGTCCAGACCCTTGGCGAGGGGGCAAAGGTCGAGGTGCGCTACTTGCATAACCCGGATCGGCTCGGGTTCCAGCAGAATCTGTTGCGCTGCCTTGTAGAGTCCCGGGGCGAATTCATCAAGTTCCTGTGTGATGACGACCAGTTGTTGCCGCTCTGCGTCAGCCAGCAGGCGGCGATCCTACAGGAGCATACGCAGGTGTCGTTGGTGGTCAGCAAGCATCACCTGATCGATGCCGACAATTATGCCTTGCCGATCCGCTTGGAAAATACCGGCATCACACAGTTCGATGCGCTGTTCAACGGCACTGACATGCTGGCGTATTTTGAAAAGACCACCCGCAATATTCTCGGCGGTTTCAGTAGTGCATTGATGCGCCGCACCGATGCTGAGGCCTTGCTGCCCGCGTTGGCGCGGGCCGGTGAAGGCTTCGAGGCGGTGCTCGATTTTGCCTTGTTCATTTGCCTATTGCGCCGGGGCAATCTGGTCCAGCTTTATGTCGAGGGCAGCGGCCAGCGGTTGCATCCGGATCGCCTGGGGCGTCAGCCCAAGATGCTCGATGCGGCCACGGTGGAACTGACATGGCTCAAGGAAATGCTCGCCCAGCGCAGTGGCGAGCCGGCGCCCGCCAGTGGCTGGGTGCGTTACCAGACACTGGGGCAGCCCAAGGAGCCGGGGGCACCGGAGTGGGAGGAGGTCAACGTCTACTCGATCATTGCGACCCGGCAGGGCGTTATCGGTTCGCAAGTCGGTACGGACATCGAAAGCTACGCAGACCTCTACGTGCAGTGGCTGGAGTGCCGGCATTTCAGCCCATTGCGCAAGCAGGTCCTGTCTCGCCAGATCGCCCGCTGGGCCTATCGTCCGAGGATCGTCCCCGTCATTATCGACGCGCAGGACGATGCCTATGCGCTTGGGATTACCCTGCAGAGCATTGCTGCGCAGGCCTATGCCTGCGAATCGGTGCTGGTGTTGTCCAATGGTCGCCAGTCACTGGACAACCATGTCCTGCGCCTTAGCCTGCAAGCCGATTGGGCGCAGCAGCTCAGTGGCTTACTGCCCCAGTTGGACGGTGCCGACTGGTTCTACCTGCTGCGGGCCGGCGATCGCCTGACCGAATCGGCGCTGCTGATAATGGCCGACCGAATAGTCGGCTCGCCGGGTGCGGTCTGTCTCTACAGCGATGAAGGCGCGCTGGTGGATGAAAAGTCGGTTGAGCCGATCTTCAAGCCTGACTTCAACGTCGACCTCATGCGCGGTTATCCCTATGTCGGGCGGACACTGGCGTTCGAGCGCGAGCGATTCCTGGACTCGGGCGGATTCGAACCGAGCCTGGGGGAATTGGCGCCCCATGACCTGGTCTGGCGACTTGTGGAAACAGACGGGCCGCAAGTCATTGGTCATATTCCCGAGGTCCAGGTCGAGTCGATGTTCTCATTCGCCCAATGGCTGTCGCTGCCCGAGGTCATCGAGCAAAACGCCCGGTTGGTCGGCGCTCATCTACAGCGAATCGGCGTGCCGCACCGGCTGCATCCGGGGCCGCTTCTGACGTTGATCCCACGCATCGAATATCTTTTCGACGAGCGGCCGCTGGTGTCGATCATCATCAGCGTCAAGGATGACCTGGGCGCGCTGGAGCGTTGCGTCAACAGCCTGATCAGCACGACCGCGTATCCGCACTACGAAATCATCATCGTCGATAACGCCAGCGAGAACTCCGAACTGCAACATTGGTTGCGGGCAATGGCCGAATTGGGCAGCGACACACTGCGAATATTCTTCCACCAGGGAAGCGATAGCGAAGCCGTGATCCGCAACTTCGCCGCGCAACAGGCCCGCGGTGAATACCTGTTGTTGCTCAACCCCCATTGCATGGTGTTCGAGGCCGCCTGGCTGGACGAGTTACTCAATCATGGTCAGCGCCCCGAGGTCGGCATCGTGGGGCCTCGCACGCTGAACCAGCAAGGGCGGGTCATCGACTCCGGCATGATCATGGGGCTCGGTGGCCTGGCGGGCAGAGCCTTTGTCAACGAATCGGTCACCTCAGGCGGCTACATGCAACGCTTGCAGACAGTGCAGAACTGGAGCGCTGTCGGCGATCACTGTCTGTTGGTGCGCAAGCAGGTGCTGGAGGAGACCGGTGGGTTCGATGAGTCGATCACGACGCAGCGCATCAACGCCCTGGAGCTGTGCCAGCAGGTCGGAAAAAACGGTTACCTGATCGTTACCACCCCTTACAGTGACGTGGTGCTGGCGTCTGGCGTGGAAGCCAGTCGCGATGCTTCCTGGAAGCAGCGGTTGGAGCTCGAACAGGAGGCGTTCTATCAGCGCTGGTTGCCCAGAATCGCCAATGATCCCGCCTACAACCGTAACCTGACCCTGACCGGGAAAAGCTTCAGCCTCGAACCCGGACCCCGCACCGGCTGGAATCCGTTGATTACCCGCAACGTGCCTTCGATCCTGGGGATGGCGGTCAATACCTCGGCGGTGGGGCACTACCGGGTCAGCCAACCGTTATTCGAACTGGAAGCGGCAGGGCGAATCGTGGGCCGTGTTGCCTACGATACCCCCTCGATTATCGATATCGAGCGTCAGTCACCCGATGTGATCGTGCTTCAAGGTCGCTATAACGTGGGTAAGTTCAAGGACATCGCCCAGGTCAAAAATTACTCCAAGGCCATGCGCATCTACGAACTGGATGACTACATCGCCAATGTCCCGGAAAAAAACGAACACCGCCGCAATATGCCGGACAACCTCGAAGACTTGCTGCGCCGGGGAATCGCCCAGTGTGATCGGGTGGTGGTCTCCACCCATCCGCTGGCGGACGTCTTGTCCAGCATGCACCACGATATCCGCGTGGTGCCGAACATGTTGGCGGCCGGCCTGTGGCAGCAGCTCAGAAGCCAGCGGGCCACCTCCGGCAAGCCGCGTATCGGTTGGGGCGGCGGCACCAGCCACCGCGGCGACTTGGAGCTTATTGCAGATGTCGTGCGTGAACTGGCTGACGAAGTCGAATGGGTTTTCTTCGGCATGTGCCCGGATCTGCTCAGGCCCTATGTTCATGAGTTTCATCCTGGCGTGAGCCTGGCGGCGTATCCGGCGAAACTTGCCAGCCTGAATCTTGACCTGGCCCTGGCGCCGCTTGAGTTTCATGTTTTCAATGACTGCAAGAGCAACCTTCGCCTGCTGGAGTACGGTGCGTGCGGCTATCCGGTCATTTGTTCGGATACCGAAGCTTACCGGGGACATTTGCCTTGCACCCGGATCCTCACCAACAGCAGCGAAGAATGGCTGGAGGCGATCCGCATGCACCTGGCAGACCCGATTGCCAGCTACCGGATGGGCGACGAATTACGTGAAGTGGTGTTGCGCGACTTTATTTTGCGCGGCGATAACCTGCAGTACTGGGCCAACGGCTGGCTGCCGGATTGATGGGTTTCAACCTTGAAACTCCCGGTGTCGCTGATGCGGTCATCCACTCATTAAGGAATGAATATGCAAAGCAATGTCCCAACAGGATCGTCTGCGCCGTTGAATGAACGGTTGACCCTGGTGCTGCTCGCTCACGACCAGTCGACTGCCCTGCGACGGGCGTTGCGCCATTACCGCGACAGTTCATTCGCCGTGCTGGTCATCGACTCGTCCAGCCAACCCGACGGCGACATCATGGCAGCGTTCCCCGTCGTGCAATACCTGCACGCACCCACGGCCTCTGGTTTCGGCGACAAGGTTCGCCAGGCTGTCGAGCGCGTCGCCACGCCTTACCTGACAGTGGTCGATGCCGAGGATTTCCTGCTGCCCCAGGCGCTCGAGCAGGCCTTGCAGTTTCTTGAGGCGCACCCCGACTACAGTGCCTGCCAGGGTTATAGCCTGGCGTTCGAGGCCCACGCCGATCGCGTCGACTACTACCTGCTCGATCGCAAGGGCAGTGACGACTACCGAGATGCATCGGCTGAAGCGCGGCTGGCCGCCTTTGCCGAAGATTGTCCGTCGCTGGCCAATGCCCTCGTGCGCACTGAAACCCTGCGGCGCAGCTACGCGTCGTTGCCCACCGGTTTTGATTCGCGGTTGCACGAAGCCGGCCATTCCTGTGCTTTGGTGAGCGAAGCCTCGGTGCGCTTGCTGGACATTCCATACGGGGTACGTGAGCGCGGTCGCGTGGCGTCGCCGCCGAGCCCTTCCGCAGTGCCTGGTTCCCAGGATTTGCGTGCGGCCGCCGAACAGGAACGCCTGGCCACGACGTTGGCCAGCACATTGGGCTCGGGAGGCTCGACGCGCGAGCACCTCAAAATCATCGTGAAGAAACTGGCCGAGCGCTCGGTGCCGCAGTCCAGCAAGCTGTTGGAGTCCTTCTGGGATTCGCGGCGCGGCGAACCGGTTCGCCGGTTCGAACCGACGCAATACGTTGAAATGCCTTTCTACAATCGGGCGTTCTTCGACGAGCTCACCAACCTGGAATTCCTGCTTCATGCGGCGCCAAGCGGGCAGGTGCAGTTGAGGGAACTGGAAGCAGTCATGCTCAAGCAGAAAGAGCTGTCTCGCCCCCAGCGCAACGCCAGCGCCGAGCCGCTTGATGAGCAACTGGCGAGGGCTTTCCTGAGCTATGCCTTCAACCAAGACCTGAATGAGCAGCTGCTCGATCTCATGAAGGCCAAGGGTGACAAGCGTTACGTGCAAATGCTCCAGGCCTGGAATCAACGGCTCAAAGCGGCGGCGTTTGAAAATACCGCGAGGTTGTTCGACACCACGCGCTCCGGCCAATTACTGGCCTGGCTCGAGGCGCGTGAACCGAGCGCCAGTGACGCACGGAAAGTCTCCAAGTACCTGGCCGACCGCAACGGTGGCCCGACGTTCGGCATTTTGATCCTGGATCTGGACGCCGACATCTTCAAGATGCAGGCAACGTTCGACAGCGTCATCAATGGCTACTGCCGGGCGTTCAAGATTGTTGTGTTTACCACCGGCGATCTGCCGGCCGAGACGACGTCAAAGAATGTCCTGCATTTTGTCAAAGTCAACGAAAGCAACTACGTCGACAAGATCAATCAGGTGGTCGGCCAGAGCGATTGCGATTGGATGGTCATGGCCGAGGCCGGTGACGAGCTGACGCCGGCCGGCCTGTTCCGCGCGGGTGTTGAATTACTTGGCGCTCCACAGTGCCAGGCTGTGGCAATGGATGAGTTCCAACGTCAGCCCGACGGGACGCTGGCCGATGTATTCCGGCCAGGGTTCAACCTCGACTTGTTGTTGAACGCCCCAGCCTTGATGGCCCGTCATTGGCTGGTACGCCGCGAGACGTTGGTCAGGCTCGGCGGCTATTCCCGCGAGTTCAAGCAAGCGATGGAGTTCGACCTGCTGTTGCGCTTGATCGAGCAGGACGGCCTGGAGGGCCTTGCCCACTTGGACGAGCCGCTGCTGATCAGTCAGGCGCCACCGGTGGAAGACAACATCGATGAGCGCAAGACGCTGCTGCGTCACTTGGCAGTAAGGGGGTATCAGGCCGACGTGAGCACGGCGGTGAGGGGTACGCACAAGATCGACTATCGTTTTGCCGATCGCCCCATGGTGTCGATCATCGTCCATGGCGTCACCGAACTGGCGGCGTTGCAGCGTTGCTTGCTCAGCGTGCTGCAACGCACTCGCTATCAGCGCTACGAGGTGTTGGTCCCGCTCGTGGCGGCCGAGCACGCGACGCTGCGCACCTGGCTCGGCGGCCAGGGGCATCAGGCCAGTCGTGTGCGGTTGCTGGAGATCGAAACGGGCGTCGCGACCGGGTCGTTGGTCAACGCCGTCAGCCAGGAGGCCAAGGGTGACTATCTGGTGACCCTGGCGGCCGACAGCGAGGTGCTCAACGTCAACTGGATCGAGTCGCTGCTCAACCAGGCCTTGCGTCCGGAAGTCGGTGTGGTCGGCGCCAAGTTGATCGAGCGCGATGGGAGCATCAACCAGGCTGGCTTGATCCTGGGCTTGAATGACGAAGTGGGCTCGCCTTTCATCGGCGAGTCGAAGTCCGGCAAGGGCTATATGAACAGGCTGGTCGTCGAGCAGAACTGTTCGGCGGTGTCGTTCGCCTGTTTGATGATTTCCAGGCAGCTGTTCAACGCGGCCGACGGTATCGACAGCGGACTTTTCGACGAGGCCCTAGGGGATGTCGACCTGTGCCTCAGGGTGGGCCAGGCGGGTTACCTGACGGTCTGGACGCCCCATGTGCAGGTAATCCAGTCCGGTGTGCTGGCCAGTACGCCTGAAGCGCTTGCGGCGCTGCGTGGAAAATGGTCCGAGGCGTTCGCCCAGGATCGCTTCTACAACGCCAACCTGGCGCTGCAAGGTGCGGGTTTCGCTCTGGGACCTGTGCGCAACGTACCGTGGACTGACCTGTTGGACAAACCTGCCGCCTGATCTGGCTGCTCGGCGCCGGCAGGGCGAACCTGCCGGCGCGTTTGCCGAAATACCCCGCCTATCACCCGATGCCTACCCGCAGTCTCCTACGGACGTGGACAATGACAGCGCTTCGTTTGTCATGAAAAAATGCCTCTGTGGCATAAAACGGCGTGACGCATAGGTCATAAAGTGCATCTTCACTGTATTGTATTCCGCGGAGTGGAGGCCCATTCGTTTGCCTGGCATGGCCTGCGCCCTTGGAAATCAACCATTTTGAAGCGCCCCTGAGCTTTGGGGGTGGAACCTAGTCGCAGTTTATGATCGGGAAGCCATGATGATTGGCATAAAAAGCATAGCGAGTTACGTGCCGACCGCTGGCGTGGATAACTACGCTCAGGGTGCCAAATTCGAGAAGGATGAGGAGTTCATCCTTGGCAAGATCGGTTCAGCGTTCCTGCCGCGCAAAGACGCTGACCAGGAAACCTCGGACCTGTGTGTCGAAGCCGTGAACGCCCTGTTCGCCAACAACCCGCAGCTGTCGCGCGAATCCATCGACGCGCTTATCGTGGTCACCCAGAACGGTGACGAAGAGGGATTGCCGCATACCGCTGCCATCGTGCAGGACAAACTGGGCCTGCCAACCCATGTGGCGGCGTTTGATATTTCGCTGGGCTGCTCAGGCTACGTCTACGGTATCTACGCTCTCAAAGGCTTTATGGAGGCCGCTGGGCTGAAGAACGGTCTGTTGGTGACGGCTGACCCTTACTCGAAGATCGTCGACCCTGAAGACCGCAATACCACCATGCTGTTCGGCGATGCCGCCACGGCCACTTGGATGGCCGAAGGAGCCAGCTGGCAGTTGGGCAAGTCCAAGTTCGGTACCGACGGGTCCGGCGCGCCGCACCTGAAGGTCAGCGACGGCGTGTTTTTCATGAACGGCCGCCAGGTGTTCAATTTTGCCTTGCTGAAAGTCCCGGCTCATCTGCACGAGTTGCTCAATGAGTCTTCGCTGCAAGCCAGCGACATCGATGCCTTTTGCATCCACCAGGGCAGTGCGGCGATTGTCGATGCCGTGGCGCGCCGTTTCGAGGGTGAGCCCGAGAAATTCATCAAGGACATGGTCGAGACCGGCAATACCGTATCGTCGAGTATTCCGCTGCTGCTGGAAAGGCACGTGCTGGATGCTGACTGGAAGCGCGTTGCAATCAGCGGTTTCGGCGTGGGCTTGTCGTGGGGATCGGCGATTCTCTATCGCGACTGATTCACAACTGAACATAAAGGTGGGAGCGGGCGTGCCCGCGAAGGCGTCGGTACTTCAGCACAGATACAAAGCTGATTCACCGCTTTCGCGAGCAAGCCCGCTCCCACTTTTTTTGCCTGCGATTTCATGAAGCAGGTTTTTGACGCCATTTTTCAGCGCTTCGCTCCACGCTAAGCCCTTGTTTATCAAGGAGTGGCAGTCTGCTAGCAAAATTTTTGAAAAAAGCCCTCAAGCAAGTTCCTAACCCGACGATAACTATTACGAAGGTTCTCTAGGCCACACCCCGGCGGTTGCCAAGGGCCGGAAGCCGCAGTACCCAACCAACGAGGAATTCGTCATGGCTTTAACAGTAAACACCAACACTACTTCGCTGAACGTTCAGAAGAACTTGAACCGTGCTTCCGACGCTCTCTCCACTTCGATGACCCGTCTGTCTTCCGGCCTGAAAATCAACAGCGCTAAAGACGACGCCGCCGGCCTGCAGATCGCTACCCGTATGACCTCGCAAATCCGCGGTCAGACCATGGCAATCAAAAACGCCAACGACGGTATCTCCATGGCGCAGACCGCTGAAGGCGCGATGCAAGAGCAAACCAACATTCTGCAGCGTATGCGTGAACTGGCCATCCAGTCCCGTAACGATAGCAACAGCGCAGATGACCGTATCGCTCTGAACAAAGAGTTCTCGCAGATGAGCGACGAACTGACCCGTATCGCCAACAGCACCAACCTGAACGGCAAGAACCTGCTCGACGGTACTGCTAGCACCATGACCTTCCAGGTTGGTTCGAACACCGGTGCCGACAACCAGATCTCCCTGACCCTGAGCGCCAGCTTCGACGCCGCGGCCCTGGGTGTTGACTCGGCCATCACCATCGTTGGTTCCGACAGCGCTACTGCTGAAACCAACTTCTCGGCCGCAATGGACGCAATCACCAGCGCGATCGACACCATCAACAGTGCTCGTGCCGACCTCGGTGCTGCTCAGAACCGTTTCGCCAGCACCATCTCCAACCTGCAAAACATCAACGAAAACGCCAGTGCTGCACTGGGTCGCGTACAAGATACCGACTTCGCTGCTGAAACTGCACAACTGACCAAGCAGCAGACTCTGCAGCAAGCGTCGACTTCGGTTCTGGCCCAGGCCAACCAACTGCCATCCGCTGTACTGAAGCTGCTTCAGTAATAGCCGGATGAGTTTTAGCGGGGGAGTGCGCATGCGTGCTCTCTCGCTTTTTCCGTTCAAGAGGTGATGGACATGGATATGAGCGTGAAGCTGAACTTGTCTTATCCAGCGGCGAAGCCGACGCCTACAGTGGCCGACAAGCCAGTGGAGAAGCCTCAAGCCGATGTTGTTTCCGTGGCACCGGTCAAGGAAACTCCCAAGGACGCTGCTGCCGAGCAAGACAAACTCAAGAAGGCCGTTCAGGAAATCGAGAAGTTCGTCCAGTCGGTCAAGCGTAATCTGGAGTTCTCTATCGATGAGCCTTCAGGCAAAGTAGTGGTCAAAGTCATCGCCAGCGGTTCCGGTGAAGTGATTCGCCAGATCCCGAACGAAGAAGTTCTGAAACTGGCGAACAGTTTGAATGATGCAAACAGCTTGTTGTTCAGCGCTGAAGCCTGACAATCGGCACGAATTTCGTTGCTATGTACTTTTGGGCGTTGTAGGGGTCAAAAGGCCGGCGACACACTGAAGGGAGTTCCTCATGGCAAGTCCGATTCTACCTGGCCTGGGGCTGGGTTCTGGTCTTAACACGACTGAGATCGTTAAGGCACTGGTCGATTCCGACAAGGCTGCCAAGCAAGGTCAGATCACCCGAGCCACCAACACAACCAGCAACAGTATCTCCGGGGTCGGCACCCTGAAGTCTTTGCTGGCAGCCTTCAATACCGCCATGAAGGATTTGGGCAACACCAAGAACCCGCAATTCGCGGGTTTTGCCGCAACCTCTTCCGTCCCTGGTGTGCTCACGGCTACCGCCAGCAACTCAGCGGTCAACGGCACTTATGCCATCAAGGTCACCAACCTCGCCACGGCGTCCAAGGTCACTTCGGCGGCTTTCGCCGGTGGTACGACCAGTGCTATCCCTTCCGGCACGCTAACCATCGCGCAGAAGGGGGTCAACTACAACCTCACTGTGCCGGACGGTTCGACCTTGCAATCGGTGCGTGACGCGATCAACGCCGACTCGTCCATGAAGGCCGCCGGTTTGAGTGCCAACATCGTGACCGACTCCTTCGGTTCGCGGCTGGTGCTGGGCTCCACCACCACCGGCGCAGGTTCCGATATCTCGGTCAGCGGTATTGCCGGCCTGGAGATCGACGGGACGAACGTCGTGGGCGCCAGCAATACTGCACTGACGGCCACTTCGGCGGGTGCTATCGGTGCCTTGGCCCAGGACGCCGTGTTTTCCGTCGATGGCATGAAGCTGACCAGCGCAAGCAATACGGTGAGCACGGCGATTTCTGGATTAACGTTGAATCTGGTCGGCGTACCCGGTGACGGCACATCCACCGTCACCGTCGCACCGAACAACGATGGCCTGAAGGCCTCGATCCAGAAGTTCGTCGATGCCTACAACGCGGTCGCCAACAGCATCACTGCGCTGACAAAGCCGTCTCTGGATGATGATGGCAACCCGACGATACCGGCCAAACTGACTGGTGACTCTTTGCCTCGCTCGCTCCTGGCGACGATCCGCGAACCGTTGTCCCAGACAGGTGCTGGTGACAAGCTCACGGTGTTGGCCCAGCTGGGTATTACCACCGACCAGAAGACGGGTGCATTGAATTTCGATAGCACCAAGTTCAACGCGGCCATGAATGACAAGAAGCTCAGCGGTGAAGTCCAGACGATGTTCACTGGTACCAATGGCTTGCTGGAGCGCATGGGCAAGGCGATCGAACCCTTCACCCAGACCGGTGGCATCCTCGACCAGCGGACCTCTGCGCTGACCAAGACCCAGACCCGGCTCAAGAGCGATCAGGCGGCCCTGGATCGCCGGGTCGAGACGTTGACCGCTTCGTTGACCAAGAAGTACAACGACATGGATACCCTGGTCGGCAAGCTGAAGGCCACGGCCAGTAACATCACTTCTATGTTCGAGGCCCTGACGGCGCAACAGAGAAACAGGTGATTTCGACCGATGTAAAAAAGCCCGGCAACGTTTTGACAACGTTCCGGGCTTTCGGCTTTTCGGTCTAAAGTTTTTTGACGCGGCGTCGATACGCTGTTTATACGAACTGAAGATTTTGATGAGGTAGCACATGAATCCGCTGTTGGCCCTTCGCCAATACCAGAAGATTGGCGCCCAGGCGCAAACCTCCGAAGCGAGTCCCCATCGTCTTGTTCAAATGCTCATGGAAGGCGGCCTGGATCGCATCGCGCAGGCCAAAGGTGCCATGGAACGCAAGGATATCGCCAGCAAGGGCATATTTATCAGTAAGGCCATCGGTATCGTCGGCGGCCTGCGTGAAGGCTTGGATCTGGAAAATCGGGCCGAGTCGGTTGCCGAATTGGATGCGCTCTACGACTACATGATGAAACGTTTGACCGAGGCCAACATCAAGACCGATCCGAAGATCCTCGACGAAGTCGCCGATCTGCTTCGCACGGTCAAGGAAGGTTGGGATGCCATCGCCACCCCTGGCCCGCAATTCTGAGGAGCACTCTCATGAGTCTTGTCCTGCAACGAATAGAACACACCCGTGATGCGCTGGTCGACGCACTGGCCGAGCGTAATTGGGAGGCAATCGGTCAGTTGGACTTGACGTGCCGTTCGTGCATGGAAGATGTCCTGAGCGAGTCCGGGGTGGACGAGGCGACGTTGCGTAACAATCTTGAGCAATTGCTGGGGGTGTACAAGCAGTTGCTCGAGGCGGCGACAGGGGAGCGCCAGGCAATCGTCGACGAGATGTCGCAGATCCATCAAGCACAGAACGCAGCAAAGGTTTACCATCTGTTCGGTTAATACTCAGTTAATCCGAATCCGTTGCGCCATAAATTTGACTGTGCACGGTTTTTTGACTTAACTAGTAACTGTTTTCAGATTTCAGGCGTCTACAGGCGTAACAAGTCTGCAAGCGTCTAGCTTGCCCCCTAATTCCGGGCATTGGGTTGACTAGGGAAGTTGCTATTGCATGTGGCGTGAAACCAAAATTCTCCTGATCGATGACGATAGCGTCCGCCGCCGTGATCTGGCGGTGATCTTAAATTTTCTCGGCGAAGAAAATTTACCCTGTGCAAGTCATGACTGGCAGCAGGCTGTCGATTCTTTGTCCTCCAGTCGTGAGGTCATTTGCGTTCTCATCGGAACGATAAGTGCTCCCACCACGCTTTTGGGCTTGCTAAAGACACTCTCAACCTGGGATGAGTTCCTTCCTGTTTTGCTAATGGGCGAAAATTCTTCTCTTGACTTGCCGGAAGACCAGCGTCGTCGGGTGCTGTCGACCCTTGAGATGCCGCCCAGCTACAGCAAGCTGCTCGATTCGCTGCACCGGGCGCAGGTCTATCGCGAGATGTATGACCAGGCCCGCGAGCGCGGCCGTCATCGTGAGCCCAACCTGTTCCGCAGTCTTGTCGGCACCAGCCGGGCGATCCAGCATGTTCGTCAGATGATGCAGCAGGTTGCCGACACCGACGCCAGCGTCTTGATCCTCGGCGAGTCGGGTACCGGCAAGGAAGTGGTTGCACGCAACCTGCACTATCATTCCAAGCGTCGCGAAGCGCCATTCGTGCCGGTCAACTGCGGCGCGATTCCGGCCGAGTTGCTGGAAAGCGAATTGTTCGGTCATGAGAAGGGCGCTTTTACCGGCGCGATCACCAGTCGCGCCGGGCGTTTTGAGCTGGCGAACGGCGGCACGCTGTTCCTGGATGAAATCGGCGACATGCCGTTGCCGATGCAGGTCAAGCTGCTGCGGGTCTTGCAGGAGCGCACCTTCGAGCGCGTGGGGAGCAACAAGACTCAGAGCGTCGACGTACGAATCATTGCCGCGACCCATAAGAATCTCGAGAGCATGATCGAGACCGGCGGTTTCCGCGAAGACCTTTACTATCGCCTGAACGTCTTCCCCATCGAGATGGCGCCGCTGCGTGAGCGGGTCGAAGACATTCCTCTGTTGATGAACGAGCTGATTTCACGCATGGAGCATGAAAAGCGCGGCTCGATCCGTTTCAACTCGGCGGCAATCATGTCCCTGTGCCGTCATGGCTGGCCGGGCAACGTCCGCGAGCTGGCGAATCTGGTGGAGCGCATGGCCATCATGCATCCTTATGGCGTGATCGGTGTGAACGAGCTGCCGAAGAAATTCCGCTACGTCGATGATGAAGACGAGCAAATGGTCGACAGCCTGCGTAGCGATCTGGAAGAGCGGGTGGCAATCAACGGTCATACGCCCGATTTCACCGCCAATGCCTTGCTGCCGCCGGAAGGCCTGGATCTCAAGGATTATCTGGGAGGCCTGGAGCAGGGGCTGATCCAGCAGGCCCTGGACGACGCCAACGGTATCGTCGCACGGGCCGCCGAGCGCCTGCGCATCCGGCGTACCACGTTGGTCGAGAAGATGCGCAAGTACGGCATGAGCCGTCGCGAGGGCGATGAACAGGCGGATGATTGACGCCAGCTTTACCATTCACCGCTGATTCATGGTGAGTATGCTCCCCTGTGGCGAGGGAGCTTGCTCCCGCTGGGCCGGGCTGGCGCACCAGCGCGAAGCGGCCCTAACTTTGGGCAGCAGCGCAGTCCAGCGGGAGTAAGCTCCCTCGCCATAGGTTTGACTATCCTTCCGGCACGCCTATTGCTACTGCCTCTCGCAACGTCCGTTTAACTGACGGTCAGCCACGCGAGAGAGCACGATGACCCACGCCGCCCAGATGTCTCCTGTCCCCGAGCCGGGACACCTGCCGTCCTCCGAGCAGGCAAGCCGGCTTGGCCTCGAACAGGCATTTTCGCTGTTCAATCAGGTGTCCAGTCAGCTGAGCGATTCCTACAGCCTGTTGGAAGCCCGGGTCACTGAACTCAAGGGTGAACTGGCGGTGGTCAGTGCTCAGCGCATGCAGGAACTGGCGGAAAAAGAACGCCTGGCCAATCGTCTGCAAAACCTTCTGGACCTGTTGCCCGGTGGCGTGATCGTCATAGATGCTCACGGTCGCGTGCGCGAAGCCAACCCGGCTGCTTGCCAGTTACTTGGCCTGCCGCTGGAAGGGGAGCTGTGGCGCCAGGTCATTGCCCGTTGCTTCGCGCCGCGTGAGGACGATGGACACGAGGTCTCACTCAAGGATGGCCGCCGTTTGTCCATCTCGACCCGTTCGCTGGACGCCGAGCCCGGGCAGTTGGTCCTGCTCAACGACCTGACTGAAACCCGTCACCTACAAGATCAGCTGGCGCGTCATGAGCGGCTGTCCTCCCTGGGCCGAATGGTCGCTTCGCTGGCCCATCAGATCCGCACACCACTTTCCGCCGCGCTGCTTTACGCCAGCCATTTGACTGAACAACAACTGCCGGTGGATACCCAGCAACGTTTCGCCGGGCGGCTCAAAGAGCGCCTGCACGAGTTGGAGCATCAAGTGCGCGACATGCTGGTTTTCGCCCGTGGGGAGCTGCCGTTGACCGATCGCGTCAATCCCAAGGCGCTGCTGCAGGCGCTGCAGGCGGCCGCCTCGGCTCATGTCCAGGACCTGCCGATCCGCTGGCAATGCGACAGTTACCACGGAGAGGTGTTGTGTAACCGCGACACCCTGGTGGGCGCGGTGTTGAACCTCATCGAGAACGCGATCCAGGCCAGTGGCGACGACGTCCGGCTCAAGGTCCACCTTTATACCCGCGACAACATCCTGCGCCTGTGCGTCAGCGACAGCGGCAGCGGTATCGAGCCGGCGGTGCTGGCGCGCCTGGGCGAGCCGTTCTTTACCACCAAGACCACCGGAACCGGCCTGGGCCTGACCGTGGTCAAGGCTGTGGCCCGGGCTCATCAGGGAGCATTGCAACTGCGCTCACGGCTGGGGCGTGGCACCTGTGCGACGGTGTGCCTGCCGCTGTTTTCCAGCGTACCCGAGATGGAGTGAAGGCAATGGCGATCAAGGTGTTGCTGGTTGAAGATGACCGCGCCCTGCGCGAAGCGCTGGTCGATACGTTGATATTGGCCGGGCATGACTACGCTGCGGTGGGCTCGGCCGAGGAAGCATTGCTGGCCGCGGACCGGGAAGCGTTCAGCCTGGTGATCAGTGACGTCAATATGCCGGGAATGGACGGTCACCAATTGCTCGGCCTGTTACGTGCGAGCCAGCCTCAATTGCCAGTGTTGCTGATGACCGCCCACGGCGCTGTCGAGCGAGCGGTTGAGGCGATGCGTCAGGGCGCGGCGGATTATCTGGTCAAGCCGTTCGAACCCAAGGCGCTGCTGGAGCTGGTGGCTCGCCACGCCTTGGGCAGCTTGGCGGTGGAGGGCGAAGGTCCGATTGCCATCGAGCCGGCCAGCGCGCAGTTGCTGGAACTGGCGGCGCGGGTGGCTCGCAGCGATTCGACTGTGTTGATATCCGGCGAATCCGGCACAGGCAAGGAGGTGCTGGCGCGCTACATTCATCAACAATCCCGGCGGGCCAACGAGCCGTTCATTGCCATCAACTGTGCGGCGATTCCCGACAACATGCTCGAGGCGACGTTGTTCGGCCACGAGAAAGGCTCGTTCACCGGCGCCATCGCCGCCCAGGCCGGCAAATTCGAACAGGCTGATGGCGGCACGATCCTGCTCGATGAAATTTCCGAAATGCCCTTGGGCCTGCAAGCCAAGCTGCTACGCGTGTTGCAAGAGCGTGAAGTCGAGCGGGTGGGGGCGCGCAAGCCCATCAGCCTGGATATCCGGGTGGTGGCGACCACCAACCGCGACCTCGCCGGTGAAGTGGCGGCGGGACGGTTCCGGGAAGACCTCTATTACCGCTTGTCGGTATTTCCCCTGGCCTGGCGTCCACTTCGCGAACGTACCGCCGATATCCTGCCGCTGGCCGAGCGTCTGTTGGCCAGGCACGTCAATAAAATGAAGCATGCACCGGCCAGGCTTTCAGCCGAGGCCCGGGCTTGTCTGGTCGCTTACCCCTGGCCTGGCAACGTCCGGGAATTGGATAACGCGATTCAGCGAGCGTTGATCCTGCAGCAGGGCGGTCTGATCCAGCCGCAGGACTTCTGTCTGGCCGGCCCGGTAGCCTGCGCGCCTTTGCCTGCATCGGCGCCGAGTGCGACGTTCGTACCTGCCCCGCAAGCGGATAGCGAATCGGCCGGTGCGTTGGGCGACGACCTGCGTCGCCGGGAATTCCAGATGATCATCGACACCTTGCGCGCCGAGCGCGGGCGTCGCAAGGAAGCGGCCGAACGCCTGGGCATCAGCCCGCGGACCTTGCGCTACAAGTTGGCGCAGATGCGCGATGCCGGGATGGACGTGGAGGCGTACCTCTTCGCCAGCTAATACTGTTTATCCCCTGTGGGAGCGAGCCTGCTCGCGATAGCGGTGGTCCTGGCGATGCCGATGTGACTGTCACGGCGCTATCGCGAGCGGGCTCGCTCCCACAGATGTGTATGGGGATTTGTTTATCGCCGGCCTTGAGCTGGCACCCTTGTTGCTACTACCCAGATATCCGCTGAGCAAGTGTCAAAAAAACGCGGGCCGCCAGAGAGAATAGACCATGAGCCAAGGTATTGAATTTAATCGATTGATGTTGGACATGCGGGCCATGCAAATGGACGCCATGGCTCAGCCGAAATCGGTCGCCGTCCCCCAGGTGGGTGGCAGCAGCTTTTCCGATATGCTCGGTCAGGCCGTCAATAAAGTGAACGATACCCAGCAGGCGTCGAACCAATTAGCAAGTGCGTTTGAAATTGGTAAAAGTGGCGTCGACCTGACTGACGTGATGATCTCCTCGCAAAAAGCCAGTGTCTCGTTCCAGGCCCTGACCCAGGTTCGCAACAAGCTGGTTCAAGCCTACCAAGACATCATGCAGATGCCGGTTTAAGGAAACTATTGAGTCATGGCAGAAGCAGCCGTAGATAACGTTCCGGCCAAGGCCACTCCACCAGACGGCAAACCGCCGCTGTTTGGCTTGTCCTTCCTGGAAAATCTCTCCGAAATGACCATGTTGCGTCAGGTCGGCCTGTTGGTGGGCCTGGCTGCGAGCGTGGCGATTGGTTTTGCCGTGGTGTTGTGGTCCCAGCAGCCGGACTACCGTCCCCTCTACGGTAGCCTGGAGGGTATGGACGCCAAGCAAGTGATGGAGACCCTGGCGGCTGCCGACATTTCCTATACCGTCGAACCCAATTCCGGCGCCTTGCTGGTCAAGGCCGACGATGTTGCCCGTGCGCGCCTCAAGCTCGCCGCGGCTGGCGTGACGCCGAAAGATGGCAACCTCGGCTTCGAGATCCTCGACAAGGACCAGGGCCTGGGTACCAGCCAGTTCATGGAAGCGACCCGTTATCGTCGCGGCCTGGAAGGCGAACTGGCACGGACCATTTCCAGCCTGAACAACGTCAAGGGCGCACGGGTGCACCTGGCAATTCCGAAAAGCTCGGTATTCGTGCGTGATGAGCGCAAGCCCAGCGCATCGGTACTGGTGGAACTGTATCCGGGCCGCTCCCTGGAGCCGGGCCAGGTCATGGCCATCGTTAACCTCGTGGCGACCAGCGTACCTGAGCTCAGCAAGTCGCAGATCACCGTCGTCGACCAGAAGGGCACGCTGCTGTCCGATCAGGCGGAAAACTCCGAACTGACCATGGCCGGCAAGCAATTCGATTACAGCCGTCGGATGGAAGGCATGCTGACCCAGCGGGTGCACAACATCCTGCAACCGGTCTTGGGTAATGATCGCTATAAGGCGGAAGTTTCGGCCGATCTGGACTTCAGTGCGGTCGAGTCGACTTCCGAGCAGTTCAATCCTGATCAGCCAGCGTTGCGCAGTGAGCAGTCGGTCAATGAGCAGCGCACCGCCAGCAATGGTCCGCAGGGCGTTCCCGGTGCGTTGAGCAACCAGCCGCCGGCTCCGGCCAGCGCGCCGCAAACCACCGGTGGTGCCGCTGGGTCGGCCAGCATGGTGCAGCCAGGTCAGCCGCTGGTGGACGCCAACGGCCAGCAGATCATGGACCCGGCCACCGGCCAGCCGATGCTGGCGCCATACCCGGCGGACAAGCGTCAGCAGTCGACCAGGAATTTCGAGCTAGACCGTTCCATCAGCCACACCAAGCAACAGCAAGGTCGTTTGACGCGTCTTTCGGTCGCGGTGGTGGTGGACGACCAGGTCAAGGTCAACCCGGCCAACGGCGAAACCACTCGTGCGCCATGGAGCGCCGACGAATTGGCGCGTTTCACTCGCCTGGTCCAGGACGCCGTCGGATTCGATGCCAGCCGTGGCGACAGCGTCAGCGTGATCAACGTGCCGTTCTCCTCCGAGCGCGGTGAAGTGATCGCCGATATTCCGTTTTATTCGCAACCCTGGTTCTGGGATGTGGTCAAGCAAGTACTGGGCGTGCTGTTCATCCTGATCCTGGTATTCGGTGTGCTGCGTCCGGTGCTGAACAACATCACCAATGGCGGCAAGAACAAGCAGTTGGCAGGCCTGGGTGATGTAGAGCTGGGAGGCATGGGCGGCCTGGATGGCGAATTGGCCAATGATCGCGTCAGCCTCGGCGGGCCGCAGAGCATTCTGCTGCCAAGCCCGAGCGAAGGTTATGACGCCCAGTTGAACGCCATCAAGAGTCTGGTGGCAGAAGATCCGGGTCGTGTGGCTCAGGTCGTGAAAGAGTGGATCAACGCAGATGAGTGATAATCGAGCCGCTGTTGCCAAATTGTCCCGGGTCGACAAAGCCGCGATTCTGCTGCTGTCCCTGGGTTCGACCGACGCCGCCCAGGTGCTGCGCCACATGGGGCCCAAGGAGGTCCAGCGAGTGGGCGTGGCAATGGCGCAGATGGGTAACGTGCACCGTGAGCAGGTCGAGCAGGTAATGAGCGAATTCGTCGACATCGTCGGCGATCAGACCAGCCTGGGTGTCGGTTCCGATGACTATGTGCGCAAGATGCTCACCCAGGCGCTGGGTGAGGACAAGGCCAACGGCCTGATCGACCGCATTCTGCTGGGCGGCAACACCAGTGGCCTGGACAGCCTCAAGTGGATGGAGCCGCGGGCAGTCGCCGACGTGATCCGTTACGAGCACCCGCAGATCCAGGCGATCGTGGTGGCGTATCTCGATCCGGACCAGGCGGGTGAAGTCCTGGGCAACTTTGACCACAAAGTGCGCCTGGACATCATCCTGCGGGTCTCGTCGCTCAACACCGTGCAGCCGGCGGCCCTGAAGGAATTGAACCAGATCCTCGAGAAGCAGTTCTCGGGCAACTCCAATGCCTCGCGCACCACCTTGGGTGGCATCAAGCGTGCGGCGGACATCATGAACTTCCTCGACAGCTCGATCGAAGGTCAGCTGATGGACTCGATCCGCGAGTTCGACGAAGACCTGTCCGGTCAGATCGAAGACCTCATGTTCGTGTTCAACAACCTGGCCGATGTCGACGACCGCGGGATCCAGGCGCTGTTGCGCGAGGTGTCCTCCGACGTACTGGTCCTGGCCCTCAAGGGTTCGGACGAAGGCGTCAAGGAGAAGATCTTCAAGAACATGTCCAAGCGGGCGGCCGAACTGTTGCGCGACGACCTGGAGGCCAAGGGCCCGGTGCGCGTCAGCGACGTGGAAACCGCACAGAAGGAAATCCTCACCATCGCCCGCCGCATGGCCGAAGCCGGAGAGATCGTTCTCGGTGGCAAGGGCGGCGAAGAGATGATCTAAGGTCGTTATGTCCGTCAAGAGTGATGATGCACCCAGCGACCTGATCCGCGCCCGCGACGTCGGTGGTTTCGACGTCTGGTCGCTGCCCAGCTTCGACCCCCATGTGCCGGAGCCTGAGCCTGAGCCGGTGGAGGAGCTGCCGGAGATCGAGGAAGTGCCGCTGGAGGAGGTCCAGCCGCTGACCCTCGAAGAAGTCGAAAGCATACGCCAGGAAGCCTACAACGAAGGTTTCGCCGTGGGCGAGAAAGAGGGCTTTCACAGCACCACGCTCAAGGTCCGTCAGGAGGCCGAAGTGGCCCTGACGGCCAAGCTGCGGGCATTGGAGTCACTGATGGTCAACCTGTTCGAACCGATTGCCGAGCAGGATACGCAGATCGAGAAATCCCTGGTGGGACTGGTGCAGCACATCACCCGCCAGGTCATCCAGCGCGAACTGGCCATCGATTCGAGCCAGATCGAACACGTGATGCGCGAGGCCCTCAAGCTCCTGCCATTGGGCGTGGGCAACGTGCGGCTGTACATCAATCCGCAGGATTTCGAACTGGTCAAGGCCTTGCGCGAGCGCCATGAGGAAACCTGGCGCATCGTCGAGGACGCCTCGCTATTGCCTGGCGGCTGCCGCGTGGAAACCGAACACAGCCGCATCGACGCAACTGTCGAGACCCGCATCGAGCAGGTCATGGCCAAGTTGCTGAACCAACTGCACGAGCAAGCCCTGCACCCCGCACCGGCCGACCTGAGCCTGGAGCTGCCGGACGAGCCCAGGGCTGACGCCGAACCTGACGGTGCGTCATTGATTGCCACCGAACCGGACAGCCGCGATGCGCCTTGAGCGAACCAGCTTCGCCAAGCGCCTGGGCAGCTACGCCGAGGCCACCGAGCTGGCGGGCCAGCCGATCCTGGAAGGACGCCTGTTGCGTATGGTCGGTCTGACGCTGGAAGCCGAAGGTCTGCGCGCCGCCATGGGCAGTCGTTGCCTGGTCATCAACGACGACAGTTACCACCCGGAGCAGGTGGAAGCCGAGGTCATGGGGTTCTCCGGCAGTAAAGTATTTCTGATGCCGGTGGGCAGCGTCGCCGGGATCGCCCCCGGGGCGCGCGTGGTGCCCCTGGCCGATACCGGTCGCCTGCCCATGGGCATGAGCATGCTCGGCCGCGTACTGGACGGTGCCGGGCGCGCCTTGGATGGCAAAGGCGGCATGAAGGCCGAAGACTGGGTGCCGATGGACGGCCCGACGATCAACCCCCTCAAGCGCGACCCCATCAGCGTGCCGCTGGACGTGGGCATACGCTGCATCAACGGTGTATTGACGGTCGGGCGCGGCCAGCGTCTGGGCCTGTTCGCCGGTACGGGTGTGGGCAAGAGTGTGCTGCTCGGCATGATGACCCGCTTCACCGAGGCCGACATCATTGTGGTGGGGCTGATCGGCGAGCGGGGCCGCGAGGTGAAGGAATTCATCGAGCACATTCTCGGCGAAGAAGGCCTCAAGCGTTCGGTTGTCGTGGCTTCGCCGGCGGATGACGCGCCGTTGATGCGTCTGCGGGCAGCCATGTATTGCACGCGCATCGCCGAGTATTTCCGCGACAAAGGCAAGAACGTCCTGTTGCTGATGGATTCGTTGACCCGTTTCGCCCAGGCCCAGCGGGAGATCGCCCTGGCCATCGGTGAACCGCCGGCGACGAAGGGCTATCCACCGTCGGTGTTCGCGAAGTTGCCGAAACTGGTGGAACGCGCCGGTAATGCGGAGAAGGGCGGCGGTTCGATCACTGCGTTCTACACCGTGCTTTCCGAAGGTGACGATCAGCAGGACCCGATCGCCGACTCGGCCCGGGGCGTGCTCGACGGTCACATCGTGTTGTCCCGGCGCCTGGCCGAGGAAGGACATTACCCGGCCATCGACATCGAGGCGTCCATCAGTCGGGTCATGCCGTCGGTGGTCAGCCCTGAGCACATGAAGCGTGCCCAGCAATTCAAGCAGTACTGGTCGCGTTATCAACAAAGCCGTGACCTGATCAGCGTCGGCGCCTACGTACCCGGCGGTGACCGCGAGACGGACACCGCGATCAACCTCTACCCGGCCATGTCCGTGTATTTGCGCCAGAGCCTGAACGACAACATTGGCATGGGGGCCAGCGAAGCGCACCTGCAGAGTATTTTCACCCCCGTCGCCGGCGGGTAACCGACCATGGCCACGAGTCGTGCGGCGCGCCTGGCGCCGGTGGTGGAAATGGCGGAAAAAGCCGAGAAAGCCGCCGTGCAGCGGCTGGCTTATTTCCAAGGGCAGGTGGCGGTCGCCGAAAGCAAACTGGCTGACCTGGAGAATTTCCGCCTCGAATACCAGGAGCAGTGGGTTGCCCGTGGCCGCCATGGGGTTTCCGGACAATGGCTGCTGGGCTACCAGGGGTTCCTGGCGCAGTTGGGGACCGCCATCGACCAGCAGCGCCAGAGCCTGGTCTGGCACCAGAACAATCTGGAAAAAGCCCGGCAGGGCTGGCAGGAGGCTTTCGCCCGCGTGGAAGGGCTGCGCAAACTGGTGCAGCGCTATATCGATGAGGCGCGACAGCTGGAGGATAAACGCGAACAGAAGTTGCTGGATGAGCTGTCCCAGCGCCTGCCGCGCCAGAACCCATATTGACCACTCAACAGGATTTCGTCAGGTGAATGATCCGAAACCTTGCTCAGACCTTCACCAGATGCTAAACCTTGTACACGTATGTCCATGACAAGGAAGCCGATCATGTCAGTCGTTACCGAAGTATCCCCCGATAGGCAGAAGTTGACTATTTCGATCAAGGGTCGATTCGATTTCGGTCGGCATCAAGAGTTTCGTGAGGCGTATGAGCGGCTCGATCCACTGCCAGGGTCCGTCGTCGTGGATTTGAAAGAAGCCACCTATCTGGACAGCTCTGCCCTGGGCATGCTCCTGCTGCTGCGCGATTTTGCCGGCGGCGACGATTCGGACATTCGGATCGTCAACAGCAACAGTGACGTCAAGAAAATCCTGGCGATTTCCAATTTCGACAAGCTGTTCGATATCTACCCCAAAGACGACCGGTCGGCAGAGCACGACCGCACAGGCAACCACCACGACAAGCGTCATTCAGGCAAAGCCTGACTGCCCATCATGTTGTCCGACCTGGAACCGTTGACGGTCCTGATCGCCGAGGACAGCGCCGCTGATCGACTGTTGTTATCCACCATCGTCCGTCGCCAGGGTCATCATGTACTGACTGCGGCGGATGGCGCCGAGGCGGTCGAGGTGTATCGGGGGCAGCGTCCGCATCTGGTGCTGATGGACGCGATGATGCCGGTGATGGATGGCTTCGAGGCCGCGCAGAAGATAAAGCAGCTGGCCGGCGACCAGTTGGTCCCGATCATTTTCCTGACATCGCTGACCGAGAGCGAGGGCCTGGCTCGCTGTCTGGAGGCCGGCGGCGATGATTTTCTCGCAAAGCCTTACAACCAGGTGATCCTGGCTGCCAAGATCAAGGCCATGGACCGCTTGCGTCGGTTGCAGGCTACGGTGGTGGAGCAGCGTGACCAGATCGCCCGGCACAATGGCTACCTGCTCAACGAGCAGCGGGTCGCCAAGGCGGTCTTCGACAAAATTGCCCACTCCGGCTGCTTGAGCGCGCCGAATATCCGTTACCTGCAATCACCTTATGCCTTGTTCAACGGCGATTTGCTGCTGGCCGCGTTCAATCCGGCCGGGGACATGCATATCCTGCTGGGCGATTTCACCGGGCATGGTTTGCCGGCGGCGGTGGGCGCGATGCCGTTGGCGGAAGTTTTCTACGGCATGACGGCCAAGGGCTATGGCCTGGCGCAGATCCTGCGGGAGATGAACGCCAAGCTCAAGCGGATCCTGCCGGTGGACATGTTTTGCTGCGCAACCCTGCTGTGCCTGAGTTTCCAGCGTTGTACGGTGGAGGTCTGGAACGGCGGCATGCCCGATGGCTATCTGCATGACGGCCTCAGCGGCACGCGCACGCCATTGCCGGCGCGGCACCTGCCATTGGGTGTGCTGTCGCCTCAACTATTCGATGACCGCACCGAAGTCCACCCCATGTCCTTGGGTGACAGGGTCTTCCTGTTGTCCGACGGCGTAATCGAGACCAGTGACGAACAGGACCGGCCGTTTGGTGTCGAGGGGCTGCAACAGGTGTTCGCCGCCAACCGTGAGCCCGACCTGCTGTTCGATGATATCCAACAGGCCTTGCGGGACTTTGGCGGAGAGTCGCGGGATGACTTCAGCATGGTCGAGGTGCGGCTCGTCGCGCCTTCGCAACTCAATCCGCCGCAACCGGTTTACTCCGATAGCGGCCAATCCAGCCCGCTGGACTGGTCGGTGAGCTTCGAGTTCCGGGCGCAGACGCTCAAGCGCTTCAACCCGATGCCTTATCTGTTGCAGTTGCTGCTTGAGGTTCATGGACTCAGGGCTCAGAGTGGCGCTCTTTACAGCGTCCTGTCGGAGCTTTATTCCAATGCCCTGGACCACGGCGTATTGGGGCTCGATTCGAGCCTCAAGCGTGACGCGTCGGGGTTTGCCCGGTATTACCGGGAACGTAACGAACGCCTGGATGCGCTGAGCGATGGCCATGTGCGGGTGCACCTGCACGTCACGCCGAACGAAGAGGGTGGTCGCCTGGTCATCGAGGTCGAGGACAGCGGCCAGGGTTTCGACGTGGCTCGGGTGCTGGCGCAGCCCGTGGACAGTGATCGGTTATCCGGGCGCGGCGTGAGCCTGGTGCGTCAACTTAGCCATCATGCCTTGTGGTCAGACGATGGTCGTAGTGTGCGCGTGGAGTTTTTCTGGGAGGCTCTGGCATAATCAGGGTCATTCTTGATCAGGGAGCGAACAAGTGAGTGAGATTCATCTGGACCGTGACGTGCTGAGCACGTTGAAGGAAGTCATGGAAGAAGGGTATCTGGAGTTGCTGGATACCTTCCTTAACGATTCCGAAGCTCGCCTGCGGGTGCTGCATGAGGCGCGGGACGCTGAAAAACTGAGCGCCACCGCCCATAGCTTCAAGGGCAGTAGCAGCAACATGGGCGCCATCCGTCTCGCCGAGCTCTGTGGCGAACTGGAGCAGCGTGCCAAGCAGCCGTCGTTGGGCGGTATCGAGAAGCTGGTCAGCGAAATCGACAGCGAATTCGCTCACGTGCGCTCGCTGTGCCGGGAAGAGCGCGAAGGCTTCCACTGCTGAGCATTCTCAGGCAATCGTAGATTGGCCCGCCCCTTGCATTGTTTGTCCCGACTGTACCTATGATTCCAGTGCAGCGGAGACTTTTTTATGCCGGTTACCCCCAATTCACTGCTTCAGGCCGCTGCCCAGGCCAAGCCCCAGGCTGCCGTCAATTCACTGGCAGCAGCCCCGGACAACGGGGATAAAGGCTCCAGCTTCGCTAAAGTCTTTGCCCGTCAGGCATCCTCCGACTCCTCGGGGCCTGTTGTTAAGGCCGCGCGCGACAAGACTTCCGATGTCCCCGTCAAAAAGGAGGTCGGAAACGAAACCGCTGCCGCTGAGGAACCCAAGGTTGCCGATAGCGGCAAGCCCTTGCCTGTAGACAAGCAACCGTCCAGCGCCGACGACGAGACGGCCAGTGATGACGCAGCAGATTCGACTGACGATACGGTGGCACAGGCTCCCGTGGCGGATCCGACAGTGGGTCCGGCACAACTGCCGGACATGAGCGTACCCGTCGTGGCCACCGCGCCGGAACCTCCACCGGTGGTGGTCGCCGCTCAAGTCCAGGCCGCTGCTGCCGTGGCTCCGCCGGCCGCTCAGTTGGTCTCGCCGGGCCAGGTCGAAGACCCGGTTGTCGATCCGGCTTTCGACCCGCAAGCCGACCCACTCGACGCGTTGCCGGCTTTGCGCTTGGCGATGGAACAAAGTGGCCATGTTTCCGCCTCCAGCCAGGCGCAACCCCAAGTGGCTGCTCCTGCTTCGCACGAGGCCGACCAGACTTCGGCCCAGACGTTTGCCGCCGGAATGGCGAGCATGCTGACCGTGCAAGCCGACCAGGACAGCACCGGTCCCGGCAGCCAGGGCGGTGACAAGGCATTCGGTGGCCTGATCAGCGAAGGCCTTAAGGACCTGACCGCCGCTTCCAGCGATACGCGGGTTGATGATTTTGCCAACCGTCTGGCGGCACTGACCCAGGCTGCGACGCCGAAGACCGCCAACGCGGTGCCGGTCAACCAGCCCATTGCCATGAACCAGAATGGCTGGACCGAAGAAGTGGTCAATCGCGTCATGTACCTGTCCAGCGCCAATCTCAAGGCGGCTGATATCCAGCTGCAACCGGCCGAGCTCGGGCGTCTGGACATCCGTGTGAACATGGTGCCGGACCAGCAGACCCAGGTCACCTTCATGAGCGCTCACTCAGGCGTTCGCGAGGCGCTCGAAGGCCAGTTGCATCGCTTGCGCGACAGTTTTGCCCAGCAGGGCATGGGGCAGGTCGACGTCAATGTGTCCGACCAGTCCCGAGGCTCGCAGGACCCGGGACAACAGGCGCAACAGCAGGCCCAGGCAGGACGAACCCGTTCGTCTGGCGAGCGTATCGATTCGCCTGATGAGCAATCGCCAGCCAGCATTGCTGAAGTGGCAACTGCCACCACCAGCGTGATCGGCACCAGCGCGGTCGACTACTACGCCTGATTGATAACAATCAGAATCTGTGGGAGCGAGCCTCTCGCGATAGCGGTGGATCAGTCATCAATGAGGTGACTGACACACCGCTATCGCGAGCAGGCTCGCTCCCACAATAGTTTGGGGGAGTCACTGGGCGAGCCGGACACTTCTGGCATAACACTTGCTCCACCCTAGCCACGCAACAGTGAAAACCCCGATTAGTGACGGATTATTGGCATGGCGAAGAGCGACGCAGCAGCTGTAAAAGACCCCGCAACCAAAGGCAAGCTCAAGATGATCATCCTGATCGTCGTCGGCCTGCTCCTGGCGATCGGTGTGTCCGTAGGGGCGACCTGGTATTTCATGCACGGCGCTCAAAGCAAGCCAGCCCCGGCGGCCGAGGCCGCACCGGTCGGCAAACAGCCGGCGATTTTCGAATCGATGGCGCCGGCCTTCGTGGCCAACTACACCCAGAACGGACGCCAGCGCTACATGCAGGTCAGCATCACCCTGCTGGGTCGCAACCAGGCCGACCTGGAAGCACTGCGGGTGCACATGCCGCTGATCCGCAATAACCTGGTGATGCTGTTTTCCGGACAGAACTTCGACACCCTGGCGACGCCCGTCGGCCAGGAAATGCTCCGTCAGAAAGCCACGGCCAGCGTGCAGGAAGTGGCTCAGAAAGAGCTGGGCAAAGTGGTGATCGAACAGTTGCTCTTCACTAACTTCGTATTGCAGTAGGAACACGACATGGCCGTGCAGGACCTGTTGTCCCAGGACGAAATCGACGCGCTGCTACACGGTGTCGACGACGGCCTGGTCCAGACCGAAAACGTAGCTGAACCGGGCAGCGTCAAAAGTTATGACCTGACCAGCCAGGACCGCATCGTTCGCGGACGCATGCCGACCCTGGAAATGATCAACGAGCGTTTCGCCCGGTACACCCGCATCAGTATGTTCAACATGCTGCGCCGTTCGGCGGACGTGGCCGTTGGTGGTGTGCAGGTGATGAAGTTCGGTGAGTACGTGCACTCGCTGTACGTGCCCACCAGCCTCAACCTGGTGAAGATCAAGCCGTTGCGCGGCACTGCGTTGTTCATCCTTGACGCCAAGCTGGTGTTCAAGCTGGTGGACAACTTCTTCGGTGGCGATGGGCGTCATGCCAAGATCGAAGGGCGTGAATTCACCCCGACCGAGCTACGCGTCGTGCGCATGGTGCTGGAACAGGCCTTCGTCGACTTGAAGGAAGCCTGGCAGGCGATAATGGAGGTGAACTTCGAGTACATCAACTCCGAAGTGAACCCGGCCATGGCGAATATCGTCGGCCCGAGCGAAGCCATCGTGGTCTCGACTTTCCACATCGAGCTCGATGGCGGTGGCGGTGACCTGCACGTGACCATGCCGTACTCGATGATCGAGCCGGTGCGCGAAATGCTCGACGCCGGTTTCCAGTCGGATCTCGACGACCAGGACGAGCGCTGGATCAATGCGTTGCGCCAGGACGTGCTGGATGTCGACGTGCCAATCGGTGCGACGGTTGCCCGGCGTCAGCTGCGCCTGCGGGACATTCTGCACATGCAGCCAGGGGACATCATTCCCGTGGAAATGCCCGAAGACATGATCATGCGCGCCAACGGCGTGCCGGCCTTCAAGGTCAAGATGGGCTCTCATAAAGGCAACCTGGCGTTGCAGGTGATCGAGCCGATCGAACGCCGCTGAGCGGTGTCGTACCCTTTAAGTTTGTGACGGATTTTAGGTTTTCTACTGATTTTTGCCCGCCGAGGACAAATGATGGCTAACGATATGAACACCCCGGATGACCAGGCGCTGGCCGATGAGTGGGCTGCGGCCCTTGAGGAGGCGGGCGATGGCGGACAGGCCGACATCGACGCCTTGCTGGCCGCCGACACGGGTGCCCAGGCTTCCAATCGCCTGCCCATGGAAGAGTTCGGCAGCGTGCCGAGAAGCAATGACCAGGTCACCCTGGACGGTCCGAATCTGGATGTGATCCTGGATATCCCGGTGTCCATCTCGATGGAAGTGGGCAGCACCGACATCAACATCCGCAACCTGCTGCAACTCAACCAGGGCTCGGTGATCGAGCTGGATCGCCTGGCGGGCGAGCCGCTGGACGTACTGGTCAACGGTACGCTCATCGCCCACGGTGAAGTGGTGGTGGTCAACGAGAAGTTCGGCATTCGCCTGACGGACGTGATCAGCCCGAGCGAACGCATCAAGAAGTTGCGCTGAGTGAAAACGCTATTCGCCGCAGCGATGATGCTGCCGTTCAGCGTGCTGGCTGCCGAGCCGGCGGCCACTGCGGCTACCGCGGTCGCTGCACCAGCGGTGGGTAGCGGCGTGGCCGGGCAATTGGCGCAGTTGGTGCTCGGCCTGTTGCTGGTGCTGGGATTGATCTTCTTCCTTGCCTGGCTGTTGCGCCGCGTGCAACAGGCAGGGCCGGCCGGCAAAGGGCAGGTCATCGACATCGTCGGCTCTCGCGCGCTGGGACCACGTGATCGGCTGGTGCTGGTGCAGGTCGGTAACGAGCAGATTCTGCTGGGTTTGAGTCCAGGCTCGATCACCGCTTTGCATGTCCTCAAGGAGCCGGTACAGGTGCCCTCTACCGAACAGGCCTCCCCCGAGTTCGCCCAGCGTCTCATGGAGCTGTTGGGGAAAGACCAGAAGGATAAAAAGTAATGCCGCTGCGCATTCTATTGGCGCTGGCCCTGATGCTGGCCGCGCCGTTGGTATCTGCCGCCGACCCGCTGTCGATTCCGGCGATTACCTTGGGCACCAACGCCGACGGGGCGCAGGAGTACTCGGTCAGCCTGCAGATCCTGCTGATCATGACCGCGCTGAGCTTCATCCCGGCGTTCGTCATGCTGATGACCAGTTTCACGCGGATCATCATTGTCTTTTCGATCCTGCGCCAGGCCCTGGGTTTGCAGCAGACGCCGTCGAACCAGATTCTCACCGGCATGGCGCTGTTTTTGACGATGTTCATCATGGCCCCGGTGTTCGACCGGGTGAACCAGGACGCGCTGCAACCTTATCTGGCGGAAAAACTCAGCGCACAGGACGCGGTGGCCAAGGCCCAGGTGCCGATCAAGGACTTCATGCTGGCCCAGACGCGCAGCAGCGACCTGGAATTATTCATGCGCCTGTCCAAGCGTACCGACATCGCCAGTCCCGACCAGGCGCCGTTGACGATCCTGGTGCCGGCCTTCGTGACCTCCGAACTCAAGACTGCGTTCCAGATCGGTTTCATGATCTTCATCCCGTTCCTGATCATCGACCTGGTCGTCGCCAGCGTACTGATGGCGATGGGTATGATGATGCTCTCGCCGCTGATCATTTCCCTGCCGTTCAAGATCATGCTGTTCGTGCTGGTGGATGGCTGGGCGCTGATCATCGGCACGCTGGCGGGCAGTTTCGGCGGTGTTTAGCCCTTTTGTGCAGGTAGCAAGATATGACGCCTGAAGTCGCGCTGGACCTGTTTCGAGAAGCGCTCTGGCTGACCACGATTATGGTCGCCATCCTGGTGATTCCCAGTCTGCTGGTGGGTCTGGTGGTGGCCATGTTCCAGGCAGCGACGCAGATCAACGAGCAGACCCTGAGCTTCCTGCCGCGCCTGCTGGTGATGCTGGTGACGCTGATCGTCGCCGGTCCGTGGCTGGTGCAGACTTTCATGGAATACATCCTGCGTTTGTACGGCAGTATTCCACAGTTGATCGGCTGACCCGATGTCGATGCTTGCGCTGACAGACACCCAGATCAGTTCCTGGGTGGCGGCGTTCATCCTGCCGCTGTTTCGTGTCACGGCCGTACTGATGAGCATGCCGGTCTTCGGCACGACCCTGCTGCCCAGGCGCATTCGCCTGTACTTCGCCTTGGCGATCACCGTGGTCATCGCGCCCGGGTTGCCACCGATGCCGCCGGTTCATGCCTTGGACCTCAGTGCGTTGATGCTGGTGGCCGAGCAGATTCTCATCGGCGCCTTGATGGGGTTTTCTTTGCAGCTGTTTTTCCAGGCATTCGTAGTGGCCGGGCAAATCATTTCGATCCAGATGGGCATGGCCTTTGCCTCGATGATCGATCCCACCAACGGCGTGAACACCGCGGTGATCGGGCAGTTCCTGACGATGCTTGTGACCTTGCTGTTTCTCGCCATGAACGGGCACCTGGTAGTGTTCGAGGTGCTGACCGAGAGCTTCACCACCATGCCGGTGGGCAGTGCGATGCTGGTCAATCATTTCTGGGACGTCGCCGGCAAGCTAGGTTGGGTGCTGGGCTCGGCGATGGTGTTGGTACTGCCCGCGGTGACTGCCCTGCTGGTGGTCAACATCGCGTTTGGCGTGATGACCCGGGCGGCGCCGCAACTGAACATTTTCGCCATTGGCTTCCCGCTGACCCTGGTGTTGGGCATGGTGATTTTCTGGATCAGCCTGGGGGATATTCTCAACCAGTATCAACCGCTGGCCACCGAGGCCTTGCAGCTGCTACGCGACATGGCACAGGCGCGCTGAACCATGGCCGAGAGCGAGAGTGGTCAGGACAAGACAGAAGACCCCACGGAGAAGCGCCAGCGCGAGTCCCGGGAAAAAGGCGAGATTGCCCGCTCCAAGGAACTCAACACCCTGGCGGTGATGCTGGCCGGCTCCGGTGGCTTGCTGATCTATGGTGGCGGGCTGGCCCTGGACCTGCTGGAAATCATGCGGCTGAATTTCTCCCTGCCACGTGAAGTGTTGCTCACCCCGGGCGCCATGACGCAGCATCTGCTGCACTCCGGGAAAATTGCAATTGCGGCGGTGCAGCCCATTCTGATTTTTTTGCTGGTGGCAGCCTTTGTCGGTCCGATTTCCCTGGGTGGCTGGTTATTTGCCGGCGGGAGCCTGGCCCCGAAATTCAGTCGGATGAATCCGGCCGCTGGCCTCAAGCGCATGTTCTCGACATCAGCACTGATGGAGTTGCTCAAGGCTTTTGGGAAATTCCTGATCATCCTGTTTGTGGCGCTGACGGTGTTGCAATCGGACATTGATGACATAGTGCGTATTGCCCATGAGCCGTTGGAGAAGGCGATCATCCACAGCGTGCAATTGGTGGGTTGGAGTACGTTGTGGATGGCCTGCGGCCTGATCCTGATCGCCGCCATCGACGTGCCGATCCAGCTTTATCAGAGCAAGCAGAAGTTGATGATGACCAAGCAGGAGGTTCGCGACGAGCACAAGGACGCGGAGGGCAAGCCGGAGGTCAAGCAGCGTATCCGTCAATTGCAGCGCGAGGTCTCCCAGCGGCGGATGATGGCGGCCATCCCCGATGCCGATGTGGTCATCACCAACCCGACTCACTACGCCGTCGCCCTCAAGTACGACCCCGAAAAAGGCAATGCGCCCGTGTTGCTGGCCAAGGGCAGTGACTTCCTGGCGCTGAAGATCCGTGAGATCGCCGTGGCCAATGAGGTGATGCTGCTCGAGTCCCCGGCGCTGGCGCGATCGATTTACTACTCCACCGAACTCGACCAGGAGATCCCTGGAGGCCTGTACCTGGCCGTGGCCCAGGTATTGGCCTACGTCTACCAGATCCGCCAGCACCGCGCGGGCAAGGGCAAGCGTCCGGAGCCGCTGAAGGATTTGCCGATCCCGCCGGATTTGCGGCGTGATTCCTGAGGCAGCGTAGTGGGCAGCTGTCAGCAGCCATCGCTTTTCGCGAGCAAGCCCACTCCTTGACGACATATGCAGATCCATTGGTGGGAGCGAGCCTGCTCGGGATGGCGTCGGATCGAACCACCTGATGTCGGCCAACAGGCCCTGTTCGCGAGCAGCCTCGCCACCGCCGTTTCCAAGCCTCTATTGCGCTCCATGATGAAAGTTGGACAGCTTCTTGCAATACCCCGCCTGCGCCCGTTTCGGGCGTCAAAAGTTTGCTTCACTGGAACGGGGATTATTGGTGGATCGCTCTCAGTTACTCAGCACTGCGCGCAGCAACGTCGTAGGCCTCAGCCAGGGCAATCTGGGCGTGCCGCTGTTGCTCATGGTCATGCTCGCCATGATGATGCTGCCGGTCCCGCCGTTCCTGCTGGACGTGTTCTTCACGTTCAACATCGCGCTGTCGATCGTGGTGCTGCTGGTATGCGTTTACGCCCTGCGGCCGCTGGATTTCGCGGTGTTCCCGACCATCCTGCTGGTGGCCACGCTGTTGCGTCTGGCATTGAACGTGGCATCGACGCGGGTGGTCATGCTCCACGGCCAGGAGGGCCACGCCGCCGCCGGTAAGGTGATCCAGGCCTTCGGTGAGGTGGTGATCGGCGGTAACTACGTCGTCGGTATCGTGGTCTTCGCCATCCTGATGATCATCAACTTCGTGGTGGTGACCAAGGGTGCCGGGCGGATTTCCGAGGTGAGCGCTCGCTTCACCCTCGATGCGATGCCGGGCAAGCAAATGGCGATCGACGCCGACCTCAACGCCGGCCTGATCGATCAGAACCAGGCCAAGGCCCGCCGTCTGGAAGTGGCCCAAGAGGCCGAGTTCTACGGTTCGATGGACGGTGCCAGCAAGTTCGTGCGCGGTGACGCCATCGCCGGCCTGTTGATCCTGTTCATCAACCTCATCGGCGGCATGGCCGTCGGTATCTTCCAGCACAACATGAGCTTCGGCGATGCCGGCAAGGTCTACGCCTTGTTGACCATCGGTGACGGTTTGGTGGCGCAATTGCCATCACTGTTGCTGTCCACCGCTGCGGCGATCATGGTGACCCGTGCCTCGGGCTCCGAAGACATGGGCAAGCAGATTCGTCGTCAGATGTTCGCGTCACCCAAGGCCCTGGCCGTGTCTGCCGGCTTGATGGCGGTGATGGGCCTGGTGCCGGGCATGCCGCACTTTTCCTTCCTGAGCATGGCGGCCGTGGCGGCTGGTGGTGCCTACCTGTTCTGGAAGAAGGACAACGCGCAGAAGGTGCTGGCTCTTGAAGAGGTCAAGCGTCAGCAGGAGCTGCTGCCATCGCCTGCTCGTGCGCTGGAAACCAAGGAACTGGGCTGGGACGATGTGACCCCAATCGACATGATCGGCCTGGAAGTCGGCTATCGCCTGATTCCGTTGGTCGACCGTAACCAGGGTGGTCAGTTGCTGGCGCGGATCAAGGGCGTGCGCAAGAAGCTGTCCCAGGACCTGGGCTTCCTGATGCCCACCGTGCATATCCGCGACAACCTCGACCTGGCGCCGAGCGCCTATCGTCTGACCCTGATGGGCGTGATCCTGGCCGAGGCCGAGATCTACCCGGACCGCGAGCTGGCGATCAATCCCGGACAAGTCTACGGCAGTCTCAACGGCATCACCGCCAAAGATCCGGCTTTCGGCCTGGAAGCGGTGTGGATCGAAGTCAGCCAGCGGGCCCAGGCCCAGTCCCTCGGTTATACCGTGGTGGACGCCAGCACCGTGGTGGCGACGCACTTGAACCAGATTCTCTACAAGCACTCCAGCGAGTTGATCGGTCACGAGGAAGTCCAGCAACTGCTGCAAGTGCTGGCCAAGGGGTCGCCGAAGCTGGCCGAAGAACTGGTGCCGGGGGTGCTTTCGCTGTCGCAGCTGCTCAAGATTCTCCAGGCGCTGCTGGCCGAACAGGTGCCGGTGCGTGACATACGCAGTATTGCCGAAGCCATCGCCAACAACGCGTCGAAGAGTCAAGATACCGCCGCGATGGTGGCTGCGGTGCGGGTCGGCGTATCCCGCGCAATCGTCCAAAGCATTGTAGGCACTGAGTCTGAGCTGCCTGTGATCACGTTGGAGCCAAGGTTGGAACAGATATTGCTCAATAGTCTGCAGAAGGCAGGACAAGGCTCGGAAGAGGGTGTTCTGCTTGAGCCAAGCATGGCCGAGAAGCTGCAACGTTCGTTGATCGACGCAGCCCAGCGGCAAGAGATGCAAGGCCAGCCGGTGATCCTGCTGGTGGCCGGTCCGATTCGCGCGATGCTCTCGCGGTTCGGACGCCTCGCGGTCCCGGGGCTGCATGTGCTGGCGTACCAGGAAATACCGGACAACAAGCAAGTGACCATCGTTGCGACAGTAGGGCCCAACGGCTGAGGTAGTGGTTTATGCAAGTGAAGCGTTTTTTCGCCGCCGACATGCGTCAGGCCATGAAACTGGTTCGTGACGAGCTGGGCGCTGAAGCAGCCATCATCGGCAATCGCCGGATCGCTGGCGGTGTGGAACTGACGGCGGCCCTGGACTACAAACTGTCGGCGCTGGCCCCACGCGTTCCGAACATGGAACTCGAGGATGAGCTGCGCAAGACCCAATCGCGCATCGCCAGCGCCCAGGCTGAACTGAGCCTGCGCAGCCACGAAGGCGAGGCTGCGGCGGGCACCAATCGTCAATTGTTCGCCGGTCAGCCATTGACCGCCGGCCTGCCATTGACCGCAGCCGAACCGCTGATCGAGCCGACCCCGGCTGAACCGCGCCGTGCCGAGCCGGCCCCGGCAGCGCCTGCCCGTGGCGTCGACCCGCGAGCCCTTGACTCGATGCGTTCGGAACTCAACAGTCTGCGCGAGCTGATGGAAGTCCAGCTCGGCTCCCTGGCCTGGAACCAGCTGCAAGGCAGCCGTCCAGCCCAGGCCAACCTGTGGCGTCGCCTGCAGCGCATCGGCCTGTCCGGTCCGTTGTCCCGCGACCTGCTGGCGCTGATCAACGGTATCGAAGAGCCGCGCCAGGCCTGGCGCATGTTGCTGGCGCACCTGGCGCGGATGATTGCCACGCCGGAAGTCGAGCCATTGGAAGAGGGCGGTGTGATCGCCATGGTCGGTCCGGCCGGCATGGGCAAGACCACCACCCTGGCCAAGCTCGCGGCCCGTTATGTACTTAAATATGGTGCCCAGAGCATTGCACTGGTGAGCATGGACAGTTTCCGTATCGGTGCCCAGGAGCAACTCAAGACCCTGGGGCGGATCCTCAATGTGTCGGTGACCCAGGTGGATCCGGGTCAATCCCTGGCCCAGGCGTTGGAGCCTTTGCTGCGCAAGCGCGTCGTGCTGATCGACACCGCCGGCCTGCAAGCCAGCGATCCGGCCCTGCGCATGCAGCTCGAAAGCCTGGCCGGGCGCGGCATCAAGTCAAAAAATTATCTCGTGTTGGCAACCACCAGCCAGAAGCAGGTTCTAACCGCCGCATACCACAGCTACAAGCGCTGCGGGCTGGCCGGCTGCATCCTGACTAAGCTGGACGAAACGGCAAGCCTGGGCGAGGTACTGAGCCTGGCGATCGGACACGATCTGCCGGTGGCATACCTGACCGACGGGCCGCGGATCCCGGATGATTTGCATCTGCCGCGCCGTCACCAACTGGTCAGCCGTGCCGTGAGTGTGCAAATGCAGGAAGAACCCAGCGAAGAAGCCATGGCTGACATGTTCGCTGATATCTACCACAGCCCGACCAAGCAGGTCGGCTGAGGTTATCATGAGTATTTTTTGTACCTACATCGATGGTCTGCCATGCATTGTTCCGTGTGTGAACGCGCAGCCAGTAATGTGGCCTCCGTCTACGTAAGACAAGGTAAAGAACGAACATGGGCAGCATGCATCCCGTACAGGTGATCGCGGTGACCGGCGGCAAAGGTGGCGTCGGGAAGACTAACGTGTCAGTGAACTTGTCCCTGGCTCTGGCAGAGCTTGGCCGACGGGTCATGCTGCTGGACGCCGACCTGGGCCTGGCGAACGTCGACGTATTGCTGGGGCTTACCCCCAAGCGCACCCTGGCGGACGTCATCGAAGGCCGTTGTGAACTGCGCGACGTGCTGTTGCAGGGGCCGGGCGGGATTCGCATCGTGCCGGCCGCTTCCGGCACCCAGAGCATGGTCCACCTGACTCCGGCCCAGCACGCCGGCCTGATCCAGGCGTTCAGCGATATCGGTGACAACCTTGATGTGCTGGTGATCGACACCGCCGCAGGTATCGGCGACTCCGTCGTCAGTTTCGTACGCGCCGCCCAGGAAGTGCTGCTGGTGGTCTGCGATGAACCCACGTCCATCACCGACGCCTATGCCCTGATCAAGTTATTGAATCGCGACTACGGCATGAACCGCTTCCGCGTCCTGGCCAACATGGCCCAGAGCCCGCAGGAGGGGCGCAACCTGTTCGCCAAGCTGACCAAGGTCACGGATCGCTTCCTGGATGTCGCCCTACAATACGTGGGTGCGGTGCCTTACGACGAAAGCGTGCGTAAGGCGGTTCAGAAGCAACGTGCCGTTTATGAAGCTTTTCCACGTTCCAAATGCGCGCTGGCATTCAAGGCAATCGCCCAGAAGGTCGATAGCTGGCCCTTGCCGGCCAATCCGCGCGGTCATCTGGAATTTTTCGTCGAGCGTCTCGTGCAACAAACAGCAGGGCCCGTGCTATGACTGCAAGCGGTTACAACCATCTCTACAAAAAATCGGCACGGGACGCCCAATACGAACTGATCGAGCGTTATGCGCCCCTGGTCAAGCGTATCGCGTACCACTTGCTGGCGCGCCTGCCGGCCAGTGTTCAGGTCGAGGACCTGATCCAGGCCGGCATGATCGGCCTGCTCGAGGTGGCGAACAAATACGACGCGAGCAAAGGCGCCAGCTTCGAGACGTATGCCGGGATCCGCATTCGCGGGGCAATGCTCGATGAGGTCCGCAAGGGCGATTGGGCGCCGCGCTCGGTGCACCGTAATACGCGCATGGTCAGCGACGCGATCCGGGCAATTGAAGCTAAAACCGGGCGCGACGCTAAAGATCACGAGGTTGCGGCCGAACTCCAGTTGAGTCTCGATGATTACTACGGGATTTTGAACGATACCTTGGGCAGCCGCCTGTTCAGTTTCGACGACCTGTTGCAGGACGGCGAACATGAAGGGCTGCATGAGGATGGCGCAAGTACTCACATGGAGCCTGCGCGTGACCTGGAAGATGAACGGTTCCAGAGCGCGCTGGCCGAAGCGATTGCCAATTTGCCGGAGCGTGAGCGGCTGGTCTTGGCGCTGTACTACGACGAAGAGCTGAACCTCAAGGAGATCGGTGAGGTCCTGGGGGTCAGCGAATCGCGGGTCAGCCAGTTACACAGCCAGTGCGCGGCCCGCTTGCGGGGGCGTTTGGGGGAGTGGCGAGCGCGCTGACAGGCGTGTGGAGCGATTGCGAACGAGATTGGCCAGTCATGCGCCAGCCACGTGCAGCGCTCCAGACCGTTGTCGAGTGTTGTGCCGGAATTGATTGAAATGGCGCGTTCAGGTGCTGGACGCGTTTAAGACTGCTTGGAGGTCGAATTGGACAAGAACATGAAAATCCTCATCGTTGATGATTTTTCAACGATGCGGCGGATCATTAAAAACCTGTTGCGTGACCTCGGGTTCACCAACACGGCCGAAGCAGATGACGGGACCACCGCGCTCCCGATGTTGCACAGCGGTAACTTCGATTTCCTGGTCACCGACTGGAACATGCCAGGCATGACCGGCATCGACCTGCTGCGCCAGGTGCGTGCCGATGAAAAGCTCAAGCACCTGCCGGTGCTGATGGTGACTGCCGAAGCCAAGCGCGAGCAGATCATCGAAGCGGCCCAGGCCGGTGTGAATGGCTATGTGGTCAAACCCTTCACGGCCCAGGCGTTGAAAGAGAAGATCGAAAAAATCTTCGAACGCATCGGTTAACGGCGCCACGGGGGAGCTATGGATAACGAATCTTCTATGGGCGATTTCGAATCGACCCTGAAAAAACATGCCCGCGAACTGGTCGAGAGCCTTGAAAAAGGTCGTTTTGGCGATGCGGTTCAAATGATCCATGAGCTCAACCAGACCCGTGACCGCGGTCTGTATCAGGAAGTGGGCAAGCTCACGCGTGAATTGCACAGCGCGATTGTCAATTTCCAGATCGACCCGCACATGCCGCAGGCCGAGGAAGTCTCGCAGATCACCGACGCCACCGAGCGTCTGGGTTATGTGGTCAAGCTGACCGAGGCTGCGGCCAACCGCACCATGGACCTGGTGGAAAATGCCACGCCGCTGGTCAATGGCCTGAGCGAAGAAGCCCAGGCCTTGAGCACCGACTGGGGGCGCTTCATGCGGCGCGAAGTCGGGGCTGAAGAGTTCCGGGAACTGGCCCGTCGGGTTGACGCTTTTCTGACGCGCAGCAGCACCGAAGGCCGCGCCGTTGCAAGCAACCTCAACGATATCTTGCTGGCCCAGGACTATCAGGACCTGACCGGCCAGGTCATCAAGCGGGTGACCCAACTGGTCACCGAAGTGGAAAGCAATCTGCTCAAGCTGGTGCTGATGGCCAGCCAGGTTGACCGCTTTGCAGGCATCGAACACGACCGTGCAGCGATACTTGCAGAAAAAGATCCACAAAAACATCTCTCTCAGGGTGAAGGTCCGCAGATTCATGCCGATAAAAGAGAAGACGTTGTGTCCGGTCAGGACGATGTGGACGATTTGCTGTCCAGCCTTGGATTCTGAGTTTGTAGGTCGTGATGACGGTTAATGCCGGTCGCGCCGTGCCCCACAAGGCGCAAGACTAGGCACGAGGAGTGCGGTTTGGTTTTCCAAATGAACGACGAGTAACGACGGCTTGCGCCTTGTGGGGCGCGGCCCGGAGGGTTGGAGCTGTGAGCGCGCCATGCCGCGTTGCGAAACTTGGTAAGGAAACAACCCTTACCCGCGTCTCGCGCCTTGCCTGGCACGCTCACAGCTCCAACGCAATCCGGCATTAACCGTCATCACGACCTACCTGTTTTAGGAGCAGCCATTAATGAGCTTCGGCGCCGATGAAGAGATCCTTCAGGATTTCCTGGTTGAGGCCGGCGAGATTCTAGAGCAACTTTCCGAGCAACTGGTCGAGCTGGAAAGCCGACCGGATGATGCGGATCTGCTCAATGCAATTTTTCGCGGTTTCCACACTGTAAAAGGAGGCGCCGGCTTCCTCCAGCTCAACGAGCTGGTGGAGTGCTGTCACATTGCCGAGAACGTGTTCGACATCCTGCGCAAGGGTGAGCGTCGCGTTGACGCAGAGTTGATGGACGTGGTGCTTGAAGCGCTGGATGCGGTCAACAGCATGTTCAGCGAAGTGCGCGAGCGCTCGCCGATTACCCCCGCTACACCTGAGCTGCTCGCCGCGCTGTCGCGCCTGGCCGAGCCGCAATCGGCTGACGAAGCCGCGCCGGAAGCTGCGCCGGCCGTCGAGGCGGTGGTCGAAGAGCCGGTCGCCGAAGAGTCGGGCGATATCACCGATAATGAATTCGAACAACTGCTGGACTCGCTGAACGCCGTCAAGGCCGAGGCCGAGGCTCCGGCGGCGCCTGCTGCGCCCGCAACGCCTGCGGCCGATGCCGCTGCCAGCGATGAAATCACCGACGCCGAGTTCGAGTCGCTGCTCGACCAGCTCCATGGCAAAGGCCAGTTCGCCGTCGATGCCGTCGTTCCTCCTGCGGCCCCCACGGCGGCTGCCGCTGCGCCGAAAGCGGCGGGCGACAACTCGGACATCACCGACGACGAATTCGAAGCCTTGCTCGATCAGTTGCATGGCAAGGGTACCTTTGCCGTCGACGCGCTGGACTCGGCCATCGCTTCGGCGCCGGCGCCGGCCCAGCCCGCCGCCGCTGTGGCTGGTAGTGATCTGATCACTGACCAGGAATTCGAATCGCTGCTCGACGAATTGCACGGCAAAGGCAAGTTCAGCGAAGTCGCTACGACCTCCGCTGCGCCTGCTGCTGCCACCACGGCTACGCCGGTGGCCAAGGCTGCGCCAAAGCCCGCCGCCAAGGCGCCGGAACCGAAAGCCGAGGCGCCCAAGCCTGCCGCGGCCGCCGCCCCGGCGCCAGCCCGCGCCGCCGCCGCGCCGCCACCGGAAAAACCGGCCAGCGAAGCCGAGACCACCGTGCGGGTCGACACCGCGCGCCTGGACGAGATCATGAACATGGTCGGCGAACTGGTGCTGGTGCGTAACCGCCTGGTGCGCCTGGGCCTCAACAGCCAGGACGAAGCCATGTCCAAGGCCGTGTCGAACCTCGACGTGGTCACGGCTGACTTGCAGACCGCGGTCATGAAGACCCGGATGCAACCGATCAAGAAAGTCTTCGGGCGTTTCCCACGCCTGGTTCGCGACCTGGCTCGCCAGCTCAAGAAAGAAATCAACCTGGAACTGGTGGGTGAAGAGACCGACCTCGACAAGAACCTTGTCGAGGCCCTGGCCGACCCGCTGGTCCACTTGGTGCGCAACGCGGTCGACCACGGTATCGAGTCGCCGGAAGAGCGTGAAGCCGCGGGCAAGGTCCGCAGCGGCAAGGTGATCCTGGCCGCCGAGCAGGAAGGCGATCACATCCTGTTGTCGATCTCCGACGACGGCAAGGGCATGGACCCGGAAGTGTTGCGTGCCATCGCGGTGAAACGCGGGGTGATGGACAAGGATGCCGCCGATCGCCTGAGCGACACCGAGTGCTACAACCTGATCTTCGCCCCGGGCTTCTCCACCAAGACCGAGATTTCCGACGTGTCGGGCCGCGGCGTGGGTATGGACGTGGTGAAGACCAAGATTTCCCAGCTCAACGGTTCGATCAACATCCACTCGGTCAAGGGCTCGGGTTCGAAGATCCTCATCAAGGTCCCGCTGACCCTGGCGATCATGCCGACCCTGATGGTGATGCTGGGCAACCAGGCGTTCGCCTTCCCACTGGTCAACGTCAACGAGATCTTCCACCTCGACCTGTCGCGCACCAACGTGGTGGACGGCCAGGAAGTGGTGATCGTGCGGGACAAGGCGCTGCCACTGTTCTACCTCAAGCGCTGGTTGGTCAGCTCTGCAGCCCATGTGGAGCAGGGCGAGGGCCATGTGGTGATCCTTTCGGTGGGCACCCAGCGGATCGGCTTTGTCGTCGATCAGCTCGTGGGCCAGGAAGAAGTGGTCATCAAGCCGTTGGGCAAGATGCTCCAGGGCACCCCGGGCATGTCCGGCGCTACCATCACCGGCGACGGCCGCATCGCGTTGATTCTCGATGTGCCTAGCATGCTCAAGCGTTACGCCGCACGGCGTATTTGATTCTGGAGGGGCGTGGCTTCGAGCCGCGCCTCGTCTAACGGAGTGTTTATGGTCGTTAAAGTCCTGGTGGTGGACGATTCGGGGTTTTTCCGCCGCCGCGTCTCGGAAATTCTTTCGGCGGACACGACGATTCAAGTCGTGGGCACCGCAACCAACGGTAAAGAGGCAATCGATCAGGCGCTGGCGCTCAAGCCGGACGTGATCACCATGGACTACGAGATGCCGATGATGGATGGCATCACGGCGGTGCGGCATATCATGCAGCGCTGCCCGACCCCGGTTTTGATGTTCTCTTCCCTGACCCACGAAGGCGCCCGGGTGACCCTCGATGCGCTGGACGCCGGGGCGGTGGACTTCCTGCCGAAGAATTTCGAAGACATCTCGCGCAACCCTGACAAGGTCCGGCAGTTGCTGTGCGAGAAGGTCCACAGTATTTCCCGCAGCAATCGCCGTGTCAGCGCCTACAGCGCGCCGGCACCGGCAGCGGCACCAAGCCCCGCGCCAGCACCGGCTTCGTCATCGAGTAGCTTCAATCCGGCACCGGTGCGCAGTGCTCCGGCACCGGCACCTGCTCGCCCGGCGCCTGCCAGTGCCTCGTCGCCATCGCCCAAGCGCAAAGCCTACAAGCTGGTCGCCATCGGCACGTCCACCGGCGGTCCGGTGGCCCTGCAACGGGTCCTGACCCAGTTGCCGGCCAGTTTCCCGGCGCCGATCGTGCTGATCCAGCACATGCCGGCAGCCTTCACCAAGGCCTTTGCCGAGCGCCTCGACAAGCTGTGCAATATCAGCGTCAAGGAAGCCGAGGATGGCGACATCCTGCGTCCGGGCCTGGCGCTGCTCGCGCCGGGTGGCAAGCAAATGATGGTCGATGGCCGTGGCGCGGTGAAAATCCTGCCGGGAGATGAGCGTCTGAATTACAAGCCGTGCGTGGACATCACGTTCGGCTCTGCGGCGAAATCCTACGGTGACAAAGTTCTGGCGGTGGTCCTTACCGGCATGGGCGCCGATGGTCGCGAAGGCGCCCGCCTGCTCAAGCAGGGTGGCAGTGCGATCTGGGCCCAGGACGAAGCCAGTTGCGTGATCTACGGCATGCCGATGGCGATCGTCAAGGCAGACCTCGCCGATGCGGTTTACAGCCTGGATGACATCGGCCGGCATCTGACCGAGGCATGCCTGTAATGGATGTGCTCAGCCTGATCGGCATCATCATGGCGTTCGTCGCCATCATTGGCGGCAATTACCTGGAAGGCGGACACCTGGGCGCCCTGGCCAATGGCCCGGCGGCGTTGATCGTGCTCGGTGGCACCATTGGCGCGGCATTGTTGCAGTCGCCCATGAGCGCGTTCAAGCGCGCCATGCAGGTGCTGGTCTGGATCCTGTTCCCACCCCGGGTCGACCTGGCCGGCGGTATCGACCGCGTGGTGAACTGGAGCCTGACCGCGCGCAAGGAAGGCTTGCTGGGCCTGGAAGGGGTGGCCGATGCCGAACCCGACAGCTACTCGCGCAAGGGCTTGCAATTGTTGGTCGACGGTGCCGAGCCTGAGGCCATCCGCAGCATTCTGGAAGTGGATTTCTACACCCAGGAAAGCCGCGACATCGAGGCCGCCAAGGTGTTCGAAAGCATGGGCGGCTATGCGCCGACCATCGGTATCATCGGCGCGGTGATGGGTCTGATTCACGTCATGGGCAACCTGGCCGATCCGTCGCAACTGGGCAGCGGCATCGCCGTGGCTTTCGTCGCCACGATTTACGGTGTGGCGAGTGCCAACCTGGTGTTGCTGCCGATCGCGGCCAAGCTCAAGTCCATCGCGTTGCGCCAGTCGCGCTATCGCGAAATGCTGCTGGAAGGGATCCTGTCGATTGCCGAAGGCGAGAATCCGCGCTCCATTGAATTGAAGCTCCAAGGCTTCATGGATTGATGGGGAGAATGGACCATGGCCCGTCGCAGGCATACTGAAGAACACGTCAACCATGAACGCTGGCTGGTTTCCTACGCCGACTTCATCACGCTGCTGTTCGCCTTTTTCGTGGTCATGTATTCGATCTCGTCGGTCAACGAAGGCAAGTACAAAGTCATTTCCGAGGCGCTGATCGGGGTCTTCACCGATTCGGATCGCGCCCTCAAGCCGATTCCCATCGGCGACGAACGGCCCAAGACCACCACACCGGCCAAGCCGTTGGTCAAGGACTCCGAGCAGGTCGACGCGGGCATCGCCGGCGGTAGCGATCCGTTGAAAAGCATCGCCGATGACATCAGCGCGGCCTTCGGTGACCTGATCAGTTCCAACCAGATGACCGTGCGCGGCAACGAGCTGTGGGTCGAGATCGAGCTCAATTCCAGCCTGCTGTTCGGCAGCGGCGATGCGATGCCCAGTGACATGGCTTTCAATATCATCGACAAGGTGGCGGCGATCCTTAAGCCGTTCGACAACCCGATCCATGTCGAAGGATTTACCGACGACCAGCCGATCCGGACGGCGCAATACCCCACCAACTGGGAATTGTCTTCCGCCCGTTCGGCGAGCATCGTGCGGATGCTGGCGATGCAGGGTGTCAATCCCGGTCGCCTGGCCTCGGTGGGCTACGGTGAATTCCAACCGGTGGCCAATAACGCCACCGCCGAGGGACGGGCGCGTAACCGGCGTGTCGTACTGGTCGTATCGCGTAATCTTGACGTACGGCGCAGCCTGACCGGTACCGGGACGGCCAACGCGACGCCGGACGCGGCGTTGAAGCGCGCTGGCACACAAACTGCACCGCCCCCGGTCAAGTCGCCGGGAAGACAGAGTGCCGTCAATTCTCCGTCACCCGCTTTATAACGAGCCATGTCTCGGTCGAGCCTGTTTCGGCCGGGAGGAACGATCCGAATGAGAGTCTGGGCAGTCGCCAATCAAAAAGGTGGTGTGGGCAAAACCACATCTTCCATCGCTTTAGCCGGGTTGCTGGCCGAGGCGGGCAAGCGCGTGGTCATCGTCGACCTGGACCCGCACGGCTCGATGACCAGCTACTTCGGCTACGACCCCGATAGCTTGGAGCACAGCAACTACGACCTGTTCCTGCACAAGGGCACGGTGCCCGAAGGATTGCCGGGTCAATTGCTGCTGTCCACCAGCGACGAGCGGATTTCCCTGTTGCCGTCGAGTACCGCCCTGGCAACCCTGGAGCGTCAGTCACCAGGGCAGGGTGGCCTGGGGCTGGTGATCGCCAAGACTCTGGCGCAGCTGTGGCAGGACTTCGATTACGCGATCATCGACAGCCCGCCGCTGCTGGGGCTGCTGATGGTCAATGCCTTGGCCGCCAGCCAGCAACTGGTCATCCCGGTGCAAACCGAACACCTGGCCGTCAAAGGGCTGGAACGCATGGTCAATACGCTGGAGATGGTCAACCGCTCGCGCAAGCAATCGCTGGCCTTCAACATCGTCCCGACCTTGTTCGACCGTCGGACCCAGGCGTCCCTGGGCACATTACGCGTATTGCGGGACATGTACCCGGATGACATCTGGCAAGGCTACATCCCTGTCGATACCCGATTGCGCGATGCCAGCCGCGCAGGCGTCACGCCTTCGCAGTTCGATGGCAAGAGCCGTGGCGTGCTGGCCTACCGCGCGCTGCTCAAGCATCTGCTGGCCCAGCAACTCGTTTCCCAGCAGGTGGCTTGATTGAACGCTCTTTTATTACACCCTTCGGCGGCGCCTGCCCATTGGGCGCTCGACCGTGTTGCAGCCTCAAGTCTCGTGGCAATCATGCCGATAACCTCTACATGCGGCGTACTGTTGCCATGAGCCGCCCGATAAAGACGACCTCGCGCCCGCAACTGGCCTTGCAGTCCTATCTGGACGGGCTGTTGCAGGAAGCGACCGAAGAAATGCCACCGCAGCCGAGCGTGGTCGAGGCGTTGCCCGACCCCGTCGAAGCCAGGGGCGAGCTGGATGATTTTCAGGCGGCCGTGCTCGAAGAGCAGGCCCGCGATGCACGGAACGCGGTGAAGGCCGCGGCGATAGAGGCACCGTTCAGCAAGCCGAAAGTGGCAGTGATCGACGCTCCCGCGCCGATCCTGGCGCCGGTGTCGACCGTTGCGCCGTTGCTGCAAGGCCTGGTGGCCCCGGTGGTGGAAGTTCACATGCCACCGAGCAACACGCCGCCACCGGTGCAGGAGGACGACCGTCCGGCCTGGGCTGGCGAGCCGTTCGAGTGCCTGTTGTTCGATGTGGCGGGCCTGACGCTCGCGGTGCCGCTGGTGTGCCTGGGCTCGATTTATTCCCTGGCCGGGCAGGAGTTGACGCCGTTGTTCGGCCAGCCGGACTGGTTCCTCGGGATCCTGCCGAGCCAGGCCGGCAACCTGAAGGTGCTGGATACGGCACGTTGGGTCATGCCGGACCGTTATCGCGATGATTTTCGCCAGGGCTTGCAGTATGTGATTTCGGTGCAAGGGTATGAGTGGGGATTGGCGGTGCATCAGGTCAGTCGCTCGCTGCGCCTGGACCCGAACGAGATCAAGTGGCGCAGCCACCGAGGGCAACGGCCATGGCTGGCCGGTACGGTGATCGAACACATGTGCGCCTTGCTGGACGTTTCCGAGCTGGCAGAGTTGATCGCCAGCGGCGGGGCAAAACACCTGGGCGGCGGCAAGCCGGTCCAGAAACCGAAATAACACAACCGTGACGCACCGCGTCATGGGACAGAACACACCGCCACAGGCGGTTTTTCGAGGGGTCAGGGTATGAATGATAAGGCGTCGTCTCTCAAGGGTTCCGAAGATCCGATCTTGCAATGGGTGACCTTCAAGCTCGACAACGAAACCTACGGTATCAACGTGATGCGCGTCCAGGAAGTGCTGCGCTATACCGAGATCGCTCCGGTACCGGGTGCGCCAAGCTATGTGCTGGGCATCATCAACCTGCGGGGTAACGTGGTCACGGTGATCGACACCCGCCAGCGTTTCGGCCTGAGCTCCACCGAGGTCAATGACAACACCCGCATCGTGATCATCGAGGCGGACAAGCAAGTGGTCGGTATCCTGGTCGACAGCGTCGCCGAAGTGGTTTACTTGCGTCAGTCGGAAATCGAAACCGCGCCTAACGTCGGTAACGAAGAGTCGGCCAAGTTCATCCAGGGTGTCTGCAATAAGAACAACGAGTTGCTGATCCTGGTCGAACTGGAAAAAATGATGAGCGAAGAAGAGTGGTCGGAACTGGAGAGTATCTGATTTGATTCTTGAGGTAGCAGTCATTGTCCTGTTCCTTTTCTGGGCAGGCACGCTGGCGATGTTCCTGGCGTACATACGTGGCCAGCGGCAGATCGCCGCTCAGCAGGCCCAGGGCGATGCGCTGCGCGACCAGCGCATCAAGGACCTGGCCAAGCGCGTCGACGATTACCAGAACGGCACCGTGCGCATGGGTGAAGCCATCCATGAGCTGCGTGCCGTGCTCGCGCCATTGCCGGACAAACTCGCCCAACTGGAACAGCGCGACCCCTCCAGCCTGTCCTTCGCCCAGGCCGCCCGCCTGGTCGGCATGGGCGCCAGCGTCGACGAACTGACCCAGGCCTGCGGTCTGACCCAGGCCGAAGCGGAGTTGATGAGCAAATTGCACAGAGGCGGCTGACCGCCTTCGCCCGGAATCCATGTGGGAGCGAGCCTGCTCGCGACAGCGGTGTGACAGTCAATAGCGATGTTGAACGTCCGGCCGCCATCGCGAGCAGGCTCGCTCCCACAGGTTTTTCTGGCGTTCGCCACAAGGACCGAAGTCGCCCCGATCTTCAGTGAACCGCAATCCCCGTGGCGAGGGAGCTCGCTCCCGCTGGGCTGCGCAGCGGCCCTAAGATCTTGCGGCTGCTGCGCACCCGAGCGGGAGCAAGCTCCCTCGCCACAGTTGGGTGCATACCGATGTTCAGCGCAACACCGGTACCACTCAATAATCGTCGCCGCGCTCGGTCACGTCTTTCTCGACATTCGGCGCGTCAGGATCATGGCCCTGGGGAAATTTGCCCTTGAGGTTCCAGGCGAATGCGATGATTTCGGCAATCGTGCGGTACAGCTCTTGGGGGATGCTGTCGCCCAGTTCCAGCCGTGCCAGGAGCTTCACCAGCTCGGCGTTTTCGTAGATCGGCACTTCGCTGTCCCGAGCGATCCGCAGGATTTCCTCCGCCAGGGCTTCGTCGCCCTTGGCCGTGAGGGTCGGGGCGTGCTGGCCGTCGTATTTGAGCGCGATGGCCTGGCGGGGTTCGGTGTGGGTTGTCATGCGGTTTCGTCCACCCAGCGTTGTTCGAGGCGAGTCTTGGGGCCCTGTGGCGGGGTGCCGAGATGGCAGTTCAGTTCGCCGACGTTCAGGCCGCAGGTCACCAGGCGCTCACGCAGCGCCGACAGGTGGCTTTCGATCAGGCTCGCGGTGTATGGCCGTTGCGCCCATAGCTGACTCGACAGCGTGCCGCTGAGCAGTTGTACCTGAACCTGCAACGGCCCCAGCGGTGCCATGTCGAAGGCCATCTCGACCCGCCACAGTTGCTGTTTCGTCTCACGCTCTTCGCGGCGCTGCTGAGGGTGATCCCGGGGAGTGGTTTCCTCGCGCTGGAACTTGAGCTGCAGCGGTACGATGTCCTGCAGGTTGCGCATCGGGACTTCCAATTGCCAGGTGCTCATCAACCGGCCATCGTCGGTCAGGCCGGTCTGTTCCAGGCTCGACAACTGATGACTTTGCAGTCGCGACACGGCCGCGGCGGCCAGGCGCAGTAGGTGCTCCAGATCGCCTTCCTGGTCCTGCTCTTTCAGCAGGCGCGAGGGTAACGGAAAGCTGGTGGGTTGTGGCTTGGCGCTGACCTGGCCGAGCATGCCCAGGGCACTGCGTACGAAGTTGGGCATGGCCTGGGCAAGTGTATTGGCCGCGATCACCGCACCAAGACTGGTGGAGGCGGGCAGGGCTGGAGTCAGTTGGGCAATCAGCTTCAGCAGGTCGCTCTTCATGTCCGGCGCCTGGCCAATGGGCTGTCCGGCGAGCAGTTTGCTTTCCAGGAACACTCCGCTGGCGGCGATGGCCTGGGCCAACCCCTTGGGCGAGCTCAGTTGCTGCACGTCCGGCAGGCCGGCCAGCAGGCGGGTCACTGCCGCACGCAGTTCAGTGCCGGTATCGTCGGTGGCCGGCAGGTTCTGCAGCATGGCGAGCAGGCTGTCCAGCGAGCCCTGGCGACTCACCTGGGTCACCAATTGCTGGCTCACCGCCAGTTGTTCCTGATGATTGCTCAGCGGTACGAACTTCAGTGTCTGGGCATCTTGCACCTGGGCGCTCAACAGCGTGCCGATACGCAGCGGCTGGGGGCTGTCGATATCCAGCGTGGCGCCAACTTGGGCGGTGTTGAGCAAGCTCACCAACGACCGATAAACAACCGGCTGCCCAGGCACTTGCGGCAGTGCCTGGCTGGTCAGTACCTTGCCTTGCAGCAGGGTGCCGACGGGCAATTGCGCGGTATCGATCCGAGTCAGGGTCGCAACCGTGGAGGCAACGACCTGTTGCACGGCAATCGCCAGGTTGCTCGGTGACGGCTGGGTCACGGCCAGGCTGGTGCCTTGGGGCAACGGTTGGGTGCTGGTAGCCTGCACCGTGGTCTGGCGGCCGCTGTCCAGGGTGACCTTGAGCAACAGCTGGAAAGTCTGGTCGGCCTGTTTGAGCGACAGCACTTCGGCCTGGGCGGTCTGGCCGGAACCTATCAGGCCCTCGGCGGGGGCCAGCAGTTTGAGCAGCTCGCCACTGATCACCGGCGTACGGGGCGCCGCCGTGGGCGGGGTGATCGGCAGGATGTTGATGTCGCCTGTCATCTGCGGTCTTACCTTGGAGAAAAATAAGCTCTCTTTAGACCTGGGGCCGACATGTATAATGCGGCCCGTCTTTCAGGGAGTGGCGAAAAACCTAGGCTGTGTACGAAATAGTTTGAAACGCTGGTTAGGCAAGGCAAAAACCGGCGAGGAACGGCCGGGGTCGCGCTCGACTTGACTGGTTGTCAATGAGCATTCCGATCGGACTCGCGCACGAGCCGGTTTTTAACGCCGCATAACCAAGTTTCAAGCTATTTCGTACATAGCCTAGCAATTGTTTGACGCAGCTCTGTAAAGCAGGCTGTCAATGCATCTATGCTGCACCACTTTAACGGCCGCTGCACCGCCGACTTGAACCGTATAAGGCCCGCGATCCCTTGACCAGTCCTCTCTTGCAAACCGTCGGCCTCGCCTGTGAGCGAGACTTGCGACTGCTTTTCGAGCATCTCGAATTGAGACTCTCGGCGGGCGATATGGTGCAGATCAGCGGTCCCAACGGCAGTGGCAAGACCAGCCTGTTGCGCCTGTTGGCTGGGCTGATGCAACCGACTGCGGGCCAGGTGTTGCTCAATGGCCGGCCCTTGCAGGCGCAACGCAGCGAACTGGCGCGCAACCTGCTCTGGATCGGCCACGCCGCCGGAATCAAGGATCTGCTGACCCCCGAAGAAAACCTCAGCTGGCTCTGTGCGCTGCACCGACCGGTCGGGCGCGAGGCGATCTGGCAGGCGTTGGCCACGGTAGGTCTGCGTGGCTTCGAAGATGTGCCGTGCCACACCCTGTCGGCCGGCCAGCAACGTCGCGTGGCCCTGGCCCGGCTGTATCTGGACAGCCCGCCGCTGTGGATCCTCGACGAACCCTTCACCGCCCTCGACAAGCAAGGTGTGGCGCAGCTTGAGGAGCATCTGGCCCGGCATTGCGAAAGCGGCGGCATGGTGTTGTTGACCACCCACCACACCCTGGCGCGGATGCCGTCCGGTTATCGCAACGTTGATCTGGGGAACTGGGCCGTATGAGTGTGTTCGGTTTGTTGCTGGCTCGCGAGGCGCGCCTGTTGTTCCGGCGTCCGGCCGAGCTGGCCAATCCGTTGGTGTTCTTCGCGATCGTCATTGCGCTGTTCCCCCTGGCGGTCGGCCCGGAGACTCAATTGTTGCAAACCTTGTCGCCGGGACTGGTCTGGGTGGCGGCACTTTTATCGGTCCTGCTCTCGCTGGACGGGCTTTTCCGCAGTGATTTCGAAGACGGTTCCCTGGAACAGTGGGTCCTTTCGCCGCACCCCCTGGCCCTTCTGGTTTTGGCCAAGGTGCTGGCACACTGGGTGTTTTCGGGATTGGCGCTGGTGCTGCTCTCGCCCCTGCTGGCGATGATGCTGGGACTGCCCGCCGCGTGCATGCCGGTGCTGCTGCTGTCGCTGTTGCTGGGCACGCCGGTGCTCAGCCTGCTCGGCGCGGTGGGCGCGGCGTTGACGGTGGGGCTCAAGCGTGGCGGCCTGCTGCTGGCCCTGTTGATCCTGCCGCTGTATATCCCGGTATTGATCCTCGGCAGTGGTGCCTTGCAAGCCGCATTGCAAGGTATGCCGGCAACCGGTTATCTGCTTTGGCTTGGGAGCCTGACCGCCCTGGCGATAACCCTGACACCCTTTGCAATAGCCGCTGGCCTGAAGATCAGCGTCGGCGAATAATAACGAGGCCTGGTCAAAAATTGACCACTTCCCAGGAAGTAAAGGCAGACCCGGCGGCTCGTGATGGCGAGCCGCGACCGTGATGGAAACAGCAATGAACTGGACCTGGTTTCATAAGCTCGGCTCACCCAAGTGGTTCTACGGCATCAGCGGCAAGCTGTTGCCCTGGTTGAGCATCGCCGCGGTGCTGCTGATTGGCTGCGGCGTCGTCTGGGGTCTGGCCTTCGCGCCGCCGGACTACCAGCAAGGCAACAGCTTTCGCATCATCTATATCCATGTACCCACCGCCATGCTGGCCCAGTCCGTCTATGTGATGCTGGCGGTGTGCGGCGTGGTCGGGCTGGTGTGGAAGATGAAACTGGCCGACGTCGCCCTGCAATGCGCCGCGCCCATCGGCGCCTGGATGACCGCCGTGGCGCTGGTCACCGGGGCCATCTGGGGCAAGCCGACCTGGGGTTCGTGGTGGGTCTGGGATGCCCGACTGACGTCGATGCTGATCCTGCTGTTCCTGTACTTCGGTCTTATTGCGCTGGGCAACGCCATCAGCAATCGTGACAGCGCCGCCAAGGCCTGCGCGGTGCTGGCGATTGTCGGGGTGATCAACATCCCGATCATCAAATACTCCGTGGAGTGGTGGAACACCCTGCACCAGGGCGCCACGTTCAAACTGACCGAGAAACCGGCGATGCCCGTTGAGATGTGGCTGCCGCTGCTGCTCACTGCATTGGGTTTCTACTGCTTCTTCGGTGCCGTGCTGTTGCTGCGCATGCGCCTGGAAGTACTCAAGCGTGAGTCCCGGGCCAGTTGGGTGAAGGCCGAAGTGCAGAACAGTCTGGAGGCCGCTCGATGAGTTTCGCTTCATTCGGCGATTTCCTCGCCATGGGCCATCATGGCCTGTATGTCTGGTCAGCCTACGGCATCTGCCTGGCGGTGCTGGCCCTCAACGTGGCGGCGCCGATCCTGGCCCGCAGGCGGTATCTGCAACAAGAGGCGCGTCGTCTGCGCCGGGAGAATGGCCAGTGAATCCGCTGCGCAAAAAACGTCTTGTCATCATTCTGGCGATCCTGGTGGGTGTTGGCGCCGCCGTCGGCCTGGCCCTGAGCGCCTTGCAGCAGAACATCAATCTGTTTTACACCCCGACACAGATCGCCAACGGCGAAGCGCCTAAGGACACGCGTATTCGCGCCGGCGGCATGGTGGAGGAAGGCTCGCTGGTGCGCTCCGGGGATTCCCTGGACGTGAAGTTCAATGTCACCGACTTCAACAAGAGCGTGACCATCACCTATCGCGGCATCCTGCCGGACCTGTTCCGCGAGGGGCAGGGTATCGTCGCCCTGGGCAGACTCAATGCCGACGGCGTGGTGGTGGCCGACGAAGTACTGGCCAAGCACGATGAAAAATACATGCCGCCGGAAGTGACCAAGGCCTTGAAAGACAGCGGCCAGTCGGCGCCCGCTCCCGTGAAGGAGGGTTGATCGATGACTGCCGGCATCTTTATTCCTGAGTTGGGTCATCTGGCGATGATCCTGGCCCTGTGCTTTGCCCTGGTGCAGGCGGTGGTGCCCCTGTTGGGCGCCTGGCGCGGCGACCGCCTGTGGATGAGCCTGGCCCAGCCGGCGGCGTGGGGGCAGTTCGCGTTCATGCTGTTCGCCTTCGGCTGCCTGACCTATGCCTTTATGGTCGATGATTTCTCAGTGGCCTATGTGGCCAGCAACTCCAACAGCGCCTTGCCCTGGTACTACAAGTTCAGCGCGGTGTGGGGCGCCCACGAAGGTTCGCTGCTGCTCTGGGCCTTGATCCTTGCTGGCTGGACCTTCGCGGTCTCGGTGTTTTCCCGGCAACTGCCCCAGGTGATGCTGGCCCGGGTACTGGCGGTGATGGGCCTGATCAGCACCGGTTTCCTGCTGTTTCTGATTGTCACCTCCAACCCGTTCGAACGCATCCTGCCCCAGATACCGGTGGACGGTCGCGACCTCAACCCGTTGCTGCAGGACATTGGCCTGATCGTTCACCCGCCGATGCTTTACATGGGGTATGTCGGTTTCTCGGTGGCGTTCGCCTTTGCGATTGCGGCATTGCTGGGTGGGCGTCTCGACGCCGCGTGGGCGCGCTGGTCCCGTCCGTGGACCATCGTCGCCTGGGCATTCCTCGGCATCGGTATCACCCTGGGCTCGTGGTGGGCCTATTACGAACTCGGCTGGGGCGGCTGGTGGTTCTGGGACCCGGTGGAAAACGCCTCGTTCATGCCCTGGCTGGTGGGCACCGCGCTGATTCACTCCCTGGCGGTCACGGAAAAGCGTGGCGTGTTCAAGAGCTGGACCGTGCTGCTGGCCATCGCCGCGTTTTCCCTGAGCCTGCTGGGAACGTTCCTGGTGCGTTCCGGGGTGTTGACGTCGGTGCATGCCTTCGCCTCTGACCCCGAGCGCGGCGTGTTCATCCTGATTTTCCTGCTGTTCGTGGTCGGAGGTTCGCTGACGTTGTTCGCCGTACGCGCACCGGTGGTGAAGAGCCAGGTCGGCTTCAACCTCTGGTCGCGGGAAACCCTGCTGCTGGGCAACAACCTGGTGCTGGTGGTGGCCGCGTCGATGATCCTGTTGGGAACCTTGTATCCGCTGGTGCTCGACGCCTTGTCCGGGGCCAAGCTGTCGGTCGGCCCGCCGTACTTCAACGCGCTGTTCATTCCGTTGATGGCGATCCTGATGGTGGTCATGGCCGTGGGCGTGCTGGTGCGCTGGCAAGACACCCCGCTCAAGTGGCTGATGGGCATGCTCACCCCGGTGTTGCTGGGCACCGCAGCGCTGGCCGTGGTGGCCGGCGTGGCCTATGGCGATTTCAACTGGGCGGTGCTGGCGACGTTCATGTTGGCGGCCTGGGTGTTGCTGGCGGGCGTGCGGGACATCTTCGACAAGACTCGGCACAAAGGCCTGATCAAAGGCCTGCCAACCCTGACCCGCAGCTATTGGGGCATGCAGATCGCCCACCTGGGCATCGCCGTCTGCGCCTTGGGCGTGGTGCTGTCCAGCCAGAACAGCGCCGAACGCGACCTGCGCCTGGCGCCGGGCGAATCCATGGACCTGGCCGGTTATCAGTTCGTGTTCGAGGGCGCCAGGCATTTTGAAGGTCCTAACTTCACCTCCGACAAAGGCACCGTGCGGGTGATTCGTGACGGCCGGGAAATCACGGTATTGCACCCGGAGAAACGCCTCTACACCGTGCAGAACTCGGTGATGACCGAAGCCGGGATCGACGCTGGTTTCACCCGCGATCTCTACGTGGCGCTGGGTGAATCCCTGGGCGACGGCGCGTGGGCGGTGCGGGTACACGTCAAGCCGTTCGTACGCTGGATCTGGTTTGGCGGCCTGCTCACCGGCCTGGGCGGCGCGTTGGCCGCGCTGGACCGACGTTACCGAGTCAAAGTGAAAACCCGGGTGCGTGAAGCCCTGGGCGTGACGGGAGCCACTGCATGAAACGTTGGTTGATGTTGTTGCCGCTGGCGCTGTTCCTGGTGATGGCGGTCTTTCTGTACCGCGGCCTGTACCTGAACCCGTCCGATTTGCCTTCGGCGATGATCGGCAAGCCATTTCCCGAGTTTTCCCTGCCCTCGGTGCAGGGCGACAAGACCCTCACCCGCGCCGATCTGCTGGGCAAGCCGGCGTTGGTCAACGTCTGGGGCACTTGGTGCATCTCTTGCCGGGTCGAGCATCCGGTGTTGAACAAACTGGCGCAGAATGGCGTGGTGATCTATGGCGTCAACTACAAGGACGTCAATGCCGATGCCTTGAAGTGGCTTGCCGAATTCCACAATCCCTATCAGCTGGACATCCGCGACGAAGACGGCTCCCTGGGCCTGAACCTGGGCGTCTACGGCGCGCCGGAAACCTTCTTCATCGATGCCAAGGGCATCATCCGTGACAAATTCGTCGGGGTGATCGACGAACAGGTCTGGCGCGAGAAACTCGCCGCCAAGTACCAGGCGCTGGTGGACGAGGCCAAGCCATGAAGCGCTGGCTAGCGGCTGCTGTCCTGGGCTTGAGCATGGTCGGTGTGGCCCATGCCGCCATCGACACTTACGAATTCGCCAACGACGGCGAGCGCGAACGGTTTCGCGAGCTGACCAAGGAACTGCGCTGCCCCAAGTGCCAGAACCAGGACATCGCCGATTCCAATGCACCGATTGCCGCCGACCTGCGCAAGGAAATTTTCCGCATGCTGGGCGAGGGCAAGGACAACCAGCAGATCATCGATTTCATGGTGGATCGCTACGGTGAGTTCGTGCGCTACAACCCCGCCTTGTCTTCCAAGACCGCACTGCTGTGGTTCGGCCCGGCCGGGCTGTTGCTCGGTGGTTTCGTGGCCATTGCGCTGATCGTGCGCCGGCGCCGGGTCCAGCGCACGGCTGCCCCGGACACGCTTTCTGTCGAAGAGCGCCAGCGCCTCGACCAACTGTTGGATAAAACCAAGCATGATTGATTTCTGGCTCGCCGCAGGTCTGCTTCTCCTGGTTGCCCTGAGTTTTCTATTGATCCCGGTACTGCGCGGTCGCCGCGCTCAGTTGGAGGAGGATCGCACCGCCCTCAACGTGGCGTTGTACCAGGAGCGAATCGCCCAATTGCAGGCCGAGCGGGAGGAGGGCGTGCTCAATGCCGCGCAACTGGACACCGGTCGCGCCGAAGCGGCCCGTGAGCTGTTGGCCGACACCGAAGGCGCCGAGGCGCCGCGTGAATCCCGCTTGGGCAAGCCGTTGCCGCTGCTCGCTGCGGTGTTGGTACCGGTGTTGGGCGTGGCGCTGTACCTGCATTTCGGTGCCAGCGACAAGGTCGAACTGACCCGCGAATTTGCACAGGCGCCACAATCGATGCAAGACATGACCCGGCGCCTGGAGCGTGCGGTGGCGGCGCAGCCGGACTCCGCCGAGGGCTTGTACTTCCTGGGCCGTACCTACATGGCCCAGGACCGGCCTGCGGATGCGGCGAGAATTTTCGAGCGTACCGTGGCGGTGGCCGGGCGCCAACCCGAGCTGCTGGGGCAATGGGCCCAGGCGCAATATTTCGCCGATGGCAAGAAATGGTCGGACAAAGTCCAGGCGCTGACGGACGAAGCGCTGAAGCTCGATCCCAAGGAAGTCACCAGCCTCGGCCTGCTGGGCATCGCTGCATTCGAAGGCGAGCGTTATCAGGAGGCAATCGATTACTGGAGCCGCCTGCTGGCGCAACTGCCGGAGGGTGACAAATCCCGCGAGGCGTTGCAGGGTGGCATCACTCGCGCCACCGAGAAGCTTGAGGCCAGCGGCGGCAAGGTTGCCCAGGCGCCAGCGGCCAAGGCCGCAGCACTGCTAAAGGTCCGTGTCGACCTGGCGCCGGCCCTCAAGGCCAAGGTCCAGCCGGGTGACAGCGTGTTCGTCTTCGCCCGCGCCGCTTCCGGCCCGCCGGCGCCGTTGGCGGCCAAACGCCTGACGGTGGCCGATCTGCCGGTGACGGTCGAGCTGGGCGACGCTGACGCAATGATGCCGCAACTGAAACTGTCGAACTTCCCCGAAGTCCAACTGGTGGCGCGCATCTCCCGGGCCGGCCAGCCGACCGCCGGTGAGTGGATCGGCCGCAGCCAACCCCTGGCGAGCAGCACCACCGCGCCGCAGCAACTGACCATCGACAGCCCGGACCAATAACAGGAAGCCCGCACCATGACCGCCATCGCTCGTATCACCTTGCTCACGCTCGTCCTGGGCCTGAGCGCTTGTGCGGTCCAGCGTCCGCCCGAGCCTTCGGCGCCGCTGCCACCGATCCCGCCTTCGACTCCGACCACCAAGCCGGGGCCGTCCACGCCGCCGGGCAAGCCCGTCACCCCGAACAAACCGGCCAAGCCGGTGCCGCGCACCTCCGCCAGCTTCGCTCCGCCACCGGGTGGCAACAGCCATTGGGACGCCAAGCTTGGGGTCTATGTGCTGGATAACCAGACCAACACCTTCTATCGCCAGCGCACCTATTACCGCTGGAACAACGGCTGGAGCCGCTCCGTCAGCCCCAACGGGCCGTGGGAAGACACCACCATCGAAGGCGTGCCGGCGGGGCTGGGGCGTCAGTTTCACTGAGTACGCCGAACTGCTGTGGCAGAAGAGCTGCTGTGGTGAAGGCGCTTTCTGTGGCGAGGGAGCTTGCTCCCGCTGGGCCGGTCCGACGCCTAGGGCGAGCAGCCCCAATCCGGTTATCGCGTTCGATCAGGCATGCCTCATGAGTCTGTTTGCGACTGCTGCGCAGTCGAGCGGGAGCAAGCTCCCTCGCCACAATGAAGTTCGTTTCACTTGCCAAAGTGCATCCCCAGCTTTTTGTGTTTCCGAATATTCATTGAACAAAATTTTCACAAAATCTTGCGGACAATCCCCGCGCTTTAGTTGCAGCCGGTTATTTAATGGCAATGCCGTGGCCGTTCGTGCAACATTTGCGCTTTCGCGCAAGCCCCGGACCTGGCATGGGTCGATAGAGGGTGCGCCGCTGTTTCTTTTTTTGTCACTCAAACTCCAATAGGTCCTAAAACGACATGGCAATCCCGGACGCCCTGAGTCAGCAGCGCACTACGCATCGCCTGCTGCAACCGACCGTCAAATCGCACCTGGCCTACACGTTGCTTTGTGCCTTGGTGATGATGGTCATGTTCAGCCTGCTGCGCCTGGCGCTGCTGGTCTATAACCGCGAGATGATCCTCGACACGCCGGCCTCGACCTTCGTTGAGGCATTCGCCAACGGCCTGCGTTTCGACCTGCGGCTGGTGGTCTATCTCAGCATCCCGCTGCTGCTGGCATTGTTCAGCGCCCGGGCCATGGCGGCACGCGGGTTCTTTCGTTTCTGGCTGACCGTCACTTCCAGCATCGCGCTGTTCCTCGGCTTGATGGAGATGGACTTCTACCGCGAGTTCCACCAGCGCCTCAACGGCCTGGTCTTCCAATACGTAAAGGAAGATCCGAAAACCGTGATGAGCATGCTCTGGTACGGTTTCCCCGTGGTCCGCTACCTGCTGGCCTGGGCCGGCGGCACTCTCATCCTGAGCCTGGCGTTCAAGGGCGCCGACCGGGCGACCCGTCCGCGCGGCCCGTTCAGCGGCGGCAGCATCGGCACCCGCCAGGTCGCGCCGTGGTATGGACGCGTCGCGGTATTCATCGTCTGCCTGCTGGTGGCCGTGGTGGCCGCCCGTGGCACCCTGCGCCAGGGCCCTCCGCTGCGTTGGGGTGACGTCTACACCACCGACTCGAACTTCGCCAACCAGCTGGGCCTCAACGGTACGCTGTCGCTGGTGGCAGCGGCCAAGAGCCGGATGTCCGAGGACCGTGACAACATCTGGAAGGCGACTCTAGAGCAGCCGCTGGCCCAGCAGACCGTGCGCGACATGCTGGTGTTGCCCGACGACAAGCTCGTCGACACCGGTACCGCCGCAGTGCGTCGCGACTATACGCCGCCTGCCGAAAAGACACTGCCGATCAAGAACGTGGTGGTGATCCTCATGGAGAGCATGGCCGGCCATTCGGTCGGCGCGTTGGGCGCACCGGGCAACATCACGCCCTACCTGGACAAGTTATCCAAGGAAGGCCTGTTGTTTGACCGTTTCTTCTCCAACGGCACTCACACCCACCAAGGCATGTTCGCCACCATGGCGTGCTTCCCGAACCTGCCGGGTTTCGAATACCTGATGCAGACGCCGGAAGGCAGCCACAAGCTGTCCGGCCTGCCGCAACTGCTCAGTGCCCGCGACTACGATGACGTGTATGTCTACAACGGCGATTTTGCCTGGGACAACCAGTCAGGCTTCTTCAGCAGCCAGGGCATGACCAACTTCATCGGGCGTAACGACTTCGTGAACCCGGTGTTCTCCGACCCGACCTGGGGCGTGTCCGACCAGGACATGTTCGACCGGGGCCTGATCGAGCTCAAGGCGCGGGAAAACGGCAAGCCGTTCTATGCCTTGCTGCAAACCCTGTCCAACCACACGCCTTATGCCCTGCCGACGCCATTGCCGGTGGAGCGGGTCACTGATCGCGGCAACCTCAACGAACACCTGACCGCCATGCGTTACGCCGACTGGGCGTTGGGCCAGTTCTTCGAGAAGGCGCGCAAGGAGCCTTACTTCAAGGAAACCTTGTTCGTGGTGGTCGGCGACCATGGTTTCGGCAACGAGCGGCAGATTACCGGCATGGACCTGGGCCGCTTCAACGTACCCCTGCTGCTGATTGGCCCGGGCGTGCAGGAAAAATTCGGCCAGCGTAACCATACTGTCGGCACCCAGGTCGATATCGTACCGACCATCATGGGCCGCATCGGCGGGCAAGTGCGTCACCAATGCTGGGGGCGTGACCTGTTGAACCTGCCGCAAGGTGATACCGGTTTTGGTGTGATCAAGCCGTCGGGCAGTGACCAGACCACCGCCATCCTGCGCGACGACCGCGTCCTGGTCCTGCAGAAGGAAAAGGACATGCCGCCCAAGATGTACCGCTATGAATTGGGGGCCCATCCACGTGCCGAAGTCATTCCCGATGCACCGGACACTGCGCAGATGAAGCTCCAGCTCGAATCATTCCTGCAAACGGCGACCAAGAGCCTGCTGGACAACACCGCCGGCGTTGTTGATGGCAAGCCGGACTGACAGTTGGCGAGCATAAAAAAAGAGGCCTTATAAAGGCCTCTTTTTTTTGCTCAGTGGTTTATATCTTGCCCAGTAACAACAGGACCAGCAGCACCACCAACACTACACCGATGATACCGGACGGGCCGTAACCCCAACTTCTGGAGTGCGGGAAGACCGGCAGGCCACCGATCAGCAGAAGGATCAGAATAATGATGAGAATTGTGCCCATGGGTAGATTTCCTTATTGGTCAGTTCTGGGTTGATACAACTTTTAACTGCCAGCGCGCATGCATTGAATCCGGGCGGCTTAATAAGTCCGACCGTAACGTCCTGTAAAAAATTCAATGTTTTTTATTGGTCTAGGAAGTGCAGGTGCCCGGCGATACCTTGTGGCGAGGGAGCTTGCTCCCGCTCGAGTGCGCAGCGCTCGCAAGCTTTTAGCGGTCGCTGCGCAACCGAGCGGGAGCAAGCTCCCTCGCCACGGGAACCAGCCCAGGTATCAAAGGTTGTCGCGGTTTGCCCCCGCCATTCAGCAATCTGATGGAGCGTGGGTCGGCCAGGTGCCTTCGCTACACTTCGCCCATCTCTCCCGGAACAACAAGGCTGTCTGCTATGCAAAATCGCATGATGATCACTGGTGCCGGCTCTGGCCTGGGGCGCGAAATCGCGCTGCGCTGGGCCCGCGAAGGCTGGCGACTGGCCTTGTCGGATGTCGCCGAACCTGGCCTGGTGGAAACCCTCAGGCTGGTGCGCGAGGCCGGCGGTGACGGTTTCATCCAGCGTTGCGATGTACGCGACTACAGCCAGTTGACCGCATTCGCCCAGGCCTGCGAAGAGAAGCTCGGCGGTATCGATATCATCGTCAACAATGCCGGCGTGGCTTCGGGCGGGTTCTTCAGCGAACTTTCCCTGGAAGACTGGGACTGGCAGATCGCGATCAACCTGATGGGCGTGGTCAAGGGCTGCAAGGCGTTCCTGCCGTTGCTGGAAAAAAGCCGCGGCAAGATCATCAACATCGCCTCCATGGCGGCGCTGATGCAAGGCCCGGCCATGAGCAACTACAACGTCGCCAAGGCGGGTGTGGTGGCGTTGTCCGAGAGCCTGCTGGTGGAACTGGCGCAGCAGGAGATCGGCGTGCATGTGGTCTGCCCGTCGTTCTTCCAGACCAATCTGCTCGATTCATTCCGTGGCCCGACGCCGGCGATGAAAGCCCAGGTCGGCAAGTTGCTGGAAAGCTCGCCGATCACCGCCGCCGATATCGCCGACTACATCTACCAACAGGTTGGCGAAGGCCAATTCATGATCCTGCCTCATGAACAGGGCCGTATGGCCTGGGCCATGAAGCAGAAGAATCCGCAGTTGCTGTACAACGAAATGACCGCCATGGCCGACAAGATGCGCGCCAAGGCTCGGCAGAATCCGGCCTGACCCGCGAAGTTGACCTGCATGGCCCGTGCCCTCAGGATGGCGCCTTTCGGCCCTCCTGACGGACACGTGGATGCTCAATTACGTATGGTTCTTTCTCGCCGCGCTGTTTGAGATCGCCGGCTGCTACGCCTTCTGGATGTGGTTGCGCCAGGGCAAGAGTGCCTGGTGGATCATCCCTGCGCTGCTGAGCCTGACGCTCTTCGCCCTGTTGCTGACCCGCATCGAAGCCACCTATGCCGGACGCGCCTACGCCGCCTACGGGGGCATCTATATCATCGCTTCGATCAGCTGGCTGGCGGTGGTCGAGCGGGTGCGGCCACTGGGTTCGGACTGGATCGGCGTGGCGCTCTGTGTGCTGGGCGCGAGTGTGATCCTGTTCGGTCCGCGCTTTTCGGCCTCATGAAACGGCCCGGTTCGGGCGCAATGCTGTCCACTTAAGGTTTATCACATGTCGTGGCGAGGGAGCTTGCTCCCGCTGGGCTGCATAGCAGCCCCAGAAGCTTGGGACCGCTACGCCGAGGCGTCGGACCGGCCCAGCGGGAGCAAGCTCCCTCGCCACGGGGCGATGACGTTCCTTAAGTGAACGGCATTGCGGTTTGGGTGGATTTTGCAGGACATTTCCGTCAGCCGTCAGAGCTTTGCTTGTAGGGCCTTACTGAATTCTCGCGGCTCTCTTGAGAACTGTGGGCAGGCCGGGCATGGTCAAGGTCCAGACATTCTTAAGGACAAGAACCATGCTCGTACTTAGCCGCGCTGTGGGTGAACTGATTTCCATCGGTGACGATATTTCCGTCCGCGTGCTGTCGATTACCGGCGGCACCGTGCGTTTTGGTGTGGAAGCACCACGGCACGTCGATGTTCACCGCTCCGAAATCTACGAAAAGATCCAGAGGAAAAAGGCCAATGTCGCTCGCAAGGCGGCGTGTTCAGTCGAATAGATGCTTGGGCACGTCGTGCTTGAGCATTAGCTGGCACTGTTCGCTTTCAGGGTCGAAGACGATCAGTGCCTGGCCTTTGGTCAAGGCCTGCCTGACCCGCAATACGCGGGTTTCCAGGGGCGTGTCGTCGCCGTTGTCGGTGCCGTCGCGGGTCACGAAGTCCTCGATCAGGCGGGTGAGCGTGTCGACTTCGAGTTGGTCGTGGGGAATCAGCATGGGGCATCTCGGGTTAGGCAGTGTCGCGATGCTACGGCGATTGGGGGTTGGCGGCTAGCCTGTTTGGCTCTCGGATTCTGGTGGGAGCCGAGCTTGCTCGCGATAGCGGTAGATCAGTCAGCATCAATTTTGAATGTCAGACCGCCTTCGCGAGCAAGCTCGCTCCCACAAGGGATACGGGCAGGTTCAGCTCTCCGAACGCTGCCCTATCAGACTGTCCACCGACGGCACGCGGGTGTCGCTTTCCATCTGCGCGTCGTGTTCGATCTGGTGACTGAAACGGTCAAGGGAGCCTTGGGCCGGTTGTGCGTCACTGGCGAACACCGGCGGGCTGAGGATGTAGGCGCCGAGCAGGCGACTGAGGGCGGCCAGGCTGTCGATGTGGGTACGTTCGTAACCATGGGTGGCGTCGCAGCCGAAGGCGAGCAGGGCGGTGCGGATGTCATGGCCAGCGGTGATGGCCGAGTGGGCATCGCTGAAGTAGTAGCGGAACAGGTCGCGGCGCGCCGGCAATTCGTTCTCCTTGGCCAGCTTCAACAGATGCCGGGACAGGTGGTAGTCGTAAGGGCCGCCAGAGTCCTGCATCGCCACGCTGACCGCGTGCTCGCTCGAATGCTGGCCGGGGGCGACCGGCGCGATGTCGATGCCGACGAATTCGCTGACGTCCCAGGGCAGGGCGGCCGCCGCGCCGCTGCCGGTTTCCTCGGTGATGGTAAACAGCGGGTGACAATCGATCAGCAGTTCTTCGCCACTGTCGACAATTGCCTTGAGCGCCGCCAGCAGCGCCGCGACGCCAGCCTTGTCGTCCAGGTGACGGGCGCTGATATGCCCGCTTTCGGTGAACTCCGGCAACGGATCGAAGGCTACATAGTCGCCGATGCCCACGCCCAGGCTCTCGCAATCGGCACGGGTGGCGCAGTAGGCATCCAGGCGCAGTTCGACGTGGTCCCAACTGATGGGCATCTCGTCTACGGCGGTATTGAATGCGTGCCCGGATGCCATCAACGGCAGGACGCTGCCACGGATCACGCCCGTCTCGGTGAACAGGCTGACCCGGCTGCCTTCGGCAAACCGACTGGACCAGCAGCCCACCGGGGCCAGGGTCAGGCGGCCGTTGTCCTTGATGGCCCGCACCGAAGCGCCGATGGTATCCAGGTGGGCCGACACGGCCCGGTCGGGGCTGTTCTTGCGCCCCTTGAGCGTGGCGCGGATCGTGCCGCGACGGGTCATTTCAAAGGGAATAGCCAACTCTTCCAGCCGCTCGGCGACATACCGCACGATGGTGTCGGTGAAGCCGGTCGGACTGGGAATGGCGAGCATTTCCAGCAGGACTTTCTGCAGGTATTCGAGATCCGGTTCGGGAATTTTGCTGATCATGGAAACTCCTCTCGGACGATAGGGTTAAGCATAAGAGCCTTGTGGCGAGGGAGCTTGCTCCCGCTCGAGCGCGAAGCGGTCGCAGCGCTTGCCCTGAATAATCCGGGACAACTCGCATCCAATGGGGCCGCTGTGCGACCCAGCGGCAGCAAGCTCCCTCGCCACAGGTAATGGTGTTCAGGCCACCGCCTGGCTATGGGGAAACAATAGATCCACAAAGCGTTCAGCGGTGGGTTGCGGTTCGTGGTTGGCCAGGCCTGCGCGTTCGTTGGCTTCGATAAACACGTATTCCGGTTGATCGGCAGCGGGCACCAGCAGGTCGAGCCCGACCATGGGAATGTCCAGCGCCCGGGCGGCGCGCACTGCCGCATCGGCCAGGGTTGGGTGCAGGATACCGGTGACATCTTCCAGCACGCCGCCGGTATGCAGGTTCGCGGTGCGCCGGACGAACAGGTGTTCGCCGGCCGGCAACACACTGTCGTAGCTGTATCCCGCCGCGCTCAGGGTGCGTTCGGTCTCGGCATCCATCGGGATCTTGCTTTCGCCTCCGGTAGCGGCCTGGCGTCGACGACTCTGGGCTTCAATCAACTGGCCGACGGTGTGCTGGCCGTCGCCGATCACCTCCGCCGGGCGCCGGATCGCTGCCGCCACCACTTCAAAGCCGATTACCAGGATCCGCAGGTCCAGCCCTTCGTGGAAGCTTTCCAGTAGTACCCGGCTGTCGAAGCGCCGGGCGGCCTCGATGGCGCTCTGGACTTCCTCGATGGTGCGCAGGTCCACCGCCACGCCTTGACCCTGCTCACCGTCCAGCGGCTTGACCACCACCCGCTCGTGCTCATCGAGAAATGCCAGGTTGTCGTCGGCGTTACCTGCCATTTGCTGGACCGGCAGCTTCAGCCCGGCGTTCTTCAGCACCTTGTGCGTCAGGCTTTTGTCCTGGCACAGGGTCATGCTGATGGCGCTGGTCAGGTCACTCAAGGATTCCCGGCATCGCACCCGGCGGCTGCCGTGGATCAAGGTGAACAGGCCCGCCTCGGCGTCGTCCACCTGCACTTCAATGCCCCGGCGGTGCGCTTCCTCGACGATGATGCGCGCATAGGGGTTGAACTGCGCCTCGGGGCCTGGCCCCAAGAACAACGGCTGGTTGATGCCGTTCTTGCGTTTGATGGCGAAGGTCGAGAGGTTACGGAAGCCGAGCTTGGCGTAGAGGTTTTTCGCCTGGCGGTTGTTGTGCAACACCGACAGGTCCAGGTAGCTCAAGCCACGGCTCATGAAGTGCTCGATCAGGTGCCGCACCAGCACCTCACCCACGCCGGGCCGTGAGCATTGCGGATCGACGGCCAGGCACCACAGGCTGCTGCCGTTTTCCGGATCGTTGAAGGCCTTGCGATGATTGAGGCCCATCACGCTGCCGATCACCGCACCGGTGTCTTCGTCTTCGGCCAGCCAGTACACCGGACCGCCTTCATGGCGTGGGGTCAGTCGCTGCGGGTCGATGGGCAACATGCCACGAGCCTGGTACAGCTGATTGATGGCCTGCCAGTCGACTTCGTTCTGGGCCCGGCGGATCCGGAATCCGCGAAACACCCGCGTGGCCTGGCGATAGTCGCTGAACCACAGGCGCAGGGTGTCGGAAGGGTCGAGGAACAGGTGCATCGGCTCCAGCCCCAGCACTTGTTGGGGGGCGGCCACGTACAACGCGATGTCACGTTCGCCAGGCTGTTCGTTGAGCAATTCCCCGGCCAGGGTCGCCGGGTCCGGGAAGGTGTGGCCGACCAGCAGTCGGCCCCAGCCGCAATGCACCACGATCGGGTCGGTGCCCAGTTCGCTGCCGTCTTCGGCCAGGCGTGCCTGTAAGCGCTCGTATGACGGCGCCTGGCCGCGCAGCAGCCGTTGGTTGTGAACGGTTGGGTGAGGTTTCATCAATCAGATTCCTTGCTCGCTGAGCCACAGGTTCAGCGCCGCCAGTTGCCACAGCCGTGAGCCGCGCAATGGCGTGAGTTGGCCGTTGGGGTCCGACAACAGGCGGTCGAGCATGGCCGGGTTAAACAGGCCGCGATCCTGGCTCGGATCCAGCAGCAGTTCACGGACCCAGGCCAGCGTGTCGCCTTCCAGATGCTTGAGGCCCGGCACTGGGAAGTAGCCCTTCTTGCGGTCGATCACTTCGCCAGGAATCACCCGGCGTGCGGCTTCCTTGAGCACCTGCTTGCCGCCGTCGGGCAGTTTGAACTTCGCCGGGACGCGGGCCGAGAGTTCCACCAATCGGTAGTCCAGGAACGGCGTGCGCGCTTCCAGGCCCCAGGCCATGGTCATGTTGTCGACCCGCTTGACCGGGTCGTCCACCAGCATCACGCTGCTGTCCAGGCGCAGGGCCTTGTCCACTGCCGCATCGGCGCCCGGTTGGGCGAAATGTTCTTTGACGAAGTCGCCCGCGGCATCATGGTCGATCAACCACTGGGGCTGCACGGTGGCGGCATATTCTTCATAGCTGCGGTCGAAAAACGCCGCGCGGTAGGCCGCGTAGGGGTCGCTGGCGCCATCCACCTGCGGGTACCAGTGGTAACCGGCGAACAGTTCGTCGGCGCCTTGGCCGCTTTGCACCACTTTGCAGTGCTTGGCCACTTCCCGCGACAACAGGTAGAACGCGATGCAGTCGTGGCTGACCATCGGTTCGCTCATGGCGCGGAACGCTGCCGGCAGTTGTTCGATGATCTCTTTTTCGTCGATGCGCAACTGATGGTGACGGGTGCCGTAGTGCCTGGCGATCAGGTCCGAATACTGGAACTCGTCGCCGCGCTCCCCGCCGGCATCCTGGAAACCGATGGAAAACGTCGACAGGTCTTCGACACCGACTTCGCGCAGCAGGCCTACCAGCATGCTCGAATCGACCCCACCGGACAGCAGCACTCCGACGTCCACGGCGGCGCGCTGGCGAATGGCGACGGCTTCGCGGGTGCTGTCCAGCACGCGGTCGATCCAGTCTTCCAGGTTCAGGTTCTGTTCGTCGGCGTGGGGGCCGTAGGGCAGGGTCCACCAGGTTTTCTGCTCGGTGGTGCCATCGGCTTCGATCCGCATCCAGGTCGCCGGCGGCAGTTTTTCAACGCCTGCCAGCAACGTGCGCGGCGCCGGGACCACCGCATGGAAATTGAGGTAGTGATTGAGCGCGACCGGGTCGAGCATCGGGCTGATGTCACCGCCCTTGAGCAGCGCCGGCAACGCGGAGGCAAAGCGCAACCGCTGGCCGGTGCGCGACAGGTACAGCGGTTTGACACCGAGGCGGTCACGGGCGATGAACAATCGCTTGGCGTCGCGCTCCCAGATGGCGAAGGCGAACATGCCGTTGAGTTTGGGCAGCAGCGCTTCGCCCCAGGCGTGGTAGCCCTTGAGCAAGACTTCGGTGTCACCACCGGAATAGAAGCTGTAGCCCAGGGCTTCGAGTTCTGCCCGCAGTTCCGGGTAGTTGTAGATCGCGCCATTGAAGGCCAGGGACAGGCCCAGTTGATTGTCGATCATCGGCTGCGCCGAGCCGTCGGACAAGTCCATGATCTTGAGGCGGCGATGACCGAGGGCAATCGGCCCCTGGCTATGAAAACCCCAGGCGTCAGGGCCGCGAGGGGCCAGGTGATGGGTGATTCGCTCTACGGCCGCAAGGTCCGCAGGTTGTTGATCGAAACGTAACTCTCCAGCTAATCCGCACATAAGTCCTTACCGGTTTTTCCGTTGGGGAGGGGTCAGACACCGCGCCGAAATGGCGGGTACTCTGAAACTGACCGGGGGGAATGCCGCGAGTTTTATATCGATGCGTTATAAGCCGACGGGTGGGGCTGTCTGCTCCGCAGTACCAACCAATAGAGCAGCACTACCCTTGTGGAAGCGAGCCTGCTCGCGATGGCGGTGGGTCAGCTTGCATCTTGGTTGGCTGAAATCCCGCTATCGCGCGTGTCCAGCCGGGCTTCCTTGTGGGAGCGAGCTTGCTCGCGATAGCGGTAGATCAGCTGCATCTTGGTTACCTGACACATCGCTATCGCGAGCAAGCTCGCTCCCACAGGGTTCGTGGCGTGTCGGCAATCGGGCTCAGGACTTGCCGCGGACCAGCGCCCGCAACGCAAACCGGTTCGGGTGGCAGGCCTCGGCCACGCTGCGGGGCAAGGGCAGGGGCTCGTTGTCGAGCCAGGCGGCGATCAGCTCGCCGGACAAGGGCGCGGTAATCAGGCCGCGCGAGCCATGGCCGCTGTTGATGTACAGGCCATCGAGCCAGGGGCAGGGCTGGTCTGGAACCTGGCGGGCGTCCTTGCTCAAGGCCGAGTAGACCTCTGTAAAGGCCTGGCGGTCGGCCAAGGGCCCGAGGATCGGCAGGTAGTCGGGGCTGGTGCAGCGAAATGCCGCACGGCCTTCCAAGCGTTTCGGGTCCAGGGCATCGGCGTCCAGGCGCTGTACCAAGTCCATTGATATTTCTTCAAGCATTTGCAGGTTGCCGGCGTGTTCGGCGGCGGTGGGTGTCAGGTCGTCACTGTGGAAATCGAAGCTCGCGCCCAGTGTATGTTCGCCCAGCCGCGGCGGAGCCACGTAGCCTTCGGCGCAGACCACCGTCGCCAGGCCCTGGCTGCGAGCGGTTTGCGGCAGGCGGGTGATTTGCCCGCGAATGCGCTTGAGCGGCAGCTCGGCGGCCGGCTCGAAGCGTTTGATTTCAGCGGCGCTGGCGAGGATGACCACAGGGGCGCTGGCGAGGCAGCGTTCGTTATCCCAGGCCTGCCACTGGCCATCCACGCGGCGCAGTTCCAGGGCTTCGTGGTGGGGAAGCACTTCAATCGCCGAACCCGAGGCTTGCCAGGCACACAACGCTGGCGGATGGACCCAGCCGCCTTCGGGATAAAACAGTCCGCCACACGTCAGGCCGATTCCGGATCGGGCTTGGGCTTCGGGTTGATCCAGGCCGTGCAACAGGTCGGCTGGAAATGCAGCGGCCAGTTGCGCCTGGCGCTCGGCCTCCTTCTGGTTGAAGGCCAGCTGCAACACCCCGCAGCCGTCCCAGTCGATACCCCGTTGCAGGTGCTCGAGCAGGCGTCGCGTATAGCCGAAGCCGCTGAGGATCATCTGCGACAACGCTGTGCCGTGGGCGGACAGCTTCAGGTACAGCACGCCCTGGGGATTGCCGGAGGCTTCTTGCGCCAGCGCGGCGTGGCGCTCCAGCAGGGTGACCTGCCAACCCCGGGCCGCGAGACTCGCCGCACTGGCGCAACCGGCCAGTCCGCCGCCGATCACCAATGCCCGGCGATCGCCGCTCGGCGCGGTGGGGCGGGCGTACCAGGGCTTCGCCGAAACCGGCGCCGGGGTCTGCTCCGGCCAGCCGAGAAACACACCGCGCAGGATCTCCCATTTATGGCCGATGCCCGGCGTGCGCTTCATCTTGAAGCCTGCCGCGTTCAGCAAGCGGCGCACCCAGCCGGTGCTGGTGAAGGTGCTGAGAGTCGCGCCGGGGGCCGCCAGCCGGGCCAGTTCGGCGAACAGCTCGGCGGTCCACATTTCAGGATTCCTGGCCGGGGCGAAGCCGTCGAGGAACCACGCGTCGATCTGCCCGTCCAGCTGCGGCAATTGCTCCAGTGCATCGCCGATCAACAAGGTCAGCGTCACTCGGCCATCGGCCAAGGTCAGGCGCTGGAATCCCGGGTGGATCGCTATGTACTGTGCGAGCAATTGGTCGGCTTGCAGCTTGAGTTCCGGCCACAATGCCAGGGCCCGCTGCAGGTCTTGCGGGCTCAGGGGAAACTTCTCGACGCTGACAAAGTGCAGCCGCGCGCCGGCCGGTGCGCATTGTTCGAACAGCTGCCAGGCGCAGAGAAAATTCAAGCCGGTGCCGAACCCGGTTTCGCCGATCACCAACCGTCCATTCTCCGGCAGCGCCGCGAAGCGCTCGGCCAGATTGTTCTGTTCGAGGAACACGTAGCGGGTTTCTTCCAGCCCTGACTGGTCGGAAAAATACACATCGTCGAATACCCGCGAGCGCGGGCGACCGTGTTCGTCCCAGTCGAGTTGGGCGTGGTGCTGGATGGGTGGCATGGTGGGCTCGGTGCGAACGGGAGGGCCATTCTAGCCGATCGGTCTGCGCTTGCCTGATCCAAAGCAAGGGCGCGTCGATCCGTATGGAATCTGCTGCACTGCGCCGCGTCCAATCCGCTAGTCTTGCCCCATTCCCTGGAAGGAGCTGTCCATGTTCGAATCCGCTGAAATCGGTCATTTCATTGATAAAGATACGTACGAGGCCGAGGTCCCGGCGTTGCGTGAAGCGCTGCTCGAGGCCCAGTTCGAATTGCAGCAGCAGGGCCGGTTTCCGGTGATTGTGTTGATCAACGGTATCGAAGGCGCGGGCAAGGGCGAGACGGTGAAGTTGCTCAATGAGTGGATGGACCCGCGGCTGATCGAAGTGCGTACATTCGACCAGCAGACCGACGAAGAACTGGCGCGGCCACCGGCGTGGCGCTATTGGCGGATGCTCCCGGCAAAGGGGCGCATGGGGATTTTCTTCGGTAACTGGTACAGCCAGATGTTGCAGGGGCGGGTGCATGGCGAGTTCAAGGACCCGCGCCTCGACCAGGCGATCAACGCGGCGGAGCGCCTGGAAAAAATGCTCTGCGATGAAGGCGCGCTGATCTTCAAGTTCTGGTTCCATCTGTCCAAGAAGCAGATGAAGGCCCGGCTCAAGAGCCTCAAGGATGACCCGCTGCACAGTTGGCGCATCAGCCCGTTGGACTGGCAGCAGTCCCAGACCTACGACAAGTTTGTCAAATACGGCGAACGGGTATTGCGCCGCACCAGTCGCGATTACGCGCCATGGCATGTGATCGAAGGCGTGGACAGTTGCTATCGCAGCCTTACCGTTGGGCGGATCCTGGTCGAAGGCCTGCGCCAGGCGTTGGACCGGGCGAAGATCAAGCCGCAGAAGACCAGCGTGGCACCGCTGCCGCCGCTGGATGACCAGGTCACGCTGCTCGACAGCCTGGACATGACCTTGCGCCTGGACAAGGACGATTACGAAGAGCAGCTGATCACCGAGCAGGCGCGGTTCGCCGGTCTGTTGCGGGACAAACGCATGCGCCGGCACGCCCTGGTAGCGGTGTTCGAAGGCAACGATGCGGCGGGCAAGGGCGGGGCGATCCGGCGGGTCGCGGCGGCCCTCGACCCGCGCCAGTACAGCATCGTGCCGATTGCCGCGCCCACTGAAGAGGAGCGCGCCCATCCCTATATGTGGCGGTTCTGGCGGCACATTCCGGCGCGGGGCAAGTTCACCGTATTCGATCGTTCCTGGTATGGCCGGGTGCTGGTGGAGCGGGTCGAAGGCTTTTGCAGTCGGGCCGACTGGCAGCGGGCGTACGGCGAGATCAATGATTTCGAGGAGCAGATTGCCGATGCCGGCGTGGTGGTGGTCAAGTTCTGGCTGGCGATCGATAAGCAGACTCAGCTGGAGCGATTCCAGGAGCGCGAGGAGGTCCCGTTCAAACGCTTCAAGATCACTGAAGACGACTGGCGCAACCGCGACAAGTGGGACGCCTACCGGTCGGCGGTCTGCGACATGGTCGATCGCACCAGCACCGAGATTTCCCCGTGGACGCTGGTGGAGGCTAACGACAAGCGTTGGGCCCGGGTCAAGGTGTTGCGCACCCTCAACCAGGCGCTGGAGGCGGCTTTTGAACGCAGCGATAAACAGGCCCGTAAAGGAAAAGGCAAGCACTGAGACGATGGGGACGCATACGCGGGGTGAATGATTGTCGCGGTCGGTTATGCAGTGGACCTATGCTCGGTTCCACTTAACCGACCCAACAATGAGGAACAGCCATGCGTGAAGTGGTAATCGTCGACAGCGTGCGAACCGGCCTGGCCAAGTCTTTTCGCGGCAAGTTCAACATCACCCGTCCGGACGACATGGCGGCGCATTGTGTCAACGCGCTGCTGGCGCGCCATGACATCAGTCCGGCCAGCGTCGAGGATTGTATTGTCGGTGCCGGGTCCAACGAGGGCGCCCAGGGCTACAACATCGGTCGCAACGTAGCGGTGCTCTCGCAACTGGGCATCGGCACCGCCGGCATGACCCTCAACCGCTTCTGTTCCTCGGGCCTGCAAGCCATCGCCATCGCGGCCAACCAGATCGCCTCCGGTTGCAGTGACATCATCGTCGCCGGTGGCGTGGAATCCATCAGCCTGACGCTTAAAAGCGTCAACACCGACAACCTGATCAACCCGCTGCTCAAGGAGCAGGTGCCGGGGATCTATTTCCCCATGGGCCAGACCGCCGAAATCGTCGCCCGCCGTTATCAGGTCAGTCGCGAGGCGCAGGACCGCTACGCTCTGCAGAGCCAGCAACGCACCGCCAAGGCCCAGGCGGCTGGCCTGTTCAATGACGAAATCATCCCGATGACGGTCAAGTACAAGGTCGAGGACAAGGACACTGGCGCGGTGCGGATTCTCGAAGGCGTGGTGGACCGCGATGACTGCAACCGTCCGGACACCACCTATGAAAGCCTCGCTGGCCTCAAGCCTGTGTTTGCCGAAGACGGTTCGGTGACGGCGGGTAACTCTTCGCAATTGTCCGACGGGGCTTCGATGACCCTGGTGATGAGCCTGGAAAAAGCCCAGGCGCTGGGGCTCAAGCCCAAGGCATTCTTCCGTGGCTTTACCGTGGCCGGTTGCGCGCCGGACGAGATGGGTATCGGCCCGGTGTTCTCGGTGCCGAAACTGCTCAAGGCCAAGGGGCTGCAGATCGCCGATATCGACCTGTGGGAGCTCAACGAGGCGTTCGCGTCCCAGTGCCTGTACAGCCGTGATCGGCTGGAAATCGATCCTGAGAAGTACAACGTCAACGGCGGCTCGATCTCCATCGGCCACCCGTTCGGCATGACCGGCTCGCGGCAGGTCGGGCATCTGGTGCGCGAACTGCAGCGGCGCAACCTGCGCTATGGCATCGTGACCATGTGCGTGGGCGGCGGGATGGGGGCGACGGGGTTGTTCGAGGCGGTGAGGTAACGGCGAGCCGATTGGCTTTTTGTGGCTGGGGATTGCCATAGCCGCTGATTGCCGAGGCTATGGTCATCGTGGCGAGGGAGCTTGCTCCCGCTCGGCTGCGAAGCAGTCGCCGGCCTGATTGGTGCAGTGTCGGAGGTGAGGAGGACCGCTTCGCGGTCCAGCGGGAGCAAGCTCCTTCGCCGCGGGATACGGGTTGTTCCTTCGAATGGGGCTAGCTGGCGACCTTATCGACCTGCAGCATCCGCTTGATGTACGCCTCGACTTCGAGCAAGGCAGCCTCGCGACTGACGAACGGGCCTTCCTGGGTGCCTTCGCGGGTACTGAAGTAGAACTCGCCATTTATCCGGCAAATTCGGTCACTGGGGAAGACCATCGCGGAGGCGGGGTCCTGGGCACGTTTGCCAAGCATGAAGGGGCTCCAGATAAAGCGGCTGAGTCGGCTGAATGGGAGTGTAGACGCTGGCATCGATTGCTGCTTATCCAGCCGATAGGCGGCAATGTGCCATCGTCGTTCCGAATTTAATCGCCAACTGTGTCTGTGGTGCCTGCGGATCCATGCCTAGAATGGGCGCTCATGTCTTGAGCTTCGAGGATTGCATGCACATTTCGTCCGGTCGCTGGGTCTACGGCCTGTTTCTCGCCCTGTTGACCGCATTGTTGTGGGGCATTCTGCCGATCAAGCTCAAGCAAGTGCTGCAAGTGATGGATCCAGTGACCGTGACCTGGTTTCGCCTACTGGTGTCGGGCGGCATGCTGTTCATTTACCTGGCGGCCACCCGGCGCTTGCCCAGTCGCAAGGTGCTGGGGCCTCGTGGTGGCTGGCTGGTGATGATGGCAGTGCTCGGGCTGGTGGGAAACTACGTGTTGTACCTGATGGGGCTCAACCGCCTCAGTCCCGGCACGGCGCAACTGGTGGTGCAGATGGGCCCGATCATGTTGCTGGTCGCCAGCCTGTTCGTGTTCAAGGAGCGCTTCAGCGTCGGGCAGGGCATCGGCCTGGCGGTGTTGTTGATCGGTTTCGCGCTGTTTTTCAACCAGCGTCTCGTTGAGTTGCTGACGTCCCTGAGCGAGTACACCGCCGGGGTGCTGCTGGTGTTGCTGGCGTCGACGGTCTGGACCTTCTACGCCCTGGGCCAGAAGCAATTGCTGACGGTGTGGAATTCATTGCAGGTGATGATGGTGATCTACCTGTTCTGCGCTTTGTTGCTCACCCCTTGGGTACATCCGCTTGAGGCCCTGCAACTGAGCCCGCTGCAAGGTTGGCTGTTACTCGCTTGTTGCCTCAACACCCTGATTGCCTACGGCGCGTTTGCCGAGGCCCTGGCCCATTGGGAAGCCTCGCGGGTCAGCGCAACGCTGGCGATCACTCCGTTGGTGACCTTCGCCGCCGTAGCCATCGCGGCCTGGTGGTGGCCCGATTACGTGCATGCCGAGCAGATCAACCTGTTGGGGTATGGCGGGGCGGTGTTGGTGGTGCTGGGGTCGGCCCTGGTTGCGCTGGGGCCGTCGCTGATCGCCGGACTCAGGGCCCGACGGCAGCGGATGGTTGTAGAACGATAGGGGGCACCGTTCCCCTGTGGGAGCGGGCTTGCTCGCGATGGAGGTATGGCAGGCGCAGAAGATGTCAAACCCACTGGCCCCATCGCGAGCAGGCTCGCTCCCACATTTGGATCTTCAGCGCGCACTTATTTTGTGTCCGAGTGGGATCTCCTGTGGGAGCGAGCCTGCTCGCGATGAGGGCCCGTCAGTCACGCCACACTCAGCCCTGGCTACCCGCCTCCAGCATATTCTCCGGCCTTACCCAGGCATCGAATTCTTCATCGGTCAGATAGCCCAGCTGCAAGGCCGCTTCGCGCAGGGTCAGGCCCTCGCTGTAGGCTTTCTTGGCAATCTCGGCCGATTTGTCGTAGCCGATATGCGGGTTCAGCGCGGTCACCAGCATCAATCCGCGCTCCAGGTGCGCGGCCATCTGCCCGGCATCCGGCTCGAGCCCGGCAATGCAATGTTGTTGGAAGTTGCTGCAGCCGTCGGCCAGCAGACGGATCGATTGCAGCAGGTTGTGGATGATCACCGGCTTGAACACGTTCAATTGCAGATGGCCCTGGCTGGCGGCGAACCCGATGGTCACGTCGTTGCCCAGGACCTGGCAGGCGAGCATCGACAAGGCTTCGCACTGGGTCGGGTTGACCTTGCCCGGCATGATCGAACTGCCCGGCTCGTTGGCCGGCAGTTTCACCTCGGCGAACCCTGCGCGTGGACCCGAGCCCAGCAGGCGCAGGTCGTTGGCGATTTTCATCAGGGTCACGGCCAGGGTTTTCAGCGCGCCGGACAGTGCAGTCAGGGGTTCGTGGCCGGCCAGCGCGGCAAACTTGTTCGGCGCGGTGACAAACGGCAGGCCCGACAGCGCTGCCAGCTCGGCGGCAATCGCTTCGCCAAAGCCATGGGGCGAATTGAGCCCGGTGCCCACCGCCGTACCGCCCTGGGCCAGCTCGCAGACCGCCGGCAGCGCCGCGCGGATGGTCCGTTCGGCATAGTCGAGCTGGGCAATGAACGCCGACAACTCCTGGCCAAAGGTGATCGGCGTGGCGTCCATCATGTGGGTGCGGCCGGTCTTGACCAGTTTCATGTGGCGCGCCGCCAGTTCCGCCAGGCCACCGGACAATTCGGCGATGGCCGGTAGCAGTTGCTGATAGACCGCCTGGACCGCCGCGATGTGCATGGCGGTCGGGAAGCAGTCATTGGAGCTCTGGGAGCGGTTGACATGATCGTTGGGGTGCACCGGGCTCTTGCCGCCACGAGGGTTGCCTGCCAGCTCGTTGGCACGGCCGGCGATGACTTCGTTGACGTTCATGTTGCTCTGGGTGCCGCTGCCGGTCTGCCAGACCACCAGCGGGAACTGGTCGTCATGCTGGCCCGCCAGCACTTCGTCGGCGGCCTGTTCGATCAGGCGGGCGATGTCGGCGGGCAGGTCGCCATTGCGGTCATTGACGCGGGCGGCGGCCTTCTTGACCAGCGCCAGGGCATGCAGCACCGACAGCGGCATACGCTCCTCGCCGATGGCAAAGTTGATCATCGAGCGCTGGGTCTGGGCGCCCCAGTAGGCCTGCTCCGGGACTTCAACCTGGCCAAGGCTGTCGGTTTCGATACGGCTCATCGGGTCAAACTCCTTCAAGGGCTGAATGCGCAGTTTAGGCCCTGACGGGCTGCGCCGGTTCCTTCAATCGTCCTTCAATTTAGGAGTGGTGGGTCGGGCCCGTCAATCGGGCCCGGCAAGCCTGAGGGTTGAGCCCCGGCGTTTTTTAGGCGCAGAATGGTCGCCCTTGGGGTTTTACCTCGCCTGTTATGAAAGGAAACTCGATGACCCGTCTTCGTGCCATCTGTACCGCAGTTGCTCTGGTGTGTGCCAGCGGCCCTGTTTTCGCCGATACCGCCAGCCACAACGCCAGCGCCGAAGCGTTCCTGACCCTGGCGCACGCCGACAAGCTGGGCACCCCGGTATATATGCAGGTGCAACAGATGTTTGCCCAGCGCTTCGAACAGACCAAGGCCCCCGAATCGAAGAAAGCCACCCTGGAAACCTACCAGGCCAAGGCCAATGCCGCCCTGGACCAGGCCATCGGCTGGAACAAGCTCAAGCCGGACATGGTCAAGCTCTACACCAGCAACTTCAGCGAATCGGAGCTCAAGGACCTGGTAGCGTTCTACCAGTCGCCACTGGGCAAGAAGGTGCTGGAGAAGATGCCGCAGCTGACCCAGCAATCCGCCCAACTGACCCAGGCCAAGCTTGAAAGCGCGGTGCCGGTGGTCAACAAGCTGCTGGCCGACATGACCGCCGAGCTTGAGCCAAAAGCCGCCGCCCCAGCCAAGAAAAAGCCGTAAGCGGAGCCCGGTATGAGCATGCAACAACGCATCGAATCGACCCTCGGGCTGTTGCAGCCCGAGCATCTGCAAGTGCTGGATGAAAGCCACATGCACAGCCGTGGGCTACAGACCCACTTCAAGGCCGTGGTGGTCAGCCGGCAGTTCGAGGGGCTCAATCGCGTCAAGCGCCACCAGAAGGTCTACGGCACGCTGGGCGAGCTGATGGGCGAGTTCCATGCGTTGGCGCTGCACACCTACACCCCCGAAGAATGGGCCCAGGTCGATGCGGCCCCGGCCTCGCCGACTTGTGCCGGTGGCAGTAAGCACTGATTCAGGCGCTGTGGCAGGGAGCGTGCAGTGGTGAAGCGCTTTGCGTGGTGAGGGGGCTTGCTCCCGCTGGACCGCGAAGCGGTCCCCCTGAAATGACGCAGGCGACGGCTTCGCCGCCGAGCGGGAGCAAGCTCCCTCGCCACAGCAAGCTCTCCTCGCCACAGGTGTGCTCCTAAAGCCACCGTGTATTTGTTAGAATCCGCAACGCGCCGCTGACCCGGCGCGTTTTTTTTCGCATCCGGTTCACCCTTTGCGAGGGTAGCCACCTGGAGAAACACCCATGACACAACCCATTGTCGTGGCGGCACTGTATAAGTTCGTCACCCTTGAAGATTACGTCGAGCTGCGTGAGCCTTTGCTTCAGGCCATGCTCGACAATGGCATCAAAGGCACCTTGCTGATTGCCCATGAAGGCATCAACGGCACGGTGTCCGGTACCCGCGAGGGCATCGACGGCCTGCTGGCCTGGCTGCGCAACGATCCGCGCATGGTCGACATCGACCACAAGGAATCGTACTGCGACGAACAGCCGTTCTATCGCACCAAGGTCAAGCTCAAGAAAGAAATCGTCACCCTGGGCGTCGAAGGCGTGGACCCGAACAAGCAGGTCGGCACCTATGTCGAGCCGCAGGACTGGAACGCGCTGATCAGCGATCCGCAGGTGCTGTTGATCGACACTCGCAATGATTACGAAGTGTCCATCGGCACCTTCGAAGGCGCCATCGACCCGAAGACCACCAGCTTTCGCGAGTTTCCCGATTACATCAAGGCCAATTTCGATCCGGCCAAACATAAGAAAGTGGCGATGTTCTGCACCGGTGGCATTCGCTGTGAAAAAGCCTCCAGCTACATGCTCAGTCAGGGCTTTGACGAGGTCTATCACCTCAAGGGCGGTATCCTGAAATACCTCGAAGAGGTGCCCCAGGAACAAACCAAGTGGCGCGGTGACTGCTTCGTGTTCGACAACCGCGTGACGGTTCGCCACGACCTCAGCGAGGGCGACTATGATCAATGTCACGCCTGTCGCACGCCCGTCAGTGTCGAAGACCGTGCCTCCGAGCACTACGTGCCCGGCATCAGTTGCCCCCATTGCTGGGACAAGCTGAGTGAGAAAACCCGACGCAGTGCTATCGACCGGCAGAAGCAGATCGAGCTGGCCAAGGCTCGCAACATGCCGCACCCGATCGGCTACAACTACAAGCAGCAATCTTCCGAGGCTTGAACCCATGGCGTCACGCCTGCTCTATGTGATGGACCCGATGTGTTCCTGGTGCTGGGGCTTCGCGCCAGTGGCTGACGCATTGGTCGAGCAGGCGCACGCCGCTGGCGTCGAACTGCATCTGGTGGTGGGCGGTTTGCGCACTGGCAGTGGTTCGGCGCTGGAGCCGACGACCCGGCGCTACATTCTTGAACACTGGCAGGCCGTGACTCAGGCCACCGGCCAGCCTTTCAAATTCGAAGGCGCCTTGCCGGACGGTTTTGTCTACGACACCGAACCGGCGTGCCGGGCGGTGGTCACCGCTCGCAGCCTGGCGCCGGACCTGGCCTGGGGCCTGGTGAAACTGATTCAGCAGGCTTTTTATGTGCAAGGCCGCGACGTCACTCACGCCAGCGTCCTGGTGGAGCTGGCCGAACAGGCCGGCTTGCCGCGCATCGAATTCGCCGCCGCGTTCGACCGCGCCGATCAACACGCGGCCACCGCGGCGGATTTCACCTGGGTACAGGACTTGGGCATCGCCGGGTTCCCGACGCTGCTGGCCGAGCGTGACGGCCAACTGGCCCTGCTCACCAACGGCTATCAGCCGCTGAGCCAGTTGTCGCCCTTGCTCGGGCGCTGGCTGGAGCGCGCCGCCTGTGCCTGACCGACCCGAGGGCGCGTCCGCCCCGCAGCACATCGATCGATTGAGCTGGGCGCAAATCCGTCGCCTGGCCTTCAAACATAAAAAAGCCTTGTGGATCGCCAACGGCGTGGCCGTGCTGGCGACGCTGTGCAGCGTACCCATTCCATTGCTGCTGCCGCTGTTGGTGGACGAAGTGCTGCTGGGGCGCGGCGATGCAGCCTTGAAGATCATGGACCTGGCGTTGCCGACCGGCTGGCAACGGGCTGCCGGCTACATCGGGTTGATGCTGCTGGTGACCCTGGCGCTGCGCTGCGCTGCCTTGCTCTTCAACGTGCTGCAGGCGCGGTTATTCGCCAGCCTGGCCAAGGACATCGTTTATCGCATTCGCGTGCGCTTGATCGAGCGTCTCAAGCGTATCTCCCTGGGCGAATACGAAAGCCTGGGCAGCGGCACGGTGGCGGCCCACCTGGTCACCGACCTGGAGACTCTCGACAAATTCATCGGCGAGACCCTCAGTCGTTTTCTGGTGGCGATGCTGACGCTGGTGGGCACTGCCGGCATCCTTGTGTGGATGCATTGGAAGCTGGCACTGCTGATCCTGTTGTTCAATCCGCTGGTGATCTACGCCACGGTGCAATTGGGCAAGCGCGTCAAGCACCTCAAGAAACTGGAAAACGACAGCACCTCGCGGTTTACCCAGGCCCTGACCGAAACCCTGGACGCCATCCAGGAAGTGCGCGCCGGCAACCGCCAGGGCTACTTTCTCGGTCGGTTGGGCGCGCGCGCCCGTGAAGTGCGTGACTATGCGGTGAACTCGCAGTGGAAAACCGACGCCTCGAACCGCGCCAGTGGCCTGCTGTTCCAGTTCGGTATCGACATTTTTCGCGCCGCGGCCATGCTCACCGTGGTGTTTTCCGACCTGTCCATCGGCCAGATGCTGGCGGTGTTCAGTTACCTCTGGTTCATGATCGGCCCCGTCGAGCAGCTGCTGAATCTGCAATACGCGTTTTATGCGGCTGGCGGTGCGTTGAGCCGGATCAATGAGCTGCTGGCCCGAGCCGACGAGCCTCAGTACGCCGGTGGCATCGATCCGTTCAAGGGGCGCGACACCGTGGGTATCGACATCCACGGCCTGAGTTTCGGCTACGGCGAGGAACCGGTGCTCAACCAACTGAACCTGTCCATCGCGCCGGGGGAGAAGGTGGCCATCGTTGGCGCCAGCGGCGGGGGCAAGAGCACCCTGGTGCAACTGTTGCTGGGGCTGTACACGCCGCAGTCAGGCAATATTCGTTTTGGCGGGGCCACGCAGCAAGAGATCGGCCTGGACACCATCCGGGAGAACGTCGCGGTGGTGCTGCAACACCCGGCGCTGTTCAACGACACGGTACGCGCCAACCTTGCCATGGGCCGCGAGTGTGGCGACGACGCTTGTTGGCGAGCGCTGGAAATCGCCCAGCTCGATTCCACGGTACGCGCTTTGCCTCAGGGACTGGACAGTGTGGTGGGGCGTTCCGGGGTGCGCCTGTCGGGCGGGCAGCGCCAGCGCCTGGCGATTGCACGCATGGTGTTGGCCGAGCCCAAAGTCGTCATTCTCGACGAGGCGACATCCGCCTTGGACTCCGCCACCGAATATAACCTGCACCAGGCGCTGGCCCGGTTCCTGAGCAACCGCACCACGTTGGTTATCGCTCATCGGTTGTCGGCCGTAAAACAGGCTGACCGAGTGCTGGTCTTCGATGGTGGTCGGATCGCCGAGGACGGCGGCCACCAGCAGCTGATCGCTGATGGCGGCCTCTATGCCAGGCTCTATGGGCACCTGCAACAGCATTGATGACGCAGGTTCAGTCCGAGTCGGTAGAGGTGCTCATCTCTTCGGCCGGACGCTTGCGTCGTTGTCCCCAGATGACGTTCAGCGCATCGGCCCCGCGCTCATGGCCGAACTCCTTCATGACAATCGAACAGGATTCGCAGGGCGGCAAGGTGGTCGCCACGGTGATTGACTTAATGTCTTCGGGGCCCGGATATTTTTCACTGAGGTAGCCAATCAACTTGCTTTCACTGTCCCCGGAAGTGATCCGACTCAATCTGTCCGAGCTGCCAGGAGCATCCATGAGGTGGGGGATAGCCAGCAGTTTGCCGTCGGGACTCAGGCTAAGGGCGGCCGGGTCGATAGGGTTCCTGAGCCCATCGACATTGAAGTAAGTGACATCACCCACTGTGATCTCGGTCAGTCCGCTATTGGACTTGAACAGTGGCAGATGCCGGGTGTAGTCCTCGATGCCGGAGACACTGACATAAATTTCCTTGTGCCCCGACGTGGTGGTAACGCTGGCGAACGCAATGTTCTTCTGATTCTGGGTCGGGAGGATCTTTTGCAGCTCCAGCATGGCGTCATGGATAGTGACTGTTCGAACGGTCGATTGCGCGGAAGCGCCGCCGGAAGGAGTTGTAAAGAGCGCATTGAAAATGTCCGCTGTTGACGTTTGCAGTGCTTCGGGCGCCTGCCTGGAGGGCTTCCATACGGCGGCGCCGTTGGGCAAGTCAGAGACAATCATGCGGGTTCTGCGATCAAACAACACGGCTTCTGCGGGGTAGGTATTGACCTTCACCCACTTCATGTTCGAAGGCGGGTGGTCCGGTGCGCCGATAGGGATTGAAATTTCATCAATCTTGTCCAGCGCCAGTTCGACCTGCTCTCTTCCGTAAATCCTCGCGGCGTTGTTTGCATTCAGTGAGCCGATGTACACCCGATGCAGTTCCTCACCCACAGAGCCTGGCACCAGGTCGTCGGGCCCCAGTTTCTTCAGAGTAAGCGGGGACTCGATGCTGTCCGTAGAGGACAGTTTCGTCATGTAGTAGTCGTCGAAATTCAATCGCGTGAAAACGTACGTATATTTTTCATCGATGGAGCGGATGATAAGCGCGCCCGTCTCGTGTATATCGTCGATTTTTTCTGCTGTGCCGGTGACTTTGATTCCTCCATACAGACCGGTCTGGAACTCCACTGTCGCGCAGATCGTTTCCCTGGGGATGGGAATTTTGCTCTTCAGGCCAATCCATTCGGGTCGTCCTTTGTAGGTGTTGAGCTTACCGTCCTTGAGCTCATAGATCTTTCCTTCAAACGCCAACAGGGCACGCTCGTCGGCAGTTTTCGGCACGGAAGGATAGAGCGTCGTATCGCCAAACCAGGGGGCCCAGCTCAGTTCGGTTTCAAACTCCCCGGCAGGCGGTCGTTCGGCCGGCTTGCCTGGCAATACATATTTTGTCTTGCACACCTCACCGGGTGCGCGGCGTACCCGGCATGGGCGCTTCTGGAGTATTTCACTGGCATCCAGGTGGCTGGCGCGGCGCAGGACTCCCTTGTTCAACCGGTAAGGAACATCATCCAGATAAAGCGTGCGGTTGCCATCGACTTCCAGCCGTTCGCGCACGCGCGTTGTTTCAGGTACTTCGACGATGACTTCGGTGTCGGTCGTGGCCCGCGAGTTGTAGTAGGAGCGTCCTAACGACAATTCGTCCGAGTCGTCGGTCAATGATGGGCCGTAGGGTCTGGACGATAGCGGGTCGATCAGGCGGTAGTCGGTTCTATCCGAGGAGCCGATATTGCGTACCGGAACATCATCAACCCCTCGTACTGTACTGAGTTGGTCATTTGGCAGCAGAGGCCGCCATCGTCCTGGATCAGTGACCTGGCTCGTGCCCTTTACAAAGTCATAGTGTCCCGCTCTGCCGGTCAAGGTCTTGAGATTCAGATAACCGCTCTTACCGAGCCGGTACGCGCTTTGGCTACCGGCACGCAGCAAGCCTGGAATGCCATCGAGGGGGTTCAGAGTGGCATTGAGCAAGGTGCCCGTGAGTTTCGCGAAGGCGGGAAGTGTTTCGCGGATGGTCCATTTGCCTACTGTGTTGACCAGCTTCAATGAGCCTGAGGCGAACTTTCCGATGGGAAGGACGAAGGAGGCCAAATCAATGAAAAGACCAAACGCACCCCTGGCCAGTCGCTCACGACTTCCTGAACTCAGGTCTTCGATGCTGCTCCAGAAAGGCACGACCGTCTTCGCCACTTCGAGGACTTTCTTGCGATTGGCTTCTTCACGATCGAATTCGGTCTCCCCATAACAGCTATCGCGCAGTGCTTTCTCATCCAGGAACAGCAGGTGCTGGGCGATGTGCCGCGTGATTCTTTGGGTGGTCTTCGATTCCAATGTATACGGCAGGGCGTTGATATCGTTGCTATCAACCGGTTCAAGTGTGTCGCCCAGTTGATCCATGATGGCGAGGCATTCTGCGTCAGCGCGCGGAGCGGTTCCTTTCTCATGGGCATCCCAGTCGAACGGGAGGCTTTTATGACCTGCCACGGTCACGGTCACGGACGAACCGTGACTGATTCTCCACCTTTCTGTCTTTGGTTCTGCGCCAATATGCTGGGGAGTGACATCTGTTCGGCATCGAATGATTCCCGCCTTGGGCAGGAGTTCAAAGTAGGACGTTTCATTGTCCCGGGTCGCTGAGAGGATGAAACCATTACGCGCCCGCAGGGAAAGCGTGTCGTCTTGTGTTTCGTTCGCCGCCTCAATACCCGTAGTTGCTTTTCTTAACGTATAGATCTTGACCGACCCATATTCCAAGCGGTGGCGACCAGCCAAGGGAAGGGAAGCGAGTAGATGAGTGATCAGCGTTCTATAGGCGCTCCTGATCCAATTGATGTGGATCTTGAAGTGAGTCGTGAACGTCTGCTCGATATCTGGCAATGTTCTGCGCTCAGGAGGGATAGCAAATAGCTCCGGCCACGACAGATTCGTCTGTACGGTTCGATCACCGTCGATTTTCAACCAGAGATCGGTTGGAGATTTTCCATCCGGGCCAGTAAAGAACCATTTCCTTTCATAGAGCTGCCCGGAGGCATAGACATCCACAAACGAATAGGCGTCAGGCACACGTTTACCAATGGGGGCCATGAGGCGTAACTGTGTACCGGTGTATGCAGCATCGGCTTCCTTGATCAGCTTTATACCGTCCGACACGAAACGGCCTTCACCAAAAAGCCGAGCCATTCTGAGTTTGGCAATGTTCAGTCTTTCGGGCGGGGGACTATCGAGCCAGCGGATGGCGCTGTTCAGGCTGTCGATTACAGCGTCGAGCTTCTGCGCGGCGTCCTGCATGTCTTGCGTCGTATAGTTGGCGTCGGCGTTGTAGGCAAGCACGCCATTTGTCACCGCCCATTCCTGCATCGGTTTCAGTCGGGTCAGCGTGATCAGCTTCAAATCTTCAGTCGTTGCTTCTGCGGCCTGCCTGATAGGGAGATCGACCAATTGTTGGAAATTCAGTCGTTGCAGCAACAGCGGATCAATGGCCTTGGCGAGATGGACCCCATGGACAAAATTCACCCAAACGGTGGAGCTTCGGTAGGGCAATTGCGGCGGTATATCGCGAACCTGGAACTCTGCCGGGAACAATGGTAGGAAAAGGCCTGCAATCAGAACGGATTCATTCGCGGACGCGGCGCGTTTTGTCGTGACCAGGTGGGCTTCGAACGCGGTCAGGATCTGCTGGTAGCTTTTCCCCCAATTGGACGACTTTTGCCAACGGTAGCCGGCGATGCCGTCCGGGTTGTCGGTTCCTGTCGAGGTGATCCACAGGCGAAGGGTCTTGATCAGCAACTGGTAGCGTATTTGCGGAGCGGTTTCTTCGCCGGCCTGGCCGCCGTACCAACCCAGAGCTTGCAGCAGTTTGTTTGCCAACGCCTGGGCTTTTGCAGATTGCAGGATCGTTTCGAGGTACATCGACGGTTTCGCGCGGACCGTTGTCGCTGACAGGTTGCCGATATCGACGGAGTCGAGGTAAGCCAGCAAGGACGTCTGCGATGGGGGGAGCAATTGGCCCACCGTACCGATGATCTGACTGTCGACCAAGGCCTGCGCGGCCGTTGGCTCTTGGCTCGGTTCGTCGAAATTTACGCCATGCCACAGTCCCAGCGAATGGCGAGCACGTTGCTCCTCCAATGCATCGATCGTGGCTTGGCGTTGTGCGGCGTCTTGCGGATCCCAAGGGGCGATCCCATAGAATCGGGTCATTCTGATCAGTGAGAACCGGCCGTCGAAGCGGATCTTTCCCGCCAGTCTCAGGACGGATTTTTCAATGCCTTTCAGTAACTCACTTAAAGCAGGCTTCTTGTCGAGTTCAAGCTGGACAATGTCCGGACCGTTCTTCTGGCGTGCCGAGTAAAAGACTCTGCCCTCTTTCAGCGTGACCGTCAGTGTGTCGTGTAACGCATTGAGCGTGCCGCACAGTGCCTGGTATGCCTTGTCTTCGATCAGCGCCTGTAATGCACGCTGCCCGATTTCATTTTCCAGGGCCATGGGTGAGTGAGGCTTGGGTGTAACCAGCTTGTCGACGAATCTGTCTGGGGATGTTTCATTGTTTCGCATCAATGCCAACAGCGCGTCGTATTCATCCAGCAGACCTTGGTGAACCTGGACATGGGATGGCCGTTGGTCAAGTAATGAAAGATCAGTAGTGGGTAAAGACTGCATAGTGACGTCCCTGATAACTAACGAAGCTCCAGTCGCTAAAAATGGCGAGGAGCGCAGAGGGCTCTTATTCGATCAGTCCAGGAGAATCAGGGGCGGTAGATATGTATGGACTTGCGGCAGGTTGTAACCTTTCTGGCGGTTTTCACTGTCAGCCACCGGTGGTGATTCAGGCATTCGGGCAGGCCCAACGCTAAATCCTGTATGACCTCTTGCGGGGAACTGCTGCTACTCCTAGTCTTGCTGGAATGATCGGTCTGATGGCTGGTCGACGAGCCTATACAGGGAACTCATGAATCAAGCGCGGACTCTCGGAACCCCCCGGTTGTTGGGCATCGTGTGGCCTTTTATCGCCGTCGTCCTGTTTCAGGCGCTGTTGGGAGGCGTCAGCCTTTATGTGTTGTCTGCGGTTCGCGGCTATGTAGCGGGGGAAAGTCTCTGGTCCAAGGGCCAGAAAGACGCCATCTATTACCTCAACCTCTATGCGGACAGTCGCGACGAGGTAATCTTTCGCAAGTATCAGCAAGCCATCGCCGTGCCCGAGGGCGGTCATGAACTGCGGGTAGCGCTGGACCGCGAGCCGCCGGACCTGGAAGCGGCCAGGGCCGGCATCCTCAAGGGTGGCAATCACCCGGACGACGTCGCCAGCCTGATCTGGCTGTACCTGAACTTTCGTCATTTCAGTTACCTGGAAGAAGCCATCGATCTTTGGACGGTGGGGGACGGTTACCTGATCGAACTGGATAATGTCGCCCAGGAGATGCACCGCAGTATTACCGCTGGCTCGGCTTCTCAAACCGACGTCCGCGGCTGGAAAGCGCGGATCTTTGCCATCAACGACTCCGTCACCCCGGCGGCCAAGGCGTTCAGTGATGCACTGGGGGAGGGGTCGCGCTTCATCTTGCGGCTGCTGCTGGTGACCAACTTTGCCACCGCCCTGGGTCTGATCGTCCTGGCGTTGTTGCGCACGCACAAATTACTGGCTCAGCGCCAGGTATTCGCCAATGCGCTGCAGTTGGAGAAAGAGCGGGCGCAGATTACCTTGCAATCCATCGGCGATGGGGTGATTACCACCGACGTCGAAGGCGCTATCGCCTACATGAACCCCGCCGCCGAGGCGATGACCCATTGGAAGGCCGAACACGCCACGGGGTTGCCCCTGGGGGCGCTGTTCAATCTGCTCGATGACAACGCACAGGCCGAAGGTCTGACCCTGATCGAGCACATCCTCAGCGGCCGCCTCAGTGGTGCCAGCGAGCATTCCAAGCTGATCCAGCGCCTGGACGGCAGCACCGTGTCGGTGACGTTGGTGGGGGCGCCGATCCGTCATGCCGGCAAGGTCAGTGGCGCGGTCCTGGTGCTGCACGACATGACCCAGGAGCGCCAGTACATCGCCAACCTGTCATGGCAGGCCACCCATGATGCCTTGACGGGCCTGGCCAACCGCCGGGAGTTCGAGTATCGCCTCGAGCAGGCCTTGCATAATCTCTCGCGCCAGGCCGGTCGGCATGCCTTGATGTTCCTCGACCTGGACCAGTTCAAGTTAGTCAACGACACCTGTGGTCATGCGGCGGGCGATGAGCTGTTGCGTCATATCTGCGCCTTGTTGCAGTCGGGGCTGCGGGAAAACGACACCCTGGCCCGGCTGGGCGGGGATGAGTTCGGTATCTTGCTGGAGAACTGTTCGCCCGAGGCGGCGGAAAAAATCGCCGAGGGGCTGCGCCAGACCGTGCAGAACCTGCACTTTGTCTGGAAAGGCCGGCCATTCGTGACCACAGTGAGTATCGGCCTGGTGCACATCGCCCACGCGCCGACCACTCTGGAGGCCTCCCTGCGTGCCGCCGACATGGCCTGCTATATGGCCAAGGAGAAGGGCCGCAACCGGGTCCAGGTCTACCATGCCGACGACTCGGAACTGTCGCTGCGTTTTGGCGAGATGGCCTGGGTGCAGCGTTTGCACATGGCCCTGGAAGAAAACCGCTTCTGTCTTTATGCCCAGGAAATCGCTGCCTTGGGCCCGGGTGACCATGGCGGCGGGCATATCGAGATCCTGCTGCGCCTGCACGATGAAGCCGGGCGGATGATCTTGCCGGACAGCTTCATTCCCGCGGCGGAACGCTATGGCCTGATGACATCGCTCGATCGTTGGGTGGTGGAAAATGTATTCAGGATCATCCGCCAGTGCCTGGATGATTCGCCCCAAGGACCGATGGCGATGTGTGCGATCAATCTGTCAGGCACGACTATCGGAGATCAGGCGTTCCTCGACTTCCTGCGTAAACAGTTCGCGGCGTATTCGATTCCGCCGGAAATGATTTGTTTTGAAATTACCGAAACCAGCGCTATCGCGAATTTGGGCAGTGCGATCCGCTTTATCAATGAACTCAAGAGCTTGGGCTGTTACTTCTCGCTGGACGACTTTTGCGCCGGAATGTCTTCATTCGCTTACCTGAAACATTTACCTGTAGACTTCCTGAAGATCGATGGGAGTTTCGTAAAGGATATGCTGGACGACCCGATTAACCGTGCAATGGTCGAGGTGATCAATCACATCGGCCACGTCATGGGTAAGCGTACGATTGCCGAGTTTGTTGAAACCACCCAGATCGAGCAGGCATTGCTGGAGATCGGGGTGGATTATGCCCAAGGGTATGTGATCGAGCGTCCGCAATTGTTTACCTGTGACACATTGTCATGCAGGCCGGCCCGGCCCCAGCCGCTGTTATTCAAGGCCCCCGGCACGTTCCGCTGAAACTCTTGTTGGTCCGGAAAAAATCACAATCAAAAGGAGCCCGACAGTGATCGACACATTCAACCGAACAGGCCCGCTCATGGACGCCACAAGCTATCCGAAATGGGCCCAACAGCTCATTGCCGATTGCAGCGAGAGCAAGCGCCGGGTTGTCGAACACGAGCTGTATCAGCGCATGCGCGATAACAAGCTCAGCGCCAAGACCATGCGTCATTACCTCATTGGGGGATGGCCGGTCGTAGAACAGTTCGCTTTATACATGGCACAGAACCTCACCAAGACCCGCTTTGCCCGCCATCCTGGCGAGGACATGGCGCGTCGCTGGCTAATGCGCAACATCCGTGTCGAACTCAACCATGCCGACTACTGGGTCAATTGGAGCGCCGCCCACGGCGTGACCCTGGAGGAGCTGCAAGCCCAGCAGGTGCCGCCCGAGCTTCATGCTTTGAGCCACTGGTGCTGGCACACCAGCTCGTCGGATTCGCTGATCGTGGCCATCGCCGCGACCAACTACGCCATCGAGGGCGCGACCGGGGAGTGGTCGGCGTTGGTGTGCTCTACTGGCGTCTACGCGGCGGCCTTCCCTGAGGAAGAGCGCAAGCGGGCCATGAAATGGCTGAAGATGCATGCCCAATACGACGATGCTCATCCGTGGGAAGCCCTGGAGATCATCTGCACCCTGGGTGGCATGAATCCGAGCAAGGCCCTGCAAACCGAGCTGCGCCAGGCCGTGTGCAAGAGCTATGACTACATGTATCTGTTCCTGGAGCGGTGCATGCAGTTGGAACAAGCGGAGTCGGTGGGCAAGACCACCGCCAACCGCGAGCGCCTGGCGCTGGCCGGGAGCTGATTCGGTACGCTTGGAATAAGTAATCTGCTGTGGGAGTGAGTCAGCTTGCGAGGGGGGTTGTGCAGTCAACGGGGAGGTTGACCGCCAGGCCCTCATCGCGAGCAGGCTCGCTCCCACAGTTGTTTCGAGAGATATGTTCGGCCACCCAACTCCTGTTGGAGCGGGCTTGCTCGCGAAAACGGTGGGGCTGCTTGCAAAGGTGCCGGATGTGCCGCCGCCTTCGCGGCAAGCCCGCTCCCACATTGAGCCTGCGATAGACACTGATTTACTCAGCGCCCCACGCCCCCTGTGGGAGCGAGCCTGCTCGCGATAGCCGTAGGCGGGCTTTTTGAGAATATCCCTCAGCCCGCCATTGCCAACCGATTGCGGCCTTCGCGCTTGGCTACGTACAGTGCACTGTCGGCCCGACGCAACAGGCTTTCCGCCGACTCACCCGGCAGCAGCGTTGCACACCCCAGGCTGACGGTCAGTTCAATCCTCGTGCCCGCGGCAAAGTAATCCTGGATTTGGGCGGCGTAGCGCAGGCGTTCGCCGATCAGGGCGGCGGCTTCCCGGCTGGTGTTGGCCAGCAGGATCAGGAACTCTTCACCGCCGAACCGGAACACCATGTCCACGTTGCGCAGCTCAGTCTTGATCGACTCGGCTACCGCCCTGAGCACCTCGTCGCCGGCGCCATGCCCATGGCTGTCGTTGATCCGTTTGAAATGATCAATGTCGAGCATCAGCAGTGACAAGGGCTGCGAATGACGCCGGGCCATGTCGATCTCTCGTGCCAGGGTCTGGTCCATGGCAACTCGGTTACCGGTGCCGGTCAGCGGATCACGCAGGGCGCTTTGCGTGGCGGCGCGGTAGAGCAGGGCGTTGCGCAGCGGATACAACAACGCTGACATGGCGGCTTCGAGGTCGCTCTGCTCCGATTCGGCAAAGCGCTGGTTGCGGCGGAACACCAGTTCACCCAGGTCTTCGCCTTCATGGCGCAGGTTGTAGCAGAGAGTGTGATGCCCGCGTTGCCCGAATTCCAGGCGCAGATCGCTGGTTTTGTGCTGGTAAGCCAACGCATCCAGGGGCACCAGGCGCTGAACCTCACGGAAAAACAGACCCAGGATGCGTTGTGGCTCCAGGCTGGTCTGTAACTGTTGGTTAAGTTGCTGGCGCAGCTGCGACAGACTGATCGGCCGCGCGACGAGCGGCGAGGCCTGGCCAAAGCCCAGGCGCTGCAACTTGGCGCTGTCGAAGTCGATCGCGTTGAACTGGGTGGGCGTTTTCATATGGCGTAAGCCCCTAAGCTGAATCTGTCCCGACAGGCAGGGTGTCGCGGCTTTGGGCTGCGCGTCTTACTGGTCCTTCAGTCCCGTAGGACAATGATTTGAGTTTAGTCCGCTTCTTTGCAGGCGTAAGTGCTCGTCTCACCGTCCATTTCCCGCCGAACATGGCGTGTTTGAGGAAGGTTAGAGCGAAAGTCGTGCCATTCGGTTCAGTTGGACAGAAACTGCCGGCTAATCAAACGGTTGAGTTAAAAACCGGGCACCTTGCGTGCCAGTGTCTTGGCGGTTCGTCTGGCTGGGCACCCCGAACAGGGGGCGCTGGCGCGACGGTAAAATGTCGCGCACAGCCCGATGCCGTTACTGCGCGTTGAGCGCCTGGCCGTTGACGTCGGCGCTGTCCGGCCCCATGAGATACAGGTAGACCGGCATGATTTCTTCAGGGGTCGGATTGTTGAGCGGGTTTTCCCCTGGGTAGGCCTGGGCACGCATGCTGGTGCGCGTCGCGCCGGGATTGATGCTGTTGGCGCGCACGCGGGCAACGCTGTCGACTTCGTCTGCCAGAGTCTGCATGAGCCCTTCGGTGGCAAACTTGGACACGCCATAAGCGCCCCAATAAGCTCGGCCCTTACGTCCGACGCTGCTGGAGGTGAACACCACGGATGCGTCGCTGGACAACTTGAGCAGCGGCAGCAAAGTGCTGGTGAGCATGAACGTGGCATTGACGTTCACGTGCATTACCCGCATGAAGTTCTCACCGGACAATTGCTCCAACGGCGTGCGCGGGCCGATGATCGAGGCGTTGTGCAGCAGGCCGTCCAGATGACCGAATTCGGTTTCGATCATGGCCGCCAGTTCATCGTACTGATGGGGCAGGGCGGTTTCCAGGTTGAACGGAATCACCACCGGTTGTGGATGGCCAGCCGCTTCGATTTCATCGTAGACCTGGGTCAGGTTGGCTTCGGTCTTGCCCAGCAGCAGCACGGTAGCGCCATGGGCGGCATAGGTCTTGGCGGCAGCGGCGCCGATACCGCGACCGGCACCGGTGACCAGGATCACCCGGCCGTTGAGCAGATCGGGGCGGGCGGAATAATCAAACATAGAAAACCTCAACAGTTAAAGCGCACGGTAGCGATGGCTAGAGCGGTGATGGATTGCTGTGACGGTGGCGCTAGCTTTTGTGGCGAGGGAGCTTGCTCCCGCTCGATTGCGCAGCAATCGCAAAAAAGGGCCCGCTTCGCGGTCCAGCGGAAGCAAGCTCTCTCGCCACAACAGCAGTCGCACGTTCCTCAGCTCAGCAACTGCACAATGCGTTATCCAGCGCTTCGCGCAGTGCCGATGGATGATCGATCACCACATCCGCGCCCCAATGCCGGGGGTTGTCGTCCGGGTGGATATAGCCGTAGGTCACGGCGCAGGTCTTGGTCCCGGCGCTGCGGCCGGATTCGATGTCCCGCAGGTCGTCGCCCACGAACAGCACGCTGGCCGGGTCCAGGTCGAGCATCTTGCAGGCCAGGGTCAGGGGTTCGGGGTCCGGCTTGCTGTTTTTCACGTGGTCCGGGCAGATCAGCACTTTCGAGCGTTCGGCCAGGCCCAACTGCTGCATGATCGGTTCGGCGAAGCGCACCGGCTTGTTGGTGACCACCCCCCAGATCAGATTGGACGCCTCGATGTCCGCCAGCACCTCGGCCATGCCATCGAACAGATGGCTATGGACCGCGCAGCCCTTGAGGTAACGGCCGAGAAACTCCTGGCGCAGTTCCTCGAAGCCGGGCGATTCCGGGTCCATGGAAAACGTCACCGCGACCATCGCTCGGGCGCCGCCCGAAATCTCGTCGCGAATGTGCTGCGTGTTCATGGGCGGCAGGCCACGATCGGCACGCATGGCCTGGCAGATGGCGATGAAGTCCGGCGCGGTGTCCAGCAGCGTGCCGTCCATGTCGAAAAGAACTGCTTTGAGACGCATCGACTTACTCCTCGCGAAGGGTCTGGATCATGTAGTTGACGTCGACATCGGCGGCCAGCTTGTAATGCTTGGTCAGCGGGTTGTAGGTCAGGCCGATGATGTCCTTGACGGTCAGCCCGGCCATACGGCTCCAGGCGCCCAGCTCCGAAGGCCGGATGAATTTCTTGAAATCGTGGGTGCCGCGGGGCAACAGCTTCATGATGTATTCGGCGCCGATGATCGCGAACAGGTACGCCTTGGGGTTGCGGTTGATGGTGGAGAAAAACACCTGGCCGCCCGGCTTGACCATGCGGAAGCAGGCGCGGATGACCGACGACGGGTCCGGCACGTGTTCGAGCATTTCCAGGCAGGTGACCACGTCGAACTGGCCGGGCATTTCTTCGGCCAGGGCTTCGGCGGTGATCTGGCGGTACTCCACGCTGACACCCGATTCCAGTTGGTGCAATTGCGCAACGGCCAATGGCGCTTCGCCCATGTCGATGCCCATCACTGTCGCGCCGCGCAAGGCCATGGCTTCGCTGAGAATGCCGCCGCCGCAGCCGACGTCGAGCACTTTCTTGCCGGCCAGGTTGACACGCTCGTCAATCCAGTTGACCCGCAGCGGGTTGATGTCATGCAGTGGCTTGAACTCGCTTTCCCGGTCCCACCAGCGGTGGGCCAGGGCTTCGAACTTGGCGATTTCGGCGTGGTCGACGTTGCTCATGTGCAGATCCTCGAAAAACTTGGAAATTCAGTTGCCCCGAGCCGTGGCTCGAGGGGCGGGTTATTCGTTGCGGCCGCTGATACGGCGGCCCCAGGCCTGGGCCGTGGCGGTCAATTGCGTTTCGTCCTGGCGTGTCAGCCGGCCATCCTCGAGCAACGGCTTGCCGCCTACCCAAAGGTGTTTCACGCAGTCGCGGCCGCTGGCGTAAATCAGCTGTGACACCGGGTCGTAGACCGGCTGCTGCGCCAGCCCCGACAGATCGAAGGCCACCAGGTCGGCGGCTTTGCCGACTTCCAGCGAGCCGACCGTGGCTTCGATACCCAGGGCTCGGGCGCCATTGAGCGTGGCCATGCGCAGCGCCCGATGAGCGTCCAGGGCCGAGGCCGATCCCGCCACAGCCTTGGCCAGTAGGGCGGCGGTGCGGGTTTCACCCAGCAGGTCGAGGTCGTTGTTGCTCGCCGCGCCGTCGGTGCCGATCGCCACATTGACCCCGGCCTGCCATAGACGCTCCACCGGACAGAAACCGCTGGCCAGCTTGAGGTTCGATTCCGGGCAATGGATCACACTGCAGTTGCTTTCTACCAGCAAGGCCTGGTCTTCATCACTGATTTGCGTCATGTGCACCGCCTGGAAGCGCGGCCCCAGCAAGCCCAGTCGGCCCAGGCGCGCCATCGGTCGCTCACCGGTCTGGTCCACGGCCTGCTGCACTTCGAAGGCGGTTTCGTGGACATGCATGTGAATCGGGGCGTCCAGCTCCTCGGCGATCACGCGGATTTTCTCCAGGTTGCCATCGTCCACGGTGTACGGCGCATGCGGGCCGAATGCGACTTTGATCCGTGGATGATGCTTGAGGTCGCCGAACAACTCGATGCCCTGACGAATGGCTTCGTCAGCGTTGGCTGCACCTGGGATCGGAAAGTCGAGGATCGGGATCGCGATCTGCGCGCGTATACCGCTGTCGTGGACGCATTCGCTGGCGACCTTGGGGAAGAAATACATGTCAGAAAAACAGGTGATGCCGCCCTTGATCTGCTCGGCGATCGCCAGGTCGGTGCCGTCGCGCACGAATGTCTCGTCGACCCATTTGGCCTCGGCCGGCCAGATGTGCTGTTCGAGCCAGGTCATCAAGGGCAGGTCGTCGGCCAGCCCGCGGAACAGGGTCATTGCAGCATGCCCATGGGCGTTGACCAGGCCCGGGCTGAGCAGCATGCCGGGCAGTTCGCGGACCTGGGCTGCGTCACACTTGAGGGCTTCGGCCCGTGGGCCGATGAACACGATGCAACCGTCACGGACGCCCAGGCCATGATCCTTGAGCACGACACCGGCGGGTTCGACAGGCACCAACCAGGTCGGCAGCAATAATAAGTCGAGCGCAACGGCAGGCTTGGGCATCGTGGAAGGGTTCCATGGGGTATAAAGGATGGCGAAGTATACCCGAGCGTCTTCCCGGAGGGCTCGCTATAATCGGCGGCTTTTGTTCATGAGTGCGGAGTGAAGGATGCGCGACCGACTGTTGGCTGCGGAGAAAGTGAAAGCCATCGATTGGCGGGACGGCACCCTGTACCTGCTGGATCGGCGCGTGTTGCCGTTCGAGCAGAACTGGATCGCCTGCACCAGCGCGGCCGATGTGGCCGAGGCGATTCGCTCCCGGGCAGTGCGCGGCGCGCCGGCCGTGGGCATCAGTGCGGCCTATGCCGTGGTGCTGGCGGCGCGCGCCCGAGCCGCACAGGGCGATGACTGGCAAACGGCGCTGGAAGCCGACTTTACGCTATTGGCCGACGCCCGGCCGACGGCTGCGAACCTGGCCTGGGTACTGGAGCGGATGCGCGACCGCATCGGGCGCTTGAAAGAACATGTCGAGCCGCTGACAGTGCTTGAAGCCGAAGCCATCGCGATCCATGAAAGCGATCGCGAAGCCAACCTGACCATGGCCCAGCTCGGCGTCGACCTGATCCGCAAGCATCAGGGCAACGCCCAGGCCATCCTGACCCACGGCAACACCGGCGCGCTGGTCACCGGTGGCTTCGGTACGGCCCTGGGGGTCATTCGCGGTGCGTTCAGCGAAGGCATGGTCGAGCGCGTCTATGCCGACGAAACCCGACCGGGACTGCAAGGCTCGCGCCTGACTGCGTGGGAGCTCGCCGGCGAGGGCATTCCAGTGACCCTCAACGCTGACGCTGCGGCGGCCCACATCATGAAAACCAAGGGGGTGACCTGGGTTATCGTCGGTGCTGATCGCATTGCGGCCAACGGCGACGTGGTCAACCGGATCGGTACGTATCAACTGGCGGTCTGTGCCATGCACCACGGCGTGCGCTTCATGGTCGTGGCGCCGAGTGCCACCTTCGACCTGGACCTGGCCAGCGGCGAAGACCTGGCAATCACGGAGCGCGACGGGCGCGAACTGCTCAAGGTGGGCGGCCAGTCCCTGGACGCGGACGTAGAGGCCTTCGATCCGGTGTTCGACGTCACCCCGGCGGACCTGATCGATGTCATCGTCACCGAGAAGGGCATCATCGAGCGTCCTGATACGGCGAAGATTGCTCAATTGATGTGCCGCAAGCGGCTGCATTGAGGCAGCTGGCGTCAGATATATCGCAATCGCGAGCAGGCTCGCTCCCACATCGGGCGATGGTGCGCACGAAATTTCACGCACATGCAGCGCGCTGTGGAAGCGTGCCTGCTCGCGATGAGGCCCTTACAGGCAACAAATCACCGGAATTTACCCCCGGATTCTGCACCCGCAACCCCTCTAAGCCCCTCTGACCGCATATCAGCCTGTCACCGGTCAACTAACTACGCACCATGCGCATCTGGGGGATAGGTGCGTGGCGGCTCTTGTGATAACATCCGGCGGTTTCCAGGGCTGCCTCGCGAGGTGGCCTTTACTGCGCAGATCCATGGCATAACTCGTTGATTTGTCGTAAGTCGCTGCACGGCACCTGTCCTGCAGCGGCGAGCTTCGTTCGTCCTGTCTGGATGTGCGAGGTTTCACCAGAAAAAGGAATCAGGCTTCTCATGGGCGAACTGGCCAAAGAAATCCTCCCGGTCAATATCGAAGACGAGCTGAAACAGTCCTACCTCGACTACGCGATGAGCGTGATCGTCGGGCGAGCGCTGCCCGATGCGCGCGATGGCTTGAAGCCCGTGCACCGGCGCGTGCTGTTCGCGATGAGCGAGCTGGGCAACGACTTCAACAAGCCGTACAAGAAATCCGCCCGTGTCGTCGGTGACGTGATCGGTAAGTATCACCCCCACGGCGACACTGCCGTGTACGACACCATCGTTCGGATGGCGCAGCCGTTCTCGCTGCGCTACCTGCTGGTAGACGGCCAGGGCAACTTCGGTTCGGTAGACGGCGACAACGCCGCGGCCATGCGATACACCGAAGTGCGCATGACCAAGCTGGCCCACGAGTTGCTGGCCGACCTGCACAAGGAAACCGTGGACTGGGTGCCGAACTACGACGGCACCGAAATGATCCCGGCGGTCATGCCGACCCGTATTCCCAATCTGCTGGTCAACGGTTCCAGCGGTATCGCCGTCGGCATGGCGACCAACATCCCGCCGCACAACCTCGGTGAAGTCATCGACGGTTGCCTGGCCCTCATCGACAATCCCGAGCTGACCGTCGATGAGCTGATGCAGTACATCCCCGGCCCGGACTTCCCGACCGCCGCGATCATCAACGGTCGCGCCGGCATCATCGAAGCCTACCGCACCGGCCGTGGCCGCATTTACATGCGTGCGCGTTCGACCGTGGAAGACATCGACAAAGTCGGTGGTCGCCAGCAGATCGTCATCACCGAACTCCCTTACCAGTTGAACAAGGCTCGTCTGATCGAAAAGATCGCCGAGCTGGTAAAAGAGAAGAAGCTCGAAGGCATCACCGAACTGCGCGACGAGTCCGACAAGGACGGCATGCGCGTGGTGATCGAGCTGCGTCGTGGCGAGGTGCCTGAGGTGATCCTCAACAACCTCTATGCCCAGACCCAGCTGCAAAGCGTGTTCGGCATCAACATCGTGGCGTTGATCGACGGTCGTCCGCGGATCCTGAACCTCAAGGACCTGCTGGAAGCCTTCGTTCGTCACCGTCGCGAAGTCGTCACTCGCCGCACCGTGTTCGAGCTGCGCAAGGCCCGTGAGCGGGGTCATATCCTCGAAGGCCAGGCCGTTGCCCTGTCGAACATCGACCCGGTGATTGCCCTGATCAAGGCCTCGCCAACCCCGTCGGAAGCCAAGGAAGCACTGGTCAGCACGCCTTGGGAGTCCAGTGCGGTGATGACCATGGTCGAGCGCGCCGGCGCCGACTCGTGCTGTCCTGAGAACCTCGATCCACAATACGGGCTGCGTGATGGCAAGTATTTCCTGTCCCCGGAACAGGCCCAGGCCATCCTGGAACTGCGCCTGCACCGCCTGACCGGCCTGGAGCACGAGAAGCTGCTGGCCGAGTACCAGGAGATCCTCAACCAGATCGGCGAGCTGATCCGTATCCTCAACAGCGCCACTCGCTTGATGGAAGTGATCCGCGAAGAGCTGGAAGTGATCCGCGCCGAGTATGGCGACGTGCGTCGCACCGAGATCCTCGATGCGCGCCTGGACCTGACCCTGGGTGACATGATCCCGGAAGAAGACCGCGTGGTGACCATTTCCCACGGCGGCTACGCCAAGACCCAGCCGCTTGCCGCCTACCAGGCCCAGCGTCGCGGCGGCAAGGGCAAGTCGGCGACCGGCGTCAAGGACGAGGACTACATCGCCCACTTGCTGGTCGCCAACAGCCATACCACGCTGTTGCTGTTCTCCAGCAAGGGCAAGGTGTACTGGCTCAAGACCTACGAGATCCCCGAGGCGTCCCGTGCTGCCCGTGGTCGTCCGCTGGTCAACCTGCTGCCGCTGGACGACGGTGAGTACATCACTACCATGTTGCCGGTGGAGGAATACACCGAAGGTCACTACATCTTCATGGCCACCGCCAACGGCACCGTGAAGAAAACCCCGCTGGAATCCTTCAGCCGCCAGCGCAGCGTGGGCCTGATCGCCCTGGAGCTGGACGAAGGCGACGTGCTGATTTCCGCTGCCATCACCGACGGCGAGCGTGAAGTCATGCTGTTCTCCGACGGTGGCAAGGTGACTCGCTTCAAGGAATCCGACGTTCGCGCCATGGGCCGTACCGCTCGCGGTGTGCGTGGCATGCGCCTGCCAGAAGGGCAGAAGCTGATTTCCATGCTGATCCCCGAAGAAGGCAGCCAGATCCTTACCGCATCCGAGCGTGGCTACGGTAAGCGCACCGCCATCAGTGAGTTCCCGGAGTACAAGCGTGGCGGCCAGGGCGTGATCGCCATGGTCAGCAACGAGCGTAACGGCCGTCTGGTTGGCGCCGTTCAGGTGCTTGATGGCGAGGAGATCATGCTGATTTCCGATCAGGGCACACTGGTGCGTACGCGGGTCGACGAGGTGTCGAGCCTGGGCCGTAACACCCAGGGTGTGACGCTGATCAAGCTGGCCAGCGATGAAACGCTGGTAGGGCTGGAGCGGGTCCAGGAACCGTCGGAAGTCGAAGGCGGGGAGCTGGAGGGCGAAGAAGGGGAGGCATTCGACGGTACCCTCGGTGCCGGTGCGGACGACCTAGCCGGCGACGAGCCTTCGCTCGACGCTGCCGCAGACGAAGAAGAACCGCAGGCGTAAGCGGACACGCAGGGGGGCGGATGAAGATTCGCCCCCTTGTTGTTTGTCCCTTTTGAAAATTTGCGACACTGCACCTTCCCTTATGTGGGAGCCAATACTGCTCATCTGAGGGGGGCTGAATCATTGTGGCGAGGGAGCTTGCTCCCGCTGGGCTGTGTAGCAGCCTTTTGTGAGCGCTTCGCACTCAAGCGGGAGCAAGCTCCCTCGCCACGGATTCAGTTCTTCCCTTGGGGCAGTGGTGTTGAATGAAGATTTATGTGACCACCAGATCAGAGCGAGATTGGATGTGAGCAAGAGAGCCTATAACTTCTGTGCCGGCCCGGCGGCGCTTCCTGAAGCGGTCTTGAAGCGTGCCCAGGGTGAACTTCTCGACTGGCAGGGCAAGGGCCTGTCCGTGATGGAAATGAGCCATCGCAGCGACGAGTTCGTGTCCATCGCCACCAAGGCCGAGCAGGACCTGCGTGATCTGCTGAACATCCCGTCCGATTACAAGGTGCTGTTCCTGCAGGGCGGCGCCAGCCAGCAGTTTGCCCAGGTTCCGCTGAACCTGCTGCCGGAAAACGGCCACGCCGACTACATCGACACCGGCATTTGGTCGCAGAAAGCCATCGAGGAAGCCTCGCGCTACGGTCGCGTCAATGTTGCCGGCACTGCCAAGCCCTATGACTATTTCGCCATTCCCGGCCAGAACGAATGGAACCTGTCCAAGGACGCGGCCTACGTTCACTACGCACCGAACGAAACCATCGGCGGCCTGGAATTCAACTGGATCCCGGAAACCGGCGACGTACCGCTGGTGGCCGACATGTCCTCGGACATTCTCTCGCGCCCTGTGGATATCTCCCGTTTCGGCATGATCTACGCCGGTGCGCAGAAAAACATCGGCCCGAGCGGCATCCTGGTCAGCATCATCCGTGAAGACCTGCTGGGGCGTGCCCGTTCGCTGTGCCCGACCATGCTCAACTACAAGGTCGCGGCCGATAACGGCTCGATGTACAACACCCCGCCGACCCTGGCCTGGTACCTGTCGGGCCTGGTGTTCGAATGGCTCAAGGAGCAAGGCGGCGTCGAGGCCATCGGCAAGCTCAACGAAGTGAAGCAGCGCACGCTGTATGACTTCATCGATGCCAGCGGCCTCTACAGCAACCCGATCAACAAGGCCGACCGTTCCTGGATGAACGTACCGTTCCGCCTGGCCGACGACCGTCTGGACAAGCCATTCCTGGCCGGTGCCGACGAGCGCGGGCTGCTGAACCTCAAGGGCCATCGTTCGGTCGGCGGCATGCGCGCCTCCATCTACAACGCCGTGGACATCAATGCGGTCAACGCGCTGATTGCCTACATGGCAGAGTTCGAGAAGGAACATGGCTGATGTCTGAGCAAGAACTCAAGGCGCTGCGCCTGCGCATCGACGCCCTGGACGAAAAGGTTCTGGAACTGATCAGCGAGCGCGCGCGCTGCGCCCAGGAAGTTGCGCGGGTGAAGATGGCCTCCCTGGCCGAGGGCGAAGTGCCGGTCTTCTATCGTCCCGAGCGCGAGGCGCAGGTGCTCAAACGCGTCATGGAGCGCAACAAGGGCCCGCTGAGCAACGAAGAGATGGCGCGGTTGTTCCGCGAGGTCATGTCCTCGTGCCTGGCCCTTGAGCAGCCACTGAAAGTCGCTTACCTGGGGCCCGAGGGTACCTTTACCCAGGCTGCCGCCATGAAGCACTTCGGTCACGCCGTGATCAGTAAGCCGATGGCGGCCATCGACGAAGTCTTCCGCGAAGTGGCGGCAGGCGCGGTGAATTTTGGCGTCGTGCCGGTGGAAAACTCCACCGAAGGCGCGGTCAACCACACGTTGGACAGCTTCCTCGAGCACGACATGGTGATCTGTGGCGAAGTCGAGCTGCGGATCCACCATCACCTGCTCGTGGGCGAAAACACCAAGACCGATAGCATCAGCCGCATCTACTCCCACGCCCAGTCCCTGGCGCAGTGCCGCAAGTGGCTGGACGCGCATTACCCGAATGTCGAGCGCGTGGCGGTGTCGAGCAACGCCGAGGCGGCCAAGCGGGTCAAGGGCGAGTGGAACTCGGCCGCGATTGCCGGCGATATGGCAGCCGGTCTCTACGGACTGACGCGCCTGGCAGAAAAAATCGAGGACCGTCCGGACAATTCCACGCGGTTCCTGATGATCGGCAACCAGGAGGTGCCGCCGACCGGCGACGACAAGACCTCGATCATCGTTTCCATGAGCAACAAGCCTGGCGCGCTGCATGAATTGCTGGTGCCGTTTCACGACAACGGTATCGACCTGACCCGGATCGAGACGCGTCCGTCGCGCAGCGGTAAGTGGACCTACGTGTTCTTCATCGATTTCGTCGGCCACCACCGCGATCCGCTGGTCAAGGGGGTGTTGGAGAAAATCAGTCAGGAAGCCGTGGCACTCAAGGTGCTGGGTTCCTACCCCAAGGCAGTTCTTTAAGGGCGGATAGCAAATGAGTGGCAATTTCCTCGCCCTGGCACAGCCAGGCGTACAACAACTCTCGCCCTACGTTCCGGGCAAGCCGGTGGACGAACTGGCACGAGAACTGGACCTGGACCCGGCGAGCATCGTCAAGCTGGCGAGCAACGAAAACCCATTGGGCGCGAGCCCCAAGGCGCTGGAAGCGATTCGCGATGCCGTGGCCGAGCTGACCCGCTATCCCGACGGCAACGGCTTTGCCTTGAAAAGCCTGCTGGCCGAGCGCTGTGGTGTCGAGTTGAACCAGGTGACGTTGGGCAATGGCTCCAACGATGTCCTTGAGCTGGTGGCGCGTGCCTACCTGGCGCCGGGTCTCAACGCCGTGTTCAGCGAGCATGCGTTCGCGGTCTATCCGATCGCCACTCAGGCCGTCGGCGCCGACGCCCATGTAGTCCCGGCCAGGGACTGGGGACATGATCTGCCGGCCATGCTCGCCGCCATCGATGCCAACACCCGTGTGGTGTTCATCGCCAACCCGAACAACCCGACCGGCACCTGGTTCGACGCCCAGGCTCTGGACGACTTCCTGCAGGATGTGCCCGAGCACGTGCTGGTGGTGTTGGACGAGGCCTATATCGAGTACGCCGAGGGAAGCGACTTGCCTGACGGCCTGGATTTCCTCGCGGCCTATCCGAACCTGCTGGTCTCGCGCACCTTCTCCAAGGCCTATGGCCTGGCGTCGCTGCGGGTCGGCTACGGCCTGTCCACGCCGGTGGTGGCTGACGTGCTGAACCGCGTACGTCAGCCATTCAACGTCAACAGCCTGGCCCTGGCCGCAGCCTGTGCCGCGTTGCAGGATGACGCCTACCTGGCCGAAAGCCGGCGCTTGAACGAGGCGGGCATGCAGCAACTGGAAGCCGGATTCCGTGAGCTGGGCCTGGGTTGGATTCCATCCAAAGGCAATTTCATCTGCGTCGACCTCGACCGTGTCGCGGCACCGGTTTTCCAGGGCTTGCTGCGTGAAGGTGTGATCGTGCGTCCGGTGGCCAACTACGGCATGCCGAATCACCTGCGCATCACCATCGGCTTGCCGGCGGAAAACCGCCGTTTCCTTGAGGCGTTGAGCAAGGTCCTGGCACGTGGTTGATGTCACTTCACTGCAACCTGCTGCACCTATGATCGGTCGCCTGGTGGTGGTCGGCCTGGGGTTGATCGGCGGTTCGTTTGCCAAGGGGCTGCGTGAAAGCGGCCTGTGTCGTGAGGTGGTCGGTGTCGACCTGGACCCGCAGTCGCGTAAGCTGGCGGTGGAGCTGGGGGTAGTGGATCGTTGCGAGGACGATCTGGCGGTCGCTTGCCAGGGTGCGGACGTGATCCAGCTGGCGGTGCCGATCCTGGCCATGGAAAAGCTGCTGGCACGGCTGGCGACCCTGGATCTGGAGCGCACCATCCTGACGGATGTCGGCAGCGCCAAGGGCAATGTCGTGCGCGCGGCTGCCGAGGCTTTCGGCGCGATGCCGGCGCGTTTCGTACCCGGTCATCCGATTGCCGGTTCCGAGCAGAGTGGGGTAGAGGCCTCCAACGCCGAACTGTTTCGTCGCCACAAAGTGATACTGACACCGTTGGAACAGACCGATCCGGCTGCGCTGGCGGTAGTGGACCGCCTGTGGCGCGAGCTGGGAGCCGATGTAGAGCACATGCAGGTCGAGCGTCACGACGAAGTATTGGCCGCCACCAGCCATTTGCCGCACCTGCTGGCGTTCGGTCTGGTGGATTCATTGGCCAAACGCAATGAAAATCTTGAGATCTTCCGTTACGCTGCCGGCGGTTTCCGCGATTTCACGAGAATCGCCGGGAGCGACCCGGTCATGTGGCACGACATCTTTCTCGCCAACCGCGAAGCTGTCCTGCGCACACTCGATACATTTCGCAGCGACCTCGACGCCTTGCGCGACGCGGTCGATGCAGGGGACGGGCACCAATTGCTGGGCGTTTTCACACGCGCCAGGGTGGCCCGCGAGCATTTCAGTAAAATCCTGGCCCGTCGGGCCTATGTGGACGCTATGAACTCCAACGATCTGATTTTCCTGGCACAACCTGGTGGCTCCCTGAGTGGGCGTATTCGTGTACCGGGCGATAAATCGATTTCCCACCGCTCAATCATGCTTGGCTCGCTGGCTGAAGGCGTGACCGAGGTTGAAGGCTTTCTTGAAGGCGAAGATGCCCTGGCGACGTTGCAAGCGTTTCGCGACATGGGGGTGGTTATCGAAGGGCCACACCACGGCCGCGTGACTATCCATGGTGTCGGCCTGCACGGCCTGAAGCCGGCCCCGGGGCCGATCTACCTGGGCAACTCCGGGACCTCGATGCGTCTGCTTTCCGGCCTGCTGGCTGCGCAGGACTTCGACAGCACCCTGACTGGCGATGCCTCGCTGTCCAAGCGCCCGATGAATCGCGTCGCCAATCCGTTGCGCGAGATGGGCGCGGTCATCGAGACTGCGGCCGAGGGGCGTCCGCCGATGACCATTCGCGGCGGCAACAAACTCAAGGGCCTGACCTACACCATGCCGATGGCCAGTGCCCAGGTGAAATCCTGCCTGCTGCTGGCAGGTCTCTACGCCGAAGGCAAGACCACCGTCACCGAGCCAGCGCCGACCCGCGACCATACCGAGCGGATGTTGCGTGGTTTTGGCTACCCGGTGACAGTCGATGGTGCGACTGCCTCGGTCGAGTCCGGCAGCAAGCTGACTGCGACCCATATCGAAGTGCCGGGCGATATTTCCTCGTCGGCGTTCTTCCTGGTAGCCGCTTCGATTGCCGAAGGCTCTGACCTGGTGCTCGAACACGTGGGTATCAACCCGACCCGTACCGGCGTGATCGACATTCTGCGCCTGATGGGTGCCGACATCACCTTGGAGAATCCGCGTGAAGTGGGTGGCGAACCGGTGGCCGACCTGCACGTACGAGCAGCTAGACTCAAGGGTATCGAGATTCCCGAGGCGCTGGTTCCGTTGGCCATCGATGAATTCCCGGTGCTGTTCGTCGCGGCGGCTTGTGCAGAAGGGCGCACTGTATTGACCGGTGCTGAGGAGCTGCGGGTCAAGGAGTCGGATCGCATCCAGGTGATGGCAGACGGCTTGCTGGCCCTGGGCGTGAAGTGCCAGCCCACACCGGATGGCATCATCATCGACGGTGGCCAGATCGGCGGCGGCGAAGTTCATGGTCATGGCGACCATCGCATTGCCATGGCCTTCAGTGTTGCGTCCTTGCGCGCCAGTGCATCGATTCGCATCCATGACTGCGCCAACGTCGCAACGTCGTTCCCGAACTTCCTGGCGTTGTGCGCGCAGGTCGGAATCCGAGTAGCACAAGAGGCACAGTCGTGAACATCAAGGCACCGGTCATCACCATCGATGGCCCAAGTGGTTCGGGCAAGGGCACCGTCGCTGGTATCCTCGCCAGGCAGTTGGGCTGGAACCTGCTCGATTCGGGTGCCTTGTATCGTCTGTTGGCATTCGCTGCCGCCAACCACGGCGTCGACCTGACCAACGAAGAGTTGCTCAAGGCATTGGCCGCGCATCTGGATGTCCAGTTCATCGCAGCCACTGACGGCCAGTTGCAGCGCATTATCCTGGAAGGCGACGAAGTCAGCGATGTCATTCGTACCGAAAGCGTGGGTGCCGGTGCTTCCCAGGTGGCTGCGCTACCGGCGGTGCGCGAAGCGCTGCTGCAACGCCAGCGCGCATTCCAGGAGCCGCCAGGGCTGGTTGCCGACGGTCGCGACATGGGCACCGTGGTATTTCCCGATGCGCCATTGAAGATTTTCCTCACCGCCAGCGCGGAAGAGCGGGCGCGTCGCCGCTATTTGCAGTTGAAGGGCAAAGGCGAGGATGTTAGTCTGTCGAGTCTGCTAGATGAGATCCGTGCACGCGACGAGCGTGATACCCAGCGCGCAGTAGCCCCGCTAAAGCCGGCGGCCGATGCGATACAGCTGGATTCCACGGAGTTGTCCATCGACCAGGTGTTGCAACGCATCATGAGCGAGATCGCCATTCGCGATATCGCCGGGTGACCAGGAAGCTCCGCAGGGGACCAGTCATAGTCCTGCGGTGCTTCTTTTATATGAAACTAACCCATACCGTCTGGGGTATGGAGCCGGGCGTATTCTTCGCCCCAATCAACAGGAATTAAAATGAGCGAAAGCTTTGCGGAACTCTTTGAAGAAAGCTTGAAAACCCTGAACCTTCAGGCAGGCTCCATCATCACCGGCGTTATCGTTGATATCGATTACCAGTCTGGCTGGGTAACCGTTCACGCTGGTCTGAAGTCTGAAGCACTGATCCCGCTTGAGCAGTTCTACAACGATGCTGGCGAACTGAACATCAACGTGGGTGACGAAGTTCACGTTGCGCTGGACTCGGTTGAAGATGGCTTCGGTGAAACCAAGCTGTCCCGTGAAAAAGCCAAGCGCGCTGAATGCTGGATCGTTCTGGAAGCAGCCTTCGCAGCCGAGGAAGTGGTCAAGGGCGTTATCAACGGTAAGGTTAAAGGCGGCTTCACTGTCGACGTTAACGGCATCCGTGCGTTCCTGCCAGGTTCCCTGGTTGACGTCCGTCCAGTGCGCGACACCACGCACCTGGAAGGCAAAGAGCTGGAATTCAAGGTCATCAAGCTGGACCAGAAGCGCAACAACGTTGTCGTTTCCCGTCGCAGTGTCCTGGAAGCCGAGAACTCCGCCGAGCGCGAAGCTCTGCTGGAATCGCTGCAGGAAGGCCAACAGGTCAAGGGTATCGTCAAGAACCTCACCGATTACGGCGCATTCGTCGATCTGGGTGGCGTCGATGGCCTGCTGCACATCACCGACATGGCCTGGAAGCGTATCAAGCATCCTTCGGAAATCGTCAACGTTGGCGACGAGATCGATGTCAAGGTTCTGAAGTACGATCGCGAGCGCAACCGTGTTTCCCTGGGCCTCAAGCAACTGGGCGAAGACCCATGGGTTGCTATCAAAGCCCGTTACCCAGAAGGCACTCGCGTCACCGCTCGTGTGACCAACCTCACCGACTACGGCTGCTTCGCTGAGCTGGAAGAAGGCGTTGAAGGTCTGGTACACGTTTCCGAAATGGACTGGACCAACAAGAACATCCACCCTTCGAAAGTCGTACAAGTCGGCGACGAAGTGGAAGTCATGGTTCTGGACATCGACGAAGAGCGTCGTCGTATCTCCCTGGGCATCAAGCAGTGCAAGTCCAACCCATGGGAAGACTTCTCTGGCCAGTTCAACAAGGGCGACAAGATCTCCGGCACCATCAAGTCGATCACCGATTTCGGTATCTTCATTGGTCTGGATGGCGGCATCGACGGCCTGGTTCACCTGTCCGACATCTCCTGGAACGAAGTGGGCGAAGAAGCCGTACGTCGTTTCAAGAAGGGCGACGAGCTGGACACCGTTATCCTGTCGGTTGACCCAGAGCGCGAGCGCATCTCCCTGGGTATCAAGCAACTGGAAAGCGATCCGTTCTCCGAGTACGTTCAAGAGAACGACAAAGGCGCAATCGTTAAGGGTATCGTGAAAGAAGTTGACGCCAAAGGCGCCATCATCACCCTGGCCGACGATATCGAAGCGACTCTGAAAGCCTCCGAAATCAGCCGTGACCGCGTTGAAGACGCGCGCAACGTCCTGAAAGAAGGCGAAGAAGTAGAAGCCAAGATCATCAGCGTTGACCGCAAGAGCCGTGTAATCCAGCTCTCGATCAAGTCGAAAGACGTTGAAGACGAGAAAGAAGCTATCCAAAGCCTGCGCGACAAGCCAGCTTCGGACAGCGTCGCTGCTGGTCCTACCACTCTGGGCGACCTGCTGCGTGCACAAATGGAAAAGCAGAACTGAGTTCTGTTGGGCCACAAAAAAGGGCGACTTCGGTCGCCCTTTTTTGTGGGCGTGATTTGTCTGAATCGCTGCCTTGAGCGCTCGCCATGAACCAACACCTCGTCCAAGCTGTCTTTGATTAAGCAGATGGTGCGTATAACCAGTTAGGCTTGAGTTAGCCTATTGGCCCACTAGAGGGATTCGATGAACAGGCTTTTTCTTGTGCTGGCTGTATTGACGCTGGCAGGTTGCTCCACAAGCGCAAAGACTCATGCTGTGCGCGGCGTCAGCGGCATCGAGATCGACTGCTCAGGACTCGGCTCTGGCTGGGAGAAGTGCAACAAGCGGGCTGCGAAGGAGTGCAAGGGAGCAGGCTATAAAGTCATTACCCGTTCTGACGAGGCCAAAGATGAGGACCAGTACCCCTTCGGTTTCAATCCGGCAGGTTATCTGACTCGTACAATGTTGGTCATGTGTCGATAGCTTCAACGCTTCATTTGATCGGGAGTCCTGAACAGGGCATTAACCTGTTCAGGATCTGCGAAGGGGCTGGGAGTCACCCGACGACGTAGAATTTCTTGTACCAATCCACGAATTGGCCGATGCCGCCCTCTATTGACGTGCTGGGAGCGTAGCCAGTATCAATCCTTAATTGCTCGACATCCGCGAATGTATGCTCAACGTCCCCTGGCTGTAAGGGGAGAAGCTCTTTCTGTGTGGTTTTGCCCAATGCATCTTCGATATGGCTGATGTAGGTAAGCAATTCAACAGGTTGGCTGTTTCCAATATTATAGATTTTCCATGGCGCACGGCTGGAAGCTGGATCGGGTGCCAGTCCAGACCATTCGGGGTTTGGGGCCGCTATATGATCGAGAACCTGTACTACACCTTTAACGATATCGTCGATATAAGTAAAGTCGCGACGGTGTTTTCCATAGTTGAAAATCTTTAAGGGTTTGCCTTCCAATATCGCCCTGACAAACAGGAATGGCGACATATCAGGCCGTCCCCACGGGCCATAGACCGTGAAGAAGCGTAGGCCAGTTGTCGGCAGTCCATAAAGATGACTATAGGAATGGGCCATCAATTCATTGGCTTTTTTAGTTGCCGCGTAAAGTGACACAGGATGGTCTACGTTGTCGTGTACGGCGAACGGCATGCTCTCGTTTGCGCCGTAAACCGAGCTGGATGAGGCATAGACCAAGTGCTTGACTCTACCTTGGCGACAGCCTTCAAGCACGTTCAGGAAGCCGACCAGATTGCTCTCTGCATAGGCATGTGGGTTTTCCAATGAGTAACGAACCCCCGCCTGTGCGGCAAGATGAACGACCTTATCGAAACCTTCTTTGGCAAAAAGAGCAGCCATTGATGCCCGATCGCCAATGTCCATCCGTATGAAGCGAAAGCCCTGGAGCGGAATCAGAAGTGCGAGTCGGGCTTCTTTGAGCGAGACCTCATAATAGTCATTCAGATTATCGATGCCCACGACCTCATCGCCACGGGCTAGCAGCGCCTGGCTGACATGGAAGCCGATAAAGCCGGCTGCTCCCGTCACGAGTACCTTCACTGTGGGATTCCTTGCTGATGTTGGACGTCGCCGCGACCTATTGCGTAATACATGAATCCAGCCTCTTTGGCGGAAATCGGATCGAACAGGTTACGTCCGTCAACCAGAACCGGGAAATTCAGGCAACGCTTGAGCCATTGGAAATCTACGGTACGAAACTGTTTCCATTCGGTACAGATGACCAAGGCATCGGCGCCTGCCAACGCTTGCTCCCGGTTCTCCACCAACTGCAGGTCGCTGCGTGGACCATAAATGCGGGAGGTTTCATCCATCGCAGCAGGGTCAAATGCCTGAACTTTTCCGCCTGCGGCCCAGATTGCTTCCATCAGATTGCGGCTTGGCGCAGCACGCATATCGTCAGTGTTCGGCTTGAATGAAAGGCCCCAGACCGCGATGGTTTTATCCGCTAGATCAGAGTCGAAGGCATGCAGGAGCTTATCGAACAGCACATTCTTCTGACGATTGTTGACCGACTCCACAGCATTGAGCAATTCAGCTTCGTAACCGATTTCGTGTGCAGTGCGCGCCAGCGCTTGAACGTCTTTCGGGAAGCACGAACCGCCATAACCGCAACCAGGGTAGATGAATTGAAAGCCGATCCTCGGGTCCGAGCCAATGCCCAGTCTGACTTGCTCGATATCTGCCCCGAGACGCTCTGCCATCTGCGCAATCTCGTTCATGAAGCTGATTTTTGTCGCAAGCATTGCATTGGCCGCGTATTTGGTGAGTTCGGCAGAGCGCACATCCATGAAGATTAACTTATCGCGGTTGCGACTGTAGGGGGCATAACATTCACGCATAGCCGCCCTGACTTCTTCGCAGTTGGTTCCGACGATGATGCGCGCAGCCTTGGAGAAGTCCTCTATTGCAGAACCTTCCTTAAGGAACTCTGGATTGGAGCAGACAGCGAATTCCAGCTCGATTTGCCTGGCTTTCAATGTTTCGGTGATCGTGTGGGTAACCTTGTCGGCGGTTCCCACCGGAACGGTGGACTTGTTAACGATGATTTTTCGGCTGCTCATATGCTGACCGATGGTCCGGGCGACAGCCAATACATGTTGTAAATCGGCAGAACCATCCTCATTGGGGGGGGTTCCTACGGCAATCATTTGCAACTCGCCGAAGTCGACGCCTTCATTCGGATTCGTCGTGAAGTGCAGCCGGCCCTGTTGCTGATTCTGTTCGAGCAGCGCATCCAGCCCCGGCTCGTAGATCGGGACGATACCGCGCTTGAGACCCTCGATTTTTTCTTTGTCGATATCGACGCACATCACTTCATGGCCGGCATCCGCAAGACAGGCGCCGGTGACAAGACCAACGTAGCCAGTGCCGAATACTGTAACTCTCATAATTTACGATCCTGATAAATAAGGGGAGCCACTATCGAGAGGCTTTTCAAAGAGCTTTGTCGCGTAGCAAGACAAATTTAATGCGATTAATGAGCTTCTCGGCGACTAGGCGCAATCCCCCTTCAGCGTAGACGGTAGAAGCCCGCACCCATAGCGACTCGAATCGCAGGAAGTGCGCGAGAAGATAAGATTTCAGCTTATTGATACGCAGCGGTTTGATCCTGGTGCGCTTCATGTGCCGCTGAACCTGAGTAAAGTGATTGGACCAGATCATTGCTACCCGTTCAACGCTGTGCTTTTCAAGAACGTCTTCATAGGCGTTGCTCGCAATTCTGGCTCGCAGGGCGGGATCGGAAATCAACCGGCTTATGGCTGAAATCCACGCTTGAGTCGTATGTTCGGTCAGCAGCCCGGTTTCACCATCGACGACTGAACGTTGATAGGGTGGCATATTCGAATAGATTCCGGCTATGCCGCACGCTGAATACTCTCGGTATTTGTTGTTGGTTTTGCAGCGATTAGAGTAATTATCGATCAGTGGTGCTAGTCCGATCGACCACTGTCGCTCCTGTTTGAAATGTATAAAACCTTCATAGTCGCCATTGTGGGGAAAGGTACGTATGCGACTATCAGACCCCAGGTCAGACGGCGTAGCGCCTATGAATTCGAATACTACCTGCGGATACGCGTCCAATATCGGCCGAATCACCGGTTTGATGATCTCCAGATCATCGACTCTGGATGGGCTTCCTGCAAACCCGATACGCAACTCCCCGTGCGTCAAAGGTTGTGCAGCCCTTAATAATGAAAAATCGAAAAATGATGGCAATATTTCGATTTTTTCATTGAACTGATACAGGAAATCCGCCAGCAGGTCAGAGTTGGTCAATACGCGGTAGGCCCCGGAAACGGCGGCCTCCAACGTGTGACGGATAAGTGGGTGCTGGTAGTAAAGGGCAATAGGGGAATCGCCCTCGATTTTCCAGAAGTTATCATCTATGTAATAGATGTACGGGTGGCGGGCGTTGTGTAGCCTGTCAATCCAGAGCCGCAGCGACGGATCGCCGCTGCGGACAAAAAACGGAATGGTGGTTTTTCGAATATCCGAAGGTTTCAGCGCAGCCAGGAAGACCTTACGGTAAACGATTCCGTAAGGCTCACAGGCAGATAGCATATGCTCGATCAAATGGGTCGTGGCGATCTCCCCTTCGATGACCAGCAGGATATCTATGTTTGGCTTTATCAAGCTGCGACCTTCAGCCATTACTGTAGTGCGGCAAAAGGGAAGTATTTGTAGCGCTTTCTGATCAGCGAATACTCGCTGACTTCATAAAGACCAACGGGAACGTCGGAGTCTTTGACAAAAATGCGCAAATACCAGTTCTTCTCCAATGTCGTCGCTGCCGGAAGCTCGAAATGCGTCGGCGCATCAGGATTGACGACGGCCAGCGGCAGGGCGACCTGTGCAACGACCTCCTTGTCGCTGGAGACAATTTCGATACCCACCAGCCCTTGGTTTCCGCGCATTAATGGTCGGATAGCCAGAGTTATACGGCGAAGATTGTCTTGTTTGATCGGCATGAGGTACTCCCGATACGGAACATTTCTCAAGTCGTCCCCCAAGGCCAGCATCGGACGGGAAGTGTTGAGAAGGTGTTTTTCCGTGAAGTTCCTGAGGGAAGAAAATGCCGGTGAGATCGAGTCCCACAGTGAGCCTTTGCTCTTGTACAGCGAGACCAGTTGCAGGGAGCGAGAGGCTCGATAGCCGCTTACTTCGGTCTGGAGATTGTCGATTACCTGGAGCGCCTCATGGCGCGAATGATCAGCATGCTGCTGTGCGTTGCTGAGCGCCAGTTTCAGATGTTTCACCTCTTGCGCCAGTGGCGACTGGATTTGGGAAGCTTGCCGCGCCGAGGTCAGTTCCTCGTTGAGCCGGCTGTGCTCGCTTTTCCAGGAACCTTCCTTGGCACGGTACCAATCGATGATGCCGTTCGCCGTAAGGAGCTCGGCCTTGAGCAAGGCTACTCTCGCCTCAATAGTTGCCAGGCTTTCCAGTTTGTCACGCAGTTCCTGGTTTGTCCGTACCAGGGCCAGGACTTCGTGATTGGCTTGCGTGGCAGCAGACTGGGCATCACTCAGGCTCTGCATGAGCTCGTCAAGCCGTGCAGATGATTGTGCGGCTTCATCCTGAAGTCGCATATTTTGTTCGTTGAGGCTCAGCGCTTTATCATTCAGCAATTGATGCTGCAGCTCGGACTTCATCAATTTGATGTTGCTTTCATGAAGCTGATTATTCAGCAGTTCGGTCTTTTCAAACAGCCCCATTACCTGCAAGCGCAGGTGATGGTTTTCAGTCCTTGTCTCATGGAGCAAGCGTTCAGATTGCGCTCGATCTTCGGTCAGCTCATTGATGCGCCGCTCGACAGCCACATCTGGGGCCTGAGCCAACGGTGTTCTGTTAGCGAGCTCAAGTTTCAGTTCTTCGATACGCTGACGAAGCGCCGCTTCACTTTGGGTGAATTTTTGAATGATCTGTTCTTGCTCGTGCATCTTAAGGTGCCTGATGTAATAAGGTTCATAGGGTACGAACGCGTCGACATAATCGGAGAAGCTGGCGTCAGGCGAGCGTTCATCACCTTTCCAAACGATAAGCTGGTACATGATCTGTTCACATACGTTGAACCGTTCGTTACGAAACTTTCTCTTTTGTTCAAGAGGAAGGTGGCTGTATTCGGGGAAATAGAAAAACTCAACGTTGATCAATCGAATATCAAGGCCCGGGTTGGAGTTGTCCGACTTTGAAAGTCCCCATGGACGTTGTACCGGGTCAGGATAATCAAGCGGGTCTACTGGCGTCTCGGGATGGTCCGTCCAGAAACGAGGCGTGTGCTCATTGAATACGGTGAGGTGGTAGGGGTTTGCGACGTTCAGTTTCTGTTCGTAATAAGGCGCGATGATGCATACCTGAGCGCCGTGCTTACACACACGATAAATTTCGCGCATTGTGAACATCAAGTCCTTGGTGTGTTCCAAGGCATGTGATGAAAACAGCAGATCAACCGAATCATCTTCTAACGGTAGAACTGCATCAATATCGGCCAGAATATCGACTTCCGGCATAGGAAACCGATCAATTCCGATGAATCCTTCCTGCTTGCGTTTACCGCAGCCGAGGTCGATCCTTACTGGTTCGTTTTCAGGTTTCATTTATCCAGGGCTCTGCACATTTGGCTGATCTGACTGCGCGTTGTAAAAAGAGTTTCGAGCAGCATATCTTCATTTGAAGGTATCGACGGTCTCTTTTCCGCTACTGATGCGGACTGTACCGGGACTTGATGTTTGGAGAACTCATCAAACGCCTGGTTGTACAAATCCACCAGTTCGGATCGAACGTACGTAGGCCGGGCGAGGAACTGCATGGATCTCTGAGCACGGTCCACAATTTCCAGGCGCTGTTCAGGTGAAAGGCGCATATATTCCGAAATCGCGGCGGCCATCGCTTCAGGGCTATCGTTCTTGGAAAGGAAGCCACTGTAGCGGTGTTTGATAATCTCGCCCACGCCACCTACGTTCGTCGAAACCACCGGGATACCCATCGCCATGGCTTGCAGCATGGTTTGCGGCATCGATTCGTCAGTGGCAGAAATCAGTAGCAGATCCGCTCGGTCATAGAAGGGCTTCGGATCATCAATAAAGCCATGCAGCGTGAATTTGTCTGGGAAACCGCTGTTTTTGATCAATGAAGTGCATTGTTGGACATACACGTCGTTGAATACGTCATAGCCAATCAGGTCCACAGAGACATCAAATCCGGCTTCGTTCAGCAATATTGCGGCCTGGATTGCACCCAACTGGTTTTTCCTGGGCTGGAGTGTGCCCGAGACGAGAATACGAAGTGCGTTCTTGGTGTTTGCCACGCGCTTCCGATTTTCACCAAACGCCTTGAAGTAATCGTCAGCGACTGGGCAGACGATGCGTCTGGCCGGGCTTTTCGACAGGCTCGCCCATTTAAATCCGTGAGTAAGCGAAGAGCAATGGATCGAGTCGGCAAAGCGAACAACAAACTTATCGGCGCCTTCGTAGTATTGATGGACACTTGCTGTACATGGAATGCCCAGCCGTTTGGCCAGCAAGCTCATGGTGGGTGACCAGGTTGTAAAGTGCAGCAGGCCGATATTATTGTTCGCCAGACGGCGGGCGAGAATATTTGCAGCCAACTCATCCTGCGGTTGGAATGGGCGCTGGGGCTGAGGGGGTTCCGTGTAGCCCGACGGCCAACTTTCTTCTATCAAATCAGCTCCGCCAGTGGCCGCATCCCAACGCGATTTGAATGCGCTGCTATAGACAGCATCTTTGGGAACGAGCCCCAGGACACGGAAGCCAAGGGACGCAACGAGGCTCGCATGTCTGATCAGATGAAGCGTGGCGCCGCCCAGCGCTGCTTCGTGGAAACTATAGGCGATAGTCTTGTCGCCGAGCCTCGAGTGCAGGCGAACGGATTCGAAAGTAGCCAGAAAGTCGTAGAACTGTGATTCGGTGGTATACCGCGACAGAACCAGGTCACGAGCATTTTCAAGCATCTCGGTCCGTTCCTGCTGGCTCATCGAGTACGCTTTGGCCAAAGCACTTTCCCACGCTTCGACAGTGTTCTCGACCTTGATGCAACAGGCGTCCGGGATATCGGAATAAGGGACTGCGTCAGTGAAGATGCAGACCGCCCCCGCAGCGACTGATTCCAAAAGCTTGACGGGGCTTTTGCTGCGCGCTGCCCGTGTACTGAAGTCGAGAGGGACCAGTGCCACGTCAAAGCTGCACATGCTCAAATCCCGCACGTAACTTTCATAGACATGGGTGAACGGCTTGAAATACACCGGGCAATCCAAGGGGCCGAATTTATCCGGGTCCAATCCCCAGAAATGAAACTCCACGGAGTTCGAATTCTTACTGACGAAACTTGATAGCGCCGGCCATAGCTCGCGCAAGATATCTTCGCGCACAGCCCCGGACATAATGGCGAACTTCAGACGCTTGTCGCGACGATATGTGCGCTTCTGAACGAATCGGGCATGGATATTGGTATGGAGTCGGGCTGTCTTGCTGTTGAGTTCGCCCAGATCCTCATTGATCGCATCGCTGTACCCGATGCAGCAATCCACATTCTTGATCTGATGGACAATCTCCTGGTACGCTGGCGTGCCTGGCGCCAGGAAGCTGTGCTGCGGTCCAACCGAATGGAAGTGCAGCATGTTGTCATCCATCAAATATGCCATGGGCGTCTTGCCCTTTTGGATATTGATGAAATGACTGGCGGCAGCGCCAACGGTGCGGTAGAGCACTGCCACGTCGATACCGGTCAAATCGACGGTCAGCAGCTCGTTTTCCTTGACGAAAGTGCTATTGACCGCACGTTGCTCCGGCAGCGTCGTGAAATTATTGATCGTGACATCGACCGAAGTGGAGTAGTCCGGCTTGACGGTCAACAAATGCAATTTGCGACCGCGGGCGCCCGCTGCCACAGCCATTTCGCTATCGCTGCAGTAATCATTAAACTTCGTCAGGAAGGGAATAGCTTCCATTCGCCGGTATTCGTTGATCTCCGCATCGGTGAACGAGCCGGAAAACTGCGCGAGATCGACAACGTCATAGTTGCCGATGGCCGCGGGCGTCAGCAACTGGTCCCGTGGTATGGACAGACTCTTGCGGTACCGGGTGAAGAACAGAGGAATTTCCTTGCCCAGCGAGTCGGCCAGGTTAGCGCGCACATGCGACGTTACCTCATCCACCCAAATAAAATCGGCATGTTTGGCAAATCTTAGCCACAGATCGTAATCCGAAAAACGCCGCATCATGACGTGCGAGTCGTACATGCCGGCGATATCGTACAGCGCTTTGTGATGCATTACGGTATTGTTCGCTATGTAGTTAGCGTTCATCAACAAACCGTAATTGAAGGGACCGCCCAGCTTCCGGGAGGTTGTCGTTCCGTCAGCAAGTGCAATGTCGACACTGGCATTTCCATAGACAACTGCAGGTTTGCTGCATTTATCAAGCTGCTCTACACGTACCTGCAGGCTGTGTTGCGTCCATAAATCATCGTCGAACTGATAAGCGATGTACTTGCCTTTCGCCAGGAGCGCGGCTTGATTGACCCGCAGGGCCGGCAGTCCACTGTTTTTATGGTAGGAGTGGACGATGATGCGTGGATCTTTCTTCAGGTATTCCTGCAACACCGCCGCGGACCCGTCCCGAGAGCCATCATCCACAATGATCAGCTCGAAATCTTCGTAGCTCTGGGCCAGCACACTGTCGATGGATTCCTGGAGCGGGCCATGTCCGCGAGAGTAAGTAGGCAGGATCACGGTGACTTTAGGGGCCGACGGAGCCTTGCTACTGGCGTAGACCTTAAGGTCAGTAGAAAAGTCGCTAAATTTCATGGCTGTTCCAAGGGCTGTTTTAGTTGGGGCGTGGTGTGATGAGAGAGCAGGCGATCAACCATTGGCCGTATCTTCTGTTGATATAGCCAGTACTCAAACTTGCCAAAAGCTATAGAGGTGGGGAGCGCTACGAGCGTCATCAGCAACAAGGAGGTATGGAACGTGGCACCTGATGCCTTGAGGGCCAGATACAGGCAATAAATAATTGGCAAGTGCAGTAAATAGATACCGTATGAGTAGTCCCCTAAAATAGTTAATAACTTGGGGAAAGGTTTTAGCTGGATGGCGAACAGGATAAGCATCGCGCCGACCAGCGAGGTACTTAGCAAATATCTGGATTCTGCAAAGAAAATTGATTCTGCGCCAATGAGGAGAAATCCCATATAGGCTGAGGTCTTATGGGGTGAAAGAGTGAGGCGGGCGAGAAAATAACCGGTAATAAAAAATATATTAAGGGGAGACAGGAAAATCGTAGTGTAGTCCGGGCTGGGTAGGCTGATTGATACACCGTTATGACCGGCGACAAGAATTGATGCCAACCACAATAATAAGGCGGCGTTCATCAGCGGCGCCCGTGCTCGTGTTAGCAGCATTAATAGAACGATAAACGTGTAGAAGAACATCTCATATATAAGTGTCCAATACGGCACCTGGAAAGAATCGTTCAATGAGCCTGAAGGGAACAAAAGGAGTGATGCCCAGTTGCTCAAGGCAGGGCGATGAGTAGAAAAAAGATAAAAAATTGCGGTTGAAGTTATCAGTGCAATACAGTAGGCCGGGTATATCCGCGCCAATCGATGACTGGCAAAAAGTTTGGGTTTTTTATCGGTTTGAAGAGCTATTACGAAACCGGAAATAATAAAGAAGACGTAAACGCCTACGCCGCCGAAATTAAATTTTCGAAAGTCTAGGGCCGCGTCTCCAATGACTTGACTCGAGAAAAAGTAGGCGTGCTGCAAGAATACCAGCGCTGCGGCGAACAAGCGTAACGCTTGGATATTCTTGAGTGTTGATGTCCCTATCATATTCTTCCTTCTAACGGGATGCTTGTTACTTGATTACAGGCTGTTCGTATGCGCATCGTTGTAGCGCTTGACGATCTCGTCAGTGGGGCCGTCTGCCACTATCTGGCCCTTGTGCAACCATATTGTCCTGTTGCAGAAGTCATTCAAGAGGCTAAAATTGTGAGTTGTAAATACCAGAATCTTGCCCTGCTCCATGAATTCAAACATTCGACGCTTGGCTTTCTCTGCAAAGGAGATGTCGCCGGCTCCCATGACCTCGTCGATCAGGAGAATTTCCGGATTGATACTAGTCGATACGGCAAACGCCAGGCGAATGAACATTCCTGAGGAATATGTTCGTACCGGATAATCAAGAAAGTCTCCAAGCTCGGTGAACTTGGCGATCTCTGGAAGTTTTTCTTCAATCGCCTCCGGTGACATGCCCAGCAACAGACCGCGAATACGAATGTTGTCCCAGCCCGACTGGTTCATTTCGAAACCGGTAGCGAATTCAAACATTGGGCAGACATGGCCCTTGATTGAAACGGTGCCTGACGTCGGTGGGTAAATATCCGCCATCACTTTTAGCAAAGTGCTCTTGCCGGCACCATTGAGCCCTATCAGCCCAACGCGTTCTCCATGGTTGATCTCCAGGTTAATGCCTTGCAGCGCGGCGATGCGATAATTGGTGGCAGTCGCTGCGTTGCGTGACAGCAACTTGCGCCTGACCCAGCTTTTCAACCCCTCTTCGCTGCTCAATGCTCCTTCGAAAGTAATATCGACATTCTTCAGGACAAGTGATGCATGAGTCATAAAAGGAATACCACGCGAGAGTCGAGCTTCATGGCCACGAGTAGTGACAGAAGCCAGGAAGTCAGTACGTAGACACCAGCCCACATGTAGTTTTCAGGTAGTGCCAGTTCACCCTGGATGATTGGGTGCCGTACGACATCAATAAGATAATAAAGCGGATTGAGCTGATAAATGAACCCAAGCCCTTTTTCATGCAACATCTGAATCGGGAACATGATGGGCGTGACGAAGAACATCATTTGCAGCATCACAGCCATTGCGTGGGGAAAATCGCGAAATCGGGCGCCGAGGTAGGCGCTAATCGTGATGTGTCCGAAGGCCGCCATGATCAGAAGCAACAGCCCTGGAATGGCATATAGCCAGCCCATCGCGTTGACTTCATGAAAAAACAGCTGCACCGGTATCACCACCGCGATACCGATGAGCAGTACGATAACGCTTGATATCAGGGTTCTCAGCAGATAGATCTGCTTGGGATAAGAAAATTGCTTGATGTATCCCTCGGCCCTGACAAAGGTTGCGCTGGCATCAGTGATGGACGCGACGATGAACCCCCACAGTGCAAAACCGCATGCCAGATAGGGCAAGAACTCGTGGACGGGCTGACCGAATAACAGTCCGTAGATGAGACCCACACCTGTGACAAAGAAACCGGTTGTCAGCACGATCCATAGCGGACCTATGAACGACCGGTGAAATCTTGCCTTGATATCCTGAACGCCCAGATATGTCCAAACACGCCACATTTTCAATGCGCGGCCGCTATCGATAAACAGTCTTGTGACACTCGTCATTCAATTCCCGCCTGGTTCTTCCGCACGCCCATTCTAATCAATCCCTCGTAACGCTGCTCTTCCTGAAAGCCATGCTTGAGGTATAGGCGGATGGCACGTTCGTTAGTCTCGATTACTTCGAGAAAAACGTATTCCAGATCAAGTACTTCCCAACAGATACTCAACAGGATCCCACACGCTCGACTGATATAGCCGCGCCCTGCACGGTCCGGATCAGCCAGGAACCGACCAACTTCGGCCGAGCGTGCCTGCCAGTCAATTGCGTAGACGGACGCTTGCCCTACCAGCGAACCTTCCGCTTCAACGACGAACAGATAGTCAGTGTCCTTAGGCTGGTAATGCTTGTGAAACCAATTGGAATGTTGCTCATAGGTTAATGGAGTCGAAGTCTTGAACCAGACACGAGCCTCGTCCCGGTTACGCCAGGACAAGGTCTCATGTAAGTCACTCTCTTCGATTAAGCGAAGACGCAACGCGTCGTCTCCAAACGAGGGGAGTGAACGCTTCATTTTGCGTAGCGGATCAGGAGTTCGCACACAGTATCGACGTCTGCGCGGGTAAGACCGAGGTGCATCGGCAGCGACAGGATTTCCTGGCTGGCCTTAGCCGCTTTAGGGCAGGTTCCTGCGCCGAACGAGTACATAGCGTATTCGGTGTTGTCGCGGTAATGCACGCCAGGATAGATCTGATGTTCGTTCAGGGCCAGCATGACTGCGTCCCGATCCTTGACGCGGACTTGCAGCAAATGAGTCGAAGACTCGCAGCCAGGCGTAACGTCGACAATGCTGATTTTGGTCTGACCAGCCAGGTTCTCGCGATACCAGGAGGCCAGCTGACGGCGGTAAGCGTTATCCAGGTCCAGATACTTTAGCTGCACCAGGCCCATCGCGGCCATGATCGAGTTGCCGTGATACTTGTAGCCCAGCTCCTCCACGTCATACATCCACTTATAGGCACCTTGTGCGGCAGTACGTGCAAAGGTGTCTTTGTTGATGCCCAGCCAAGTCAGTTTGCGAACGCGCTCGTCGTCTTCGCGATCCCTGAAGCAGATCATGCCGGAGTCGGCAGTCGGCAAGTTCTTGACCGCCTGGAAGCTGAACACGACGCTGTCTGCTTCCTGGCCGACATGCTTGCCGTTGACGCGGGTGCCCGCCATGTGGGCTGCGTCGAGAATAAGCTTGATGCCGCGCTCTTTACAGATCTCCACTATTTTCTGGTATTGCCCAACGTTACCGCCGATACCGACGAAAATCAGTGCTTTGGTCTTCGAGGTGATGCGTTCAACGACGCTCTCCGGATCCAGGCACAACGATTCGTCGACATCAGCAAATACCGGCTTCATACCGGCATACAGAATGGCATGGTTGGTGGAAATGAATGTCAGTGGAGTGGTGATGACTTCATCATCATTGGCCCAGCCAAACTTGGTCTTGAACAGCTCAACGGCCAGGTGCAGGCCAACTGTATTGGAGCTCAGGAAGTGAGCGTGTGGTAAACCGGTGTAGGTTTTCCATTCTTCTTCCATGGTGGCTGTCTTGAAGCCTAGGCCGGTCCAGCCTTTTTCGAGACATTCGCGAATCGCGGCGAGGCATTCATCAATGCGGAATTTTGGAACGAACAGCTGAATCGACATGGGAATATCCTTATAGGTAGGTTTGGCCAAAGCTTGAAGGCGCTGTACATACCGATCGGGTTTTATGCAAGTGTTGGATAGATAACTTGGAAGCCGGCGAAGATCGCTGGTGCTCAAGCTCTATTGGTGTGGCACTGGGCCGGTAAAGCAGGGTGAAGCAAGCAGGACGAAAAGCGATCTCCTTATCTCGTTCCGGACAATAGGAGGCTTTCCACGTGCGAAGGTCAGTGCTTCCGGTGGCGGCCCTGTTCGAGCGCCCCCAGCAAATCTGCCACAAGACTTGGTAGCGTGGGCCATGCCAGACATGCAGCAAATAAGCGGAAATGGACAATTGTTCGTTTCGGTAAAGGGCACGTTACATGTCCGCATACCCATCAAGCCCGTAGAGGCGGTAAAGGGAACACGGGACCAGACATTCGCTTGTGTCAAAAACCTTTCTTCCTAGGCTGTCTCGGGCTCGATTTCGTTAGTACGGCATCGATGGGACTACCTGTTACCACGTAGTTTCCTAAGGCAGCGCAGGACTATTCCAGCTACGTGTGCAGATCCTTCCTACACGGGAGGAATCATAGTCATATCTGACCCGTGAAGCCATAACTTTGGATTGTTTAGCTAAAACTGGCCCGGAGGGCTGCGGTGGTCTGGCCCCCGTGCCCCGTTCATCACTCGCGAGGATTCTGGCGGGCAACGCGACGTGGCTCTTAGGATTGCGGTGGGGCTGGCCATTCGGGCATCTCCTTTGATGCAGGAGTTGGGGAGGTTGGATCGTGGCGAAAGGAGCATCGAGATGCTGTAAAAAGCAGTCATGGCAAAAAAGGGCATTTCCGTGCAGTGGGACCCCATCCTTGAGCTTTTTGTGGTCCGGCTCGTGAGGGAATGTCCTCTAGGACGCGCATGCCCAGTATCACAAAATATACACCGGCAGATTAGTCAAGACTTGAGCTGTTCAAAATCATCCTGGCGTGCTAAAACCTCTGAAGCGCTACCTAGCTGCTTGAAAAAGAAGGGGAAAATATGACGAAGTCGGAGTTGATCGAACGAATTGTCACCCATCAAGGGCTGCTCTCTTCCAAGGATGTCGAGTTGGCCATCAAGACTATGCTTGAACAGATGTCGCAAAGTCTGGCGACTGGCGATCGGATCGAGATCCGTGGCTTTGGCAGCTTCTCCCTGCACTATCGTGCACCTCGTGTAGGTCGCAACCCGAAAACAGGTCAGTCCGTCAGTCTCGATGGCAAATTCGTTCCGCATTTCAAGCCCGGTAAAGAGTTGCGGGATCGCGTGAACGAAGAGGAGGATGAGGGGCTTTGATAGCAATCGCAGATCAGGGAGGTCCTCGTGCGTAGCCTGAAACGAATTTTTTTCGCCGTGTCCGGCCTCTTGTTGATTTTGATGGTTTTGGCGTTTGTGCTGGAAAATCAACAATCAGTAGCGGTTTTGTTCCTGGGATGGACGGGCCCGCAGCTGCCCGTCTCGGTACTTATGCTCGTAGCGCTGTTGGTAGGTATGGTCATCGGGCCGATTCTGGGATGGCTATTCATGCGCAGGCCCAGAGCGTCGGCTAAGCGATTGGTCTGAGGCAGCTTTATTGACAGCCTACGTCAATTTTCCGTTACGAATTGTCTAATCCATTAGTAAATCCTTCACTAAGCTGTAAAATGCGTCGCCTTCCCCGATCAGGCGTAGCTCTGCGTCGGCTTGGGTGGTTTCCGTCGAAAGTCCGTGCCTATTGAGGTGGCTTCGGCGTTCATGGATCAGACAGTGCTCTGTTGGTGGCCTGTCAGTAACTCTAGGGTATGGTTTCGAGTGAAAATTCTAGTCACCGGCGGTGCCGGGTTTATCGGTTCGGCAGTCATCCGTCACATTATTTCCAACACCACCGACTCTGTCATTAATGTCGATAAGCTTACGTACGCTGGCAATCTGGAGTCCTTGGCCAAAGCCAGCCTGAGCTCTCGTTATACGTTCGAGCGCGTCGATATCTGTGATCGTACCCAGATCGATCGCGTGTTTGCTGAGCATCAGCCCGATGCCGTCATGCACCTGGCCGCAGAATCCCATGTGGACCGTTCGATTTCCGGTCCGTCTGAATTCATCCAGACCAACATCATTGGCACCTACACCTTGCTGGAAGCTGCTCGTCATTATTGGGCCGCTCTGGAGGAAGAGCGTAAAAGTCGATTCCGCTTCCACCATATCTCCACTGACGAGGTCTACGGAGATCTCGAGGGGCCGGAAGACCTGTTCACCGAAACCACTCCATATCAACCAAGCTCGCCATATTCAGCCAGCAAGGCCAGTTCCGATCACTTGGTTCGCGCATGGGCTCGTACCTATGGCTTGCCGACTTTGGTCACCAATTGCTCCAACAACTATGGGCCGTGCCATTTCCCCGAGAAACTGATACCGCTGATGATCCTCAACGCGCTGGAAGGCAAGCCTCTGCCCGTTTATGGCAAGGGTGATCAGGTGCGTGATTGGCTCTATGTCGAGGACCATGCGCGCGCGCTATATAAGGTGGTGACGGAAGGCGTGGTCGGTGAGACCTATAACATCGGTGGTCATAATGAAAAGCAGAACATCGAAGTTGTGTATACCCTCTGTGAACTGTTGGATGAATTGCGTCCGGATTCCGCTCACAGACCTCATGCGAGTCTGATTACCTACGTTCAGGATCGTCCAGGCCACGACCAGCGCTATGCTATCGATGCAAGCAAGATCCAGCGCGAGCTGGGCTGGATGCCGGAGGAAACCTTTGAAAGCGGTATTCGAAAAACAGTCGAGTGGTACCTGAGCAATGCTGAGTGGGTGGCCCACGTGAAAAGTGGTAGCTATCAGCAGTGGATCGACCAAAATTACGCAGGCCGCTCCAACAAAACATGAAAGTTCTTTTGCTTGGTAAGAATGGGCAGATCGGGTGGGAGCTCCAACGTTCACTCGTTCCGCTTGGTGAGCTAGTCGCGCTGGCTCGTCACTCAGTCGATGGTCCGTATCTGGACGTTTCCGACCTTGAAGCGCTGCGCGCAACGATCCGCAAAATCCAACCTGACCTTATCGTCAACGCTGCGGCGTATACTGGTGTCGATAAAGCCGAGTCCGAAAGAGAGCTGGCTAGTCGTGTCAACACTCAAGCCAGCGAGGTTATGGCTGAGGAAGCGGTACGCTTGGGAGCCTGGCTGGTTCATTACTCGACCGACTATGTCTTTAGTGGCGAGGGACGGGAACCCTGGAAGGAAACAGATGCGGTCGCTCCAGTGAATTTTTACGGCGAGAGCAAGCTCGCCGGAGAGCGTGCGATTATCGCCACGGGCTGCAAACATCTGATTTTCCGTACAAGCTGGGTTTATAGCGCTCGGGGCAACAATTTTGCCAAGACGATGTTGCGCCTGGCGAGAGAGCGTGAGGTCTTGAATGTTATTGATGACCAGATTGGCGCTCCTACTGGCGCTGAATTAATTGCAGACGTCACCGCTCTTGCTATCCAGCAGGTCTTGAGACGGCCGGAATTGGGCGGCCTTTATCACTTGGCAGCGGCTGGTGAGGTCTCATGGCATGGTTATGCCAATCATGTGATTGAATTTGCCAGGGCCAACGATGAGTCCCTCGCTGTCGAGACGATCAATCCAATTGGGGCCACGATGTATCCTGCCCCCGCTGTTCGTCCTCTGAATTCCCGATTAGATACACAAAAGCTGCGCGACAATTTTTCTCTACACTTGCCGGAGTGGCAAAGTGGTGTAACCAGAATGCTAAGGGAAGTGCTAAGCAAATGACCACGACAAATCGTAAAGGCATCATCCTTGCCGGTGGTTCAGGTACTCGCCTGCACCCATTGACCCTCGGCGTGTCCAAACAGATGTTACCGATCTACGACAAGCCGATGATCTTTTACCCGCTGTCGGTATTGATGCTGGCCGGTATGCGTGAAATCCTGATTATCTCTACACCTGAAGACCTGCCATGTTTCCAGAAGCTGCTGGGTGACGGTAGCTTGTACGGGATCAAGCTGACCTATGCGGAGCAGCCCAGCCCCGATGGACTGGCACAGGCTTTCATTATTGGTGAAGAGTTTATTGGCAAGGATCCTTGCTGCCTAATTCTGGGCGACAACATTTTCTACGGTCAGCACTTTTCAGACAATCTGCATTCAGCGTGTAGTCAGGAGCAAGGTGCTACAGTGTTCGGCTACCATGTCTCCGACCCTGAGCGTTTTGGCGTGGTGGAGTTCGATAAGTCTGGTCGTGCGCTAAGCATCGAAGAGAAGCCGCATAAGCCGAAGTCAAACTATGCTGTAACCGGTCTGTACTTTTACGATAATCAAGTGGTAGAGATCGCCAAGAGCATCAAACCGTCCGAAAGGGGAGAACTGGAGATCACTGATGTCAACCGGGCATATCTTGATCAAAAAGCACTGAACGTTGAAATGCTCGGCCGCGGGTTCGCATGGTTGGATACTGGTACTCATGATTCTCTTCTGGAGGCCAGCCACTTTGTGCATACCATCGAGCAGCGTCAAGGCCTGAAAGTGGCGTGTCTGGAAGAGATTGCATATCACAACGGTTGGATTACTGCAGAGCAGCTGCGTGCCCAAGCCGCAGCGCTCAAAAAGACAGGCTATGGTCAGTATCTGCAAAAGCTACTCGACTCACCAAGTTGAATGGCGTGTGTTGCCTCTTTTGCATTCGCGTTCCGTCGGTGTTTGGACTGATATGCCAATAGCGCAGCCTCAAGTCGCAGTTTTATTGGCAGCCTACAATGGAATGCGCTGGATCGGAGAGCAATTGGATTCAATCCTCCGTCAGTCTACAGTTCATGTAACCGTTTATATCAGTGTTGACCCGTCCTGCGATGGGACGGAGCAATGGTGCGCGGAGGCCACACAACGCTATGACAATGTAGTCTTGTTGCCCCCTGCGGGCCGTTTCGGTGGGGCTTCGCGCAATTTTTTTCGCCTGCTTCGTGATGTTGATTTTAGCGGCTTTGACTATATTGCTTTTTCGGATCAAGACGACATTTGGCATCTTGACAAGCTTGAGAGAGCGGTCCAGGCGATAAAGTCGCGGCAGGCTCACGCTTATTCCAGCAACGTGACCGCTTTATGGCCCAATGGCGACAGGCATCTTCTGAACAAGGCTCAACCACAGGCGCAATGGGATTTCATATTTGAGGCAGCTGGCCCTGGTTGCACTTATGTGCTGTGTCAGGAGCTGGCGGAATCAATGAAAAGCTCGATGCTTGCCAATTGGAATTTGCTTCAACAAGTAAGTTTGCACGATTGGTATTGCTATGCCTTCGCCCGGAGCCATGGTTATAGCTGGTACATCGATCCGAAACCTGCGATGGAGTATCGGCAACATTCGAATAACCAAGTGGGAGCGAACAAAGGCGTACGACCTTTGATCGCTCGCTACAGGCGTATTTACCAAGGTTGGTGGTTCAGTCAAGTTAAATTAATTGTTGCGCTCGTTGGGCTGGAAAAAGATCCGTTCGTTTCCAGTTGGTATTCTCTGGGTCGCATGCAGTTGATATATCTTTCGTTTAAAGCGGCACATTGCAGACGACGGTTAAGAGATAAGCTTCTGTTTTTTGCTGTGTGTTGGGCGGCTGTTTTACTGGGAAGAAATTACCCATGACGTCGCCACGTGTGCTTGTAACCGGGGCGGGTGGCTTTGTCGGAGAGTCGCTGATTCTGAAGCTTTTGGCCAGCGAGAGATTCATCCCTGTTGGAACGTCTCGCCGCACGATCAAATTGAATGCTCTGTGCCAAGTCTTGATGTTAGATTTGAATCGCCCCGAGGCATGGCCTTCGCTATTGGATATCCAAGTACTGGTGCATTGTGCTGCGCGTGTGCATGTGATGAACGAAGGGACAGAGGATCCGCTTACTTCTTTTCGACAGATTAACGTTCAAGCGACGGCCAATCTGGCAAGGCATGCGGCAAGCTGTGGGGTAAAACGGTTCATTTTTATCAGCTCTATTAAGGTGAACGGCGAGCAGACGTTCCCGGGAGCTCCGTTCACTGCGGATGACAAGCCGGCGCCTGAGGATCCTTACGGGATATCGAAGCTCGAGGCCGAACTTGTTTTGATGGAAATCGGGCGGGAAACGGGGATGGAAATCGTAGTCATTCGGCCGCCACTGATCTACGGAGACGGCGTCAGGGCAAATTTCCTTACGATGTTGAAGTGGTTGAATAAAGGGATTCCGCTGCCGTTTGGCGCGGTCAACAATCTGCGCAGCCTGGTCTCGATGGAGAATCTGGTCGATCTTATATTTGTGTGTATCGATCACCCCGGCGCTGCGGGACAAGTCTTTCTGGTCAGTGACAACGAAGACATATCGACCGCTCGTCTTTTAAGGGAATTAAGTATCGGGTTGGGCAAGAAGGTTCGCCTGCTACCTATCCCTCGGTGGCTGTTGCTGGGAATAGGTCGTGTGCTGAGAAAGGAGGCGTGGATAGGACGGTTGTGTAATTCACTTCAGGTGGATATTTCAAAAACCTGTGAGCGTTTGAACTGGAAGCCAAGAATAGATGCGGTTTCTGCTTTGCGAAGAACTGCTATCGGCTTCAAACAACGTGAGCGTTGATGCGGCTGGATGGATTTGGGATTTTCAACGCGATGGGAGGTACAGTGGTAGCTTCGTTTAAATCTGCACACATGGACAGTGATTCCGACGAGTCTCATTGCGATGAGGAGCTTATACCTTTTTCACCCGCCAGGCTTTCGGTGTTACTTTGTACCTTTAATGGCGGGCGATTCCTGAAGCAACAACTGGACTCCATTGAAAAACAAACGTTTGGGGATTGGCGATTGATCGTCTCCGATGACGGCTCGGTCGACGATACTCTGCATATTCTGGAGCAATACAGGACTCGCTGGGGAGAGGGCCGCCTGGTGCTACTGCGAGGCCCTAAGAAGGGTTTTGCCGCAAACTTCATGACGCTCACGGCCAAGTGTGAGGGGCAATCAGAGTTCTATGCCTGGGCTGATCAGGATGACGTGTGGCTTGAAGATAAGTTAGAACGGGCTATTACATGGCTCGACTTGCAGCCGCCAGATCATGCGGCTTTGTACTGCACCCGCACCGAGTTGATTGATGAACAAGGCGTATCCATAGGTTTTTCTCCGCTGTTCAGGCATCCGACCGCCTTCGCCAACGCGCTGGTCCAGAACATCGCCGGCGGAAATACGATGGTGTTCAATCAAGTAGGTTGCCAGACGATCAATGCTGCCGGGCAAAATGCAGTCGTTGCTCACGATTGGTGGGCGTATCTGGCGATTTCCGGGGTAGGTGGGCAAGTGTGTTATGACGCTCGACCGTCGATGCTTTACCGTCAGCATGGAGGAAACATCATCGGCTCTAACTCAAGCTTGGCCAGTCGGATCACGCGGATCCGAATGGTGTTTCGCGGGCGGTTCCGTCGCTGGAACGAGACAAATATCGCGGCACTTGCATTGATCGGAGAGAAGCTTACGCCTGCAAACCACCGCATTTTTGACTGTTTTAAGAAGGCACGTCAGCAGAGGGGGGTGAAACGGCTTTATTGGTTAAAATGTTCAAGTGTCTATAGGCAGACTGTCGCGGGCAATCTTGGCCTCTTGCTGGCGGCTTTTGTCGATGGAATCTGAGATGGCAAACTCGCGTTGCAGGTGTCGGACAACGGTCCTGAGGTTCTGTCCCTTTTCTGGGTTCCGATGCTTAGTCAGCGACCTACCTCTTATCCAACGGGTGCAAGCAACATGACGTTTGGCGCAGTGTTCCTAAGCGTTCTCGTCGCTTCCTGGGGGTTTACCTGGTTATTGCGACGTTATGCTTTGTCAAAGAGCTTGATGGACATCCCTAACGAGCGCAGCTCTCATTCGGTGCCAACGCCTCGCGGGGGGGGGATGGCCATAGTCTTCAGTTTCCTTGCCACCCTACCTGTCCTCGGTGTTTCAGGGTGGATGGACGATGGGGCCATATATGCCTTACTGGGAAGCGGCCTGTTGGTTGCTCTAGTTGGGTTTGCCGATGACCATGGGCACATCGCCGCAAGATGGCGCTTGATAGGACATTTTACGGCCGCTATCTGGGCCATATACTGGCTAGGCGGGCTGCCGCCATTGAAATTCATCAGTGCGTCAATTGATCTGGGCTGGCTCGGCCACGCACTGGCCGTCATCTACTTGGTATGGATGCTCAATCTCTACAATTTCATGGACGGTATTGATGGCCTGGCTGGTGCAGAGGCATTGATCGTCTGTTTCGGTGGCGCAGTTATTTGCCTGATCACCGGACAAGTCCAGCCGCTTTGGGGGGCGGTGCTTCTGGGCGCGGCAGTAACGGGGTTCCTGTGCTGGAATTTTCCACCCGCACGCATCTTTATGGGCGATGCTGGAAGCGGCTTTCTAGGTATATCCCTCGGGATTCTGTCGCTGCATGCAGGCGCCGTGGAATCCGAATTCCTTTGGAGCTGGGTTATTTTGCTCGGAGTCTTCATTGTCGACTCGACGTGGACGCTCGGCCGGAGACTTATCAATGGAGACAAGATTTATCAGGCTCATCGAAGCCACGCTTATCAGTACGCGTCCCGTCGATATGGTAGTCACAAAACGGTGACGCTGGGAGTTGCCGGGCTCAACGTGTTCTGGTTGCTACCTTGGGCTGTGGCAGTGGCGTCGGGGTATGTATCCGGTTTTATCGGATTGGTTGTCGCCTATGCTCCTTTGCTCTGCTTGGCTGCGTTGTTTAAAGCGGGCACCCGAGAGGCCCTTTCATCTGTTTGAGTCGTCTGTCAGATATTCAAGGGACGTTAAAAGATGGAAGTCGCGGAATAATGGTATGATTCACGGCCATTGTGCGAGCCGGATTTCCAAGCGTGGCGTTAGAGTGGACTAAGTAATATTTAGCTACGTATTGCTATATAAGGAAAGCGGTCAATTTCGGTGCGCTAGATAAGTTGGAGTGTTATGCATGTTGCATAAAGATAATAATTTAAATTTGCTTCGGCTTATTGCTGCACTAATGGTTCTGTATGCGCATTCTTTTGATTTCTATGGAGGCTCGGCACCTGTTTTTCTCGGTCTAACCCCTTATGGTGGTCTGGGTATAGATATATTTTTCATTATTAGTGGTTATCTGATAGTGAAAAGCTGGGATTCGTCGCCTTCAATAATAAATTTCCTAAGCAAGCGTTCATTGCGGATTTTTCCTGCTTTAATTGTGGTCGTGCTGATCAGTATGCTGGTTCTAGGCCCGATTGCTACGACCTTGAGTATTGGCGAGTATTTTGCACATCCACAGTTCATGTCTTATCTAAAGAATATTATTCTGAGTCCGGTTTTTTATTTGCCCGGAGTTCTTGAGCATGCAAGAGTGCCAAATGCAGTCAATGGTTCTTTGTGGAGCCTACCCGTCGAATTTTTTATGTACTTGATCGTTATGGGGTTGGGAATTCTTTTCCGCGGTGGGCGTTGGGTGTACGCTGTAGCCACTGGGTCGTTCACGCTCGTTGTGATTTTCTGGTGCTGGGCGGGCGCCCCTCCGACAGTCATATACGGCACTGATGTCCGGAATATTTTCCTGACGGGTATCTATTTCCTGATCGGCGCATGCTACGCAAAGTGGCGATTGGAACGAGGGTTCAGCTTATCGGGTGTATGTGTCCTGGTCATGGCAACGATATTGTTGGCGCCATATTCTGCGATTTCCAAATTCCTGCTGTGGCTAGCCTTGCCCTACATCGTACTGGCTTACGGCCTGTCCCACAGCCGGCTGGGAAGTTGGATCAATCGACTAGGTGATTGTTCTTATGGTGTGTACATATATGCCTTCCCTGTTCAGCAGTTTGTGCTGCTGAAATTTCCGACTATTTCGTACCCTGTTTATCTAGCCAGCACCGTTGTGATAACGCTGTTGCTAGGATACGTGTCTTGGTATTTTATTGAAAAACATTCATTGAAATTCAAACCTAAAGATAAATCCAGACGCCCTGAGGGCCTTAGCGAATCGAGAACATCATTTTCCCCGGCGATCGGTAGTGGTTTGGAAACGATGAAGTTTGATGGCTAATGATTTTAGATGACGGGTTGCAGGTAGTGATGAATATATTGGTCATTCAAGGCGCTTGGCGATGAGCTGGCTCGAAGAAATACTCTCGGATCGCAGGATGCTGGTGAGTTTGATTGCAAATGATCTGCGTGCGCGTTATTTGACTAATTACTTGGGGTTCCTATGGGTGTTTATCCAGCCCTGTGCTACGACAATCATTTTGTGGTTCGTGTTCCAGTTTGGTTTCAAGGCCGCTCCCCACGGTGATTTCCCTTTTGTCCTATGGTTGGTCTGCGGTCTGGTTCCTTGGTTCTTTGTGGTTGAAGCCCTCAACGCTGGCTGTACAGCGGTCAAGGAAAACAGCTTTCTGGTTAAGAAGATAGTATTCAAAGTGTCTTTGCTGCCGTTAGTGAAGCTCAGCTCTGCGGTCCTTGTGCATTTTTTTTTCGTACTGCTACTTCTCCTGTTGTTCGTGGTTTATGGATATGCGCCAAGTATCCATTGGTTGCAAATAGGCTATTACATTGCCTGTTTGTTCATGCTGCTGTTGGCGATTGCCTGGATTACCAGTTCGGTGGTTATTTTCTTTCCTGACCTGGGCCAAATTGTGGCAATGGCCACGCAGTTTGGCTTCTGGTTGACTCCAGTTTTTTGGGATATAGATGTAGTTCAGGGACAAGCTGCTGCCTACCTTAGACTGAACCCTTTTGCTTATATCGTTGAAGGATTCAGAGATTCGCTCATCCGGGAGGTATGGTTCTGGGAGCGGCCAACCCAGACCTTGGTCTTCTGGGGAATTTTGGTATTCCTGACGCTGGTGGGTTGGCGCACGTTCAAAAAATTAAAACCTCATTTTGCGGATGTTTTGTGATGAGCGAATTGAACGAGCTCGCGATCCGCGTTCAGAACGTGAGCAAGGTATATAGGCTTTATAACAAACCCGTCGATAGGTTGATCGAGGCACTGTCGCTTTTCGGCAAACACAGGCACCACGATTTCAATGCATTGACCGATGTCTCCTTTACCGTCAAGAAAGGGCAAACCGTCGGTATTCTCGGTAAGAACGGAGCCGGCAAAAGCACCTTGCTGAAAATCCTCACCGGCGTGCTGACCCCTTCGAGCGGTGAGGTCGAGGTGGTCGGTCGGGTTGCTTCGTTGTTGGAATTGGGGGCCGGTTTCAATCCGGACTACACTGGCGTGGAAAATATTTACTTCCAAGGTGCCCTCATGGGGTATTCCCACTCCGAGATGCAGGTTCGGATTGCTGCCATTCTGGAGTTCGCAGACATCGGTGATTTCGTCAATCAGCCCGTGCGTATGTATAGCAGTGGAATGTTTGCGCGTCTCGCATTTTCGGTGGCGATCAATGTCGAACCTGACGTATTAATCGTCGACGAGGCTTTAAGCGTAGGAGATGCGGGTTTCCAGCTTAAATGCATGCTCAAGATGAAGAGCATGCAGGAGCGCGGCACGACTATTTTGTTTGTGTCCCACGATACACAGTCTGTAATCCGGTTTTGCCAGGCGGTCATTGTCATGCAGGACGGCCAGATCCTTGAGTACAGTTCAGATGTGTTGGCCGCTACCAAGAATTATGAGAAAAAGGTACGTAACAGCAACTCGGTATTAGCCGGAGGAGACGAAACGCATCACGCCGATATTTCCTATGGGGAAGAGTTAGGTGATATTTCAGAAGTGCGGTTTGGTTCTGGTCTGGCAAAAATCAATGCTGTTGACTTTTCTACGGCCGATGGCGCGCTAAGTAATCAATTCGAGCCTGCTGACGATATCACTATGAATTGTTATGTACAGTCTAATACCGAGCTGCATAACGTAGTGATTGGCTATTCACTTCGAGATGCTAAAGGTGTCGATGTGGCAGGTGACAATACACTGCTGGCAGGCTGCAAGTTAGCTTTCCAAAAGGGTGCCTATAGAATAAGTTTCAATTTTTCTTTGAATCTGGCACCCGGGGTATATTTCCTGTTTATTGGAATGGCCAGCCTGGACGGAGAGCGGGTTGAACTAGATCAGCGCTGGCCGATGCGGAAGTTGGTAGTTTCTGGTGGGCGTCAAATCGTTGGCGTTGCTTACTGCCCGTCAACAGTAAATGTTGTAAAGAGTGCTTAATCATGCTTGAGATCGGTAAGGCGAAGATTGCGGACACGGTTAAATTTCATGTAGATGAAACGGCTGTTTGCGTCATTGAGGACGGTGTTGAAATCAGAGATAACGTCGTCATAGAGTGTGGCGCTGGCGGTCATTTGCGTGTTTCGTCGGGGACGATCATCAATTATGGTTCCTGGGTGAATGGGAGCGGAAAGGTTACCATCGGTGAAAACGTGATGATCGCGCCGAACGTTTCCATTACTTCGTCTACGCACCGATACAATTTGCAGACTCCGATCAAGGATCAAGGTCTGAGGTTGGCAGAAGTAACGATTGGAGATGATGTCTGGATCGGCACCAATGTATCGGTTCTGGCAGGCGCGGTTGTTGGGAACGGGTCAATCGTCGCTGCGAATGCGGTAGTCAAATTCAACATCGCTCCGAATAGCATCGCAGCAGGTGACCCAGCAATACGCGTGGCATCAAGGAAGTTTAAGCGTGTCGTTTTCTACACGCTTCCGTTGATTTTGAGAGAGCAACCAACGTTATTCAGTAGCATAGTCGACGTATACTTGCCACTGGCGAACAAGTTTGCCAGCGATGGCTGGGAATGCATTTTCGTTGGTTCTGACGCGCTAAGGGACGAATACCCGGAGTTTAGCCATACGTGGATCAGCCCTGCTTCACTGGGCTTTGACTATCCGGGAAAAAATGATCCCGAGTGGATGAGCCATTGGACGTGTCTGCTCAACAACCAACCATTGGCTTTTCATGACCGATTCGTTGAATCGCTGATCGAAACGGTATCACCTGACCTGGTGTTCTGCTGGAATCATGACGGCAGTCTTGAAACCGCCTGCGCAACTAAAGAGATCCCTTTGTTGTTCAACGAACTGGGTATGCTCCGAGCACCAAATCCAATGGCGTATTATTCGGACACTCGCGGTGTCAACGTGCGCAGTGGTTTCAGCATAGAGTTTGCAGATTATCAAGCAAAACAACTCGAACCACCGTCCGACATTGCGTTTGAACATTTACAGGAGATGGAAGACAGGTATCGGTTTCGCGGTGGTGCGCAAGTTCCCACGTTACTGATCCTGCTTCAAGTGCAGGACGATTCCAATATCATTATGGGATCTCCGTTCGCGAGTATGACCGAGTATGTTCACCACATCTATGATGTGGTGAAGGATTCGGGTTTTCGAGTACTGGTTAAGCCGCACCCGTTAGACGAAGTACCTACCTTACCGGACTACGTTCTGGTTGCTGATAAGGATGACAGTATCGCGGCCCTTATTTCTGCTGCCGACGTGGTGTTTACCATCAATTCGTCGGCGGGCTTCGAAGCGGCGCTGGCGGGTAAGACTGTTTACACGTTAGGGAAGGCTCCTTATTCGCTTACCGGCTTGACTATTGATGTTAGCCAGCCAGCGCATCTCGCGGTGTTGTGGCAAAAGCACAAAGCGGTGTGTCCTTGCTCCAGATCACTTCGGGCGCAAGTCCTGGATTTTTCTCTGACGCACTATTTTCTTGACGAGGCTCATTTCATTGAGCCGTCATCGCACCTCGGCCGTCTTGCCAGAACCGTTCCCTCCGATCTGTCGCGGAGCCCTTTTGATGCTGATCTTGAGAGCTATCGACAGCAATCTTATATCGCTTGGCTTGAAGAAAAAAATCGGGAGCTCGCTGTAGAACTGTCCAGCTTGAGTCAGCATGGTCTTTCAATAAACAGTAATGCTGCCGCAGAGGAAGTTCAGGCGCTCCGCTCTGAAATCGGATCTTTGAAGGAACAGCTATCCAGCATCCTGTCTTCAAATTCATGGCGGTTGACCCGTCCGCTTAGAGGAGGGCGGCGTCTGTTTCCTGTGATTTGGCGAGTCCAGCGCTGGGGCGTGTATTTGCGTTATTTGTTGCGACCGGCCTATCAGCGGCTCCCATTTCTCATTGGCTTGCGTATGAAGGGCAGGAACAGTCTGAAAGGCGTACGGTCCGGCTTCATGCGGGTCTTTAATTCGCAGCAGAATCTCAAGGCTATTCAGGCAATGGCTGGCCGTCGTTTTGAACGAGCTCCGACCAGTCTGAAGGTCGATGCTCAGCCAATGATCGATGTGTCGGTGGTGACCTACAACAGTGCAAAATGGATCGATGGATTTTTCGAGTCATTGGAAAAGCAAAATTATCCTCTTAAAAGCGTTGCGCTGTGTTTCGTTGACAATGGTTCCCTCGATACTACCGTGGTGCAATTGCAGCGCTGGAAAACGCTTCTCGGTAAAGAGGTGGCCGACTTCAAGATCATTCAGGGCGAAAACGTCGGTTTTGGTCGGGGGCATGATCGCGCTATAAAAACCGGACAGGCAGATTTCGTTCTGGTCAGTAACATCGATATCGTGTTCGCTCAAGATTCGATAAGTAAGGTAGTGGCTGCGGCAGCTTCAGACACGGTTCGGGCTGTTGCGTCGTGGGAGCTTCGTCAGGCACCTTATGAGCATCCGAAATATTATGATCCAGTCACCCATGAAACCAATTGGTCTTCTCATGCCTGTATTTTAATTCGCCGTTCGGCCTACACGGATGTAGGTGGATATGAGCGCGAGATATTCATGTATGGTGAGGATGTCGAATTATCCTACAGGTTTCGCTCTTATGGGTACCTGCTGAAATACTGCCCGGCAGCTGTTGTACACCATTACACTTACGAGCACGAAAATCATGTGAAGCCGGTTCAGTTCACTGGTAGTACGCTGGCCAACACTTATCTGCGCTTGCGTTATGGTGGTTTCAGCGACCGGCTTGGTGCGTTGGTGCTGCAAGTTTTATTATTGTTCAGGCCGCAGGTCTATTCGGGCGCGCGGTTGGATTTGATTTACAACTTGGGAAAAATTATTCGGAAAGCTCCGCACTTTCTTTTGGGCAAAGGCACCAGCAAGGACGTGTATTTTCCTTTCCGTGGTTTCGATTACGAAATGATTCGTGACGGTGCATTCTGGAAAGTAGGAGAGCCATTGGCGGCGATGCCTTTGGTGACGATTGTCACCCGAACCTACCGTAAGCGTAACGAGTTCCTCCGCCAGGCGATCATATCCGTCCTGAATCAGACCTACCCTAACGTGGAGCTGATTGTCGTAGAGGACGGCGGAGAGACGATGAAGGAGCTGGTGGCCGAATGTCAACGGCAAGACAGACCGTCCATTCGTTATTACGGCATGGATAAAGTCGGGCGTTCCGTGACCGGGAATTTTGGCCTTGAGATGGCCAGAGGTACCTACTGTATGTTCCTCGATGATGACGATCTGCTGTTTTCTGATCACGTCGAGGTATTGGTGACTGCGTTGGCGAATAATCCGACAGCGGTCGGGGCATATTCGCTAGCAATGGAAGTAGGAACTGTCACGGCCGCAAACGGTACTTACACGGAGGTCAGCCACGAGACCCCTTCTTATTTCAGGCATGAATACAACTACGATATTTTGCTGGATCACAACTTTATCCCGATCCAATCCTTGCTATTCCGTCGCGATCTTTACCTGCAGCGAGGCGGTTTCGAGACAGATATGAGCAACCTTGAAGACTGGAACCTTTGGTTGCGCTATGGTTTTGGTAATCAATTCACTTATGTGCCGAAAACCACGTCCCTTTTTCGCACGCCTGCTGACCCGAATGTGCGCCTGGAACGTCATAAGCTGCTGCACGAGGCATATTCTCTTGCAAAGGGGCGAGCGGCCAAGTCTTGTGAAGGTTACCTGCTGACCGAAGGTTGAGCCATTTGGGTGCGTTAGCGAATAGGAACGGATCGTTTGATAGTGGCCTTTGTACGCTATTGGGGTCGCCATACACGTGGCAATTTCATATTGGGGGCGTCGATCAAGTGCTAAGGTCTGGTATTTCTGGAATTGGTTTCCGGTTTCAGGCCATTTCCTGCTTCGACAGCGTTACGTCAAAGGCGTAGTTTATCGAGGTCAACATTGATTCTCTTGCGGGAGGTTCATATGAGAGATTCGGAGGAGTTTGACTAGTATGGAGGGACTGAGAGTGATGCTGCTTCGCCTGCCGAGACGTCAGAAACGTGCGCTTCAGGTGATTGCTGATGTCGTGCTGGTCACGTTTGCACTCTGGATGGCGTTTGTCGTGCGCCTGGGTATCGAAGAGCTTGTCAACCCTTTACGGGTCCATACTTGGCTTTTTATCAGCGCCCCGCTGGTCGCCATACCTTTGTTCATTAGATTTGGCATGTATCGTGCCGTGATGCGTTATTTCGGGAATGATGCGTTGATTGCCATCATCAAGGCTGTCAGCTTGTCCTCCCTGATGCTGGCCTTCATCGTGTATTGGTCCAGCAACCATGAGCAAGTAATTCCGCGCTCCATTATTTTCAACTACTGGTGGTTGAGCCTTGTAATGATTGGCGGTCTGCGTCTTGCCATGCGCCAATATTTCATGGGGGACTGGTTCACTGCCGCAAGGCACGTCCCGTTCACCCAGCGCGACGACGCCCTGACAAAGGTGGCGATTTACGGTGCCGGAGTAGCGGGTAATCAACTGGTCGCTGCGTTACGCATGGGGCGGGTGATGAGACCGGTCGCTTTCGTCGATGACGACAGTGACATTGCCGACAGGATCATTTCCGGCTTGCAGGTGTTCAAGCCCAAGCACATCCAGCAGATGATCGAGGCTACCGGTGCCCAGGAAATCTTGCTGGCGCTTCCGTCGTCGACTCGTGCGCGGCGCAGAGAGATCCTGAATCTGCTTGAAGGATTTCCACTTCATGTTCGTAGCGTCCCAAGTTTTACCGACCTGGCGAGCGGCCGGGTCAGGGTCGAGGATATCCAGGAAGTCGATATCGCAGACCTGCTCGGACGCGATCCAGTGCCAGCCCAAGCTGATTTGCTGGAGCGTTGCATCAAGGGCAAGGTCGTTATGGTCACCGGTGCAGGCGGCTCCATCGGATCGGAATTGTGCAGGCAGATTTTCACACTGGGACCGATGACCCTGGTTTTGTTCGAACATAGTGAGTACAACCTTTACAGCATTTTGTCGGAGCTGGAACAGCGGGGTACTCGTAAGTCGGTGCCTGTGCGTCTTCTGCCGATCCTTGGCTCGATCCGGCATCCGGAAAAGTTGCTGGATGTAATGAAGACGTGGAAGGTGGACACCGTTTACCACGCGGCAGCGTACAAGCATGTGCCAATGGTCGAGCACAACATTGCCGAGGGTGTGCTGAATAATGTCATCGGGACGCTTAATACGGCGCAGGCTGCGTTGCAATCGGGTGTTTCGAATTTCGTGCTTATCTCAACGGACAAGGCGGTCCGACCGACTAATGTCATGGGCAGCACCAAGCGCTTGGCAGAATTAACCCTTCAAGCGCTGAGCCGGGAGGTTGCGCCAGTATTGTTTGGCGACGAGGCCAATATTTCCCGAGTGAACAAGACCCGTTTTACCATGGTGCGATTCGGCAATGTACTGGGATCTTCTGGCTCGGTGATTCCCCTGTTCCATAGCCAGATCAAATCCGGCGGTCCGTTGACCGTTACTCATCCGAAGATAACCCGCTACTTCATGACTATTCCCGAAGCCGCCCAGTTGGTGATACAGGCCGGTTCGATGGGGCAGGGGGGGGATGTCTTCGTGCTGGATATGGGAGAGCCGGTCAGAATTGCCGAACTGGCAGAGAAGATGATTCATTTATCGGGCCTGAGTATTCGGTCGGAGCGTAACCCCCAGGGCGATATCTCCATCGAATTCACCGGGCTGCGCCCCGGCGAGAAACTGTATGAAGAGCTGTTGATCGGAGACAACGTCAGTGCGACGGAACATCCAATGATTATGACAGCCAATGAAGACCACCTGCCCTGGGATCTGTTGAAGCTTAAGTTGAACGACCTGCTTGCTGCCGTGGAGCGTGATGACTATGGGCGAGTGCGCCAGCTCCTGCGCGAGACAGTCAATGGTTACTCGCCAGATGGCGAAATCGTCGACTGGATCTACCAACAGCGTCGGTTGGAGCCCTGATTGTTACATAAACTGTAACGTACACGTTTTTGACAGACGTCTAGTATCGCCTAAGTTTGAGAGGCAGCTTCGGAAAAGCTGCTTCTCTCTTACTGATGTCATGGAGCGTCACTCATGCGTACTGGCTATTTATACTCTTTGGTTTTTGCCCTTCTGACCAGCGCTTCAATCGCTGTCGTTGCTGCACCGGCGGTTAAACTCGATACGGTGGTCGCGCCGCAGGCTACGCAAGTGTCAGCGAAACCACAGAGTGACAAGGTCGATCTCAATGGGGCTGACGCCGCTACGCTGCAGCGCGAGTTGTCGGGGATAGGTGAAGCCAAGGCCAAGGCGATTGTTGCCTATCGTGAAAGTAATGGAGGCTTTTCATCGGTGGATGAATTGCTGGAGGTCAAGGGCATTGGCAAGGCGTTGCTGGACAAGAATCGCGACAAGCTGGAAGTGAACTGAGCCGTGAACCAAGGGAAGTCGGTCGAATGTGACCGGCTTCTTTGCGTGGTGACGGAGAAATCTGAAGGATTTTTTTATAACCAAGCCGACCTCGGGATAAGCTCTTAGTAACGCTTGCCCACCGCCACTCCGGTGAACAAAGGACTTGCGCCATGTACAAAGATTACCCAGCCGCGTACCAAACCAGCAAAGGCTCAGCGCTGCGGGTGGATAAGCCGTTCTACGAACGTATCCGCACGCAGCAGGACAAGCGCACGCTCATCGAGCAGTTCGAGGTCCCAATCCGCACCGGTCGTGCCTGGCACGTTCCGGCCGGTCATGTGTTTCGTGTCACCACCCCGGTGGGTCCGCAGGTGGGGGATTTCAACGTGTGGAACGCCCACGATCCGCGGGAGCGCTTGTGGGCAGCACGTACGCGCCAGCTCCAGGGCGCACACGTCAGCACCCATGATCGGTTGTGGTCGAACCTGCCATTTCTGCGACCCTTGGTCACCATCACCGACGACAGCCTCGCCGGCTACGGCATCGACGAGCATGGCGGGCGGTTGCACGACCTGCTGGGTACGCGCTGCGACCCCTACGTGAACAAAATGCTGACCGGCGAAGACTTCCACCATCACTGCCATTCGAACCTGACCCGCGCGGTGTTGCCCCACGGCCTGACGGAGTTCGACGTTCACGATGTGTTGAACATTTTCCAATGCACCGGGCTCAATCACGACGACATGTATTTCATGAAGGCCTGTCCGGCGCAGAAGGGCGATTACCTGGAGTTTTTCGCCGAGATTGATTTGCTCTGTGCCCTTTCCACCTGTCCCGGTGGCGACCTTTCGCTGGCGATGTGGGGGCCGGATGCACAGGATCCGCTCAGCGTCTGTCGTCCGCTCGGGGTAGAGATCTATCGGTTGGAAGATTCATTGCTCGAGGGTTGGAGCCAGCCTGAGCGGGCCGCTTACAAGGGCCTGCATGGTTTACAGATTGCCAAGGCGGATTGGGAGAAGTAGTGAAGCCACGACCGGCGCGAGTGATTGGGGGCGCTTCGCGCCCCAGCGGGAGCAAGCTCCCTCGCCACGAGTCGGTTGCGGCCTGCCAAAAATCAGCGATCCTTGGCCTCCTTCGCATCCATCTCTGCATTGCGTTCGGCAACGCGCTTGCGCTGTTCGTCCGTCAGTTCGACCTTGTTGGCGGTGTCGCGCAATAGCATCAGGCCGCCGACGATCGAGCCGATTGCGACGATCAGAATCAACCAGGCATACCAGGGCATAGGGCTCTCCTTGAGGCGGGTCGGTGGGTGTTCTTCACCCGATCCGCCACGCTTACCATGTATGAGCGACGTTCGTTCGCAGTGGTTCAATACTACGCCTGTTCCAACGCATGTACCGAACGCACCGGCAGCCTCACGCCAAAGCCTGCGCGCATTCTTTACAGATTCTTTATCCCGCGTGCCCGTTCTCGATCTCGCCCCTTTACAGCCTCCCTGCAGACAATCACTCCATCCACGGCACGATGCCGTACCACGGAGAAACCCCATGAATGTGCTGGACGGAGTGTCACTGCTGCTGGCAGTGGCGCTGTTCATTTATCTACTGGTTGCGCTGTTGCGCGCGGATCGGAACTAGGAGCAGCTATGCACGGTTATGACTATGGGCTGATCCTCGCATTTTTCGCGCTGGTGCTGGTTCCGGCGCCGTTTCTCGGACGGTTCTACTACAAGGTCATGGAGGGTCAGCGCACCTGGCTTTCGCCGATCCTGAGGCCGGTGGAGCAAGGCTGCTATCGGATGGCAGGTGTGGATCCGCAGACAGAGCAAAGCTGGCAGAAATACACCCTGGCCTTACTCGCATTCAACCTGGCGGGTTTTGCGCTGCTGTTCGCGATTCTCCTGCTGCAAGGATATTTACCGCTCAATGCCGAGCAACTGCCTGGCATGGAATGGACCCAGGCCTTCAACACCGCGGTCAGTTTCATGACCAATACCAACTGGCAGTCCTACAGCGGTGAAGCGTCCCTGAGCTACCTGAGCCAGATGGTCGGCCTGACCGTGCAGAACTTTGTTAGTGCCGCCACCGGCCTGGCCGTGTTGGTGGCGCTGTGTCGCGGGATCGGACGCAAGTCCGCTGCGACGTTGGGTAACTTCTGGGTCGACGTGACCCGGGCCACGCTTTACGGGCTGTTACCGCTGTGCCTGTTGCTGGCGTTGTTCCTGGTTTGGCAGGGCGTGCCGCAGACCTTTGCGCACTATGTACATGGGGTCACGATGCAGGGTGTCGACCAAGTCATTCCCCTGGGCCCGGCGGCCAGCCAGATCGCGATCAAGCAGCTGGGCACCAACGGCGGTGGTTTCTTCGGTGTCAACTCCGCGCATCCGTTCGAGAACCCGACGGCCTGGAGCAATCTGTTCGAACTCGCTTCGATCATCCTGATTCCCGCCGCGCTGGTGTTCGCCTTCGGCCATTACGTCAAGGACCTGCGTCAGAGCCGAGCGATCATCGCCTGCATGCTCGCACTGTTCCTGATCGGCGGTGCCACGTCGCTATGGGCCGAATTCCAGGCCAATCCGGCATTGGACAACCCAGCCGTTGAACAGGCCGCGCCTCTGGAAGGCAAGGAATCGCGCTTCGGTACCACCGCTACGGTGTTGTGGTCGGTCACTACCACGGCCGCTTCCAATGGCTCGGTCAATGCCATGCACGACAGCCTCAATCCACTCAGCGGGATGGTGGCGCTGATGAACATGATGGTCGGCGAGGTGATCTTCGGCGGCGTCGGCGCAGGTCTCTACGGGATGTTGCTGAACGTGTTGGTCGCGGTGTTCCTGGCCGGGTTGATGATCGGTCGTACCCCGGAATACCTGGGCAAGAAGCTTGGCGCCAGGGAAGTGCAATTGCTGGTGATGACATTGCTGGTGATGCCCGTGAGCGTGCTGGTATTGGGCGCTATCGCCGCGAGCCTGCCCGGGCCGGCAGCTGCGGTGAGCAACCCCGGCGCCCACGGGTTCAGCCAGTTGCTCTATGCCTACACCTCGGCCGGGGCTAATAACGGCTCGGCATTTGGTGGTTTCAGTGCAAACACGCCGTTTCATAACCTGATGCTCGGCCTGGGCATGTTGATCGGTCGGTTCGGCTACATCCTTCCGGTGCTGGCATTGGCGGGGAGCCTGGCGCTGAAGAAAACCGCGCCGATCGGCCAGAACAGCTTTCCCACCCACGGTCCGCTGTTCGTGACTCTGCTGACCGTGACCATCCTGCTGGTGGGCGGCTTGACCTTCCTGCCGACCCTGGCCCTGGGGCCGATTGCCGAACACCTGAGCCTGGGTTTCTGAGGAGTTGATAATGAATATGCCGATGAGCAAAGCCGTCGTCTCCAAGGCGCCGGAACAACCGAAAACCAACCTGTCGGCCCTCTGGCGACCGGCGTTGGTGCAAGCCTTCGTCAAGCTCGATCCACGCCAGTTGCACCGCTCCCCGGTGATGTTGGTGGTAGAACTGACAGCAATCCTCACCACCGTGTTGTGCTTCATTCCCGACAGCGCAGTGCCGACCCTCGTCGCGGCGCAGATCGCTTTGTGGTTGTGGTTTACCGTGTTGTTCGCCAACTTCGCCGAAGCGCTGGCAGAAGGGCGCGGCAAGGCCCGTGCCGACAGTCTCAAGGCCGGCAGTGAGGGCCTGAGCGCCCGCCGCCAGACTGCCACCGGCTTCGAGGTGATCGCGGCCACGCGTTTGCGCAAGGGCGACGTGGTGCGCGTCGCTGCCGGGGAAATGATCCCTGGCGACGGCGAAGTCATCGAGGGCATCGCGGCGGTCAACGAGGCGGCGATTACCGGTGAATCGGCGCCGGTCATTCGTGAGTCCGGTGGTGATCGCTCGGCCGTTACCGGCAACACGCGCCTGGTCTCTGACTGGTTGCTGGTGCGGATCACCAGCAATCCGGGCGAGTCGACCCTGGACCGCATGATCGCCCTGGTGGAAGGTGCCAAGCGCCAGAAGACCCCGAACGAGGTCGCGCTGGACATCCTGCTGATCGGCCTCACGCTGATCTTCCTGTTGGTGGTGGTGACATTGCAACCGTTCGCCCATTTCGCCAATGGCAACTTGCCGCTGGTGTTCCTGGTGGCGCTGTTGGTGACGTTGATTCCCACCACCATCGGCGGGTTGTTGTCGGCCATCGGCATCGCCGGGATGGACCGGCTGGTGCGCCTGAACGTGATTGCCAAATCCGGTCGTGCGGTGGAAGCGGCGGGGGACGTGCATGTGCTGATGCTGGACAAGACCGGCACCATCACCTTTGGCAATCGACGCTGTGCTGCGGTGCACGCCGCACCTGGGGTGAGCGCCAGTGAGTTGGCCGAAGGTGCGTTGTTCGCCTCGCTGGCCGACGATACGGCCGAAGGCAAGTCCATCGTGGAGTACCTGCGAGGCCTGCATCCGCTGCCCGAACCTGGTCTCGAAACGCTGACCGCCGTGCCGTTCAGCGCTGAAACGCGCTTGTCCGGGGTCGACTACCAGGGGCGCCTTTACCGTAAAGGCGCCGTAGATTCGCTGCTGGAATTCATCGGTATGCCACGCAGCGAGTTGCCGTCGGCACTGGCTCGTGAGGTCGACAGGATCGCCCAGAGCGGTGGTACGCCGTTGCTGGTGTGCGTGGACGGCAAGCTGCTGGGCGTCATTCATCTCAAGGACGTGGTCAAGCCTGGCATCCGCGAGCGGTTCGCCGAGCTGCGCAAGTTGGGGATCCGCACGGTGATGGTGACGGGCGACAACCCGCTGACCGCCGCCGCGATTGCCGCAGAGGCGGGCGTCGACGACGTGTTGGCCGAAGCCACCCCCGAGAAGAAACTGGCGCGGATCCGTCATGAGCAGAATGACGGTCGGCTGGTGGCCATGTGTGGCGACGGCGCCAACGATGCACCGGCCCTGGCCCAGGCCGATGTCGGCATGGCGATGAACGACGGCACCCAGGCCGCCCGGGAGGCGGCGAACATGGTCGACCTCGACAGCGACCCGACCAAGTTGCTGGATGTGGTGCAGATCGGCAAGGAACTGCTGGTGACCCGCGGCGCGCTGACGACATTTTCAATCGCCAATGACGTCGCCAAGTATTTTGCGATCCTGCCGGCGCTGTTCGCTTCGATCTATCCGCAACTCGGGGTGCTGAACGTGATGGGCCTGGACAGCCCGCAAAGCGCGATCCTCTCGGCGATCGTATTCAACGCGTTGATCATCGTCGTGTTGATCCCCTTGGCCTTGCGCGGTGTGCGGGTTCAGGCGGCCAGCGCGGCGGCGCTGTTGCGGCGCAACCTGTTGATCTATGGCCTGGGCGGGATCGTGGTGCCGTTCGTGGGGATCAAGGCGATTGATGTGTTGCTGACGGCGTTGGGGCTGGTTTGAGTTTGTCGCCGATCGATGAAGTTCTGTGGCGAGGGAGCAAGCTCCCTCGCCACAATGTGCGCTCGCCAATGAATCAGTTTCGATTCGAGGATTTTGACATGTCTACCCTGTTACGCCCGGCCCTGAGCCTGTTACTCCTGATGACCCTGCTCACCGGCATCGCCTACCCCTTGCTGGTCACCGCAGTGGCGCAAGTCGCTTTTCCTGTCCAAGCCAACGGCAGCCTGGTCGTCGATGCCGCCGGCAAGGTTCGCGGGTCAACCCTGATTGCCCAGGATTTCCAGGGCGACGCCTGGTTCCATCCTCGCCCCTCGGCTGGCGCCTTTGCCACTGTGGCCAGTGGCGCCAGCAACTTGTCGCCGAGCAATCCTGCCCTGGCCACCCGGGTGATCGACGACGCCGGCAAATTGCAAGTGCCCGGCCAGGGGCCAGTGCCACTGGCGTTGCTGACCACTTCCGGCAGTGGTCTGGACCCGCACTTGCCACCGGCCGCGATTGCCTATCAACTGGCGCGTGTTGCGGCGGCGCGTCATTTGCCGGTCTCGACGTTGCAGCAACTGGTTGACCGTCATACCGAGCAACCGCTGGTGGGGCCGCCGGTGGTGAATGTACTGGCGTTGAACCTGGCCTTGGAGGCACTGTAAAAAACCTGTGGGGCTTCGATCAACAATCCGATATAGAGATCCACGCATGAGCGACTCCAGCCGCGCCGACGCGCTGCTCGCCAATCTGCCCCGCAGCGACCGTGGCCGGCTCAAAGTTTTTCTGGGCGCGGCACCCGGTGTCGGCAAGACCTACGCCATGCTGCAAGCGGCCCACACCCGGCTGCGCCAGGGCGTAAAAGTCATCGCCGGGGTGGTAGAGACCCACGGCCGCAGCGAAACCGAAGCCTTGCTTGCGGGCCTGGCGCAGCAGCCATTGGTGCGCTCGGAATATCGCGGCGTGATGCTCGAGGAGATGGACCTCGACGGCCTGCTCGCGGCTCGGCCAAGCCTGGCGCTGGTGGACGAGCTGGCTCACAGCAACGCGCCCGGCAGCCGTCATGCCAAGCGCTGGCAGGACATCCAGGAACTGCTGGCCGCTGGCATTGATGTGTACACCACCGTCAATGTCCAGCACCTGGAAAGCCTCAATGATCAGGTGCGTGGCATCACCGGCGTGCAAGTCCGCGAGACGTTGCCGGACTGGGTCTTGCAGGAGGCCGATGAGTTGCTTCTGATTGACTTGCCGCCGCGTGAGCTGCTGGAGCGCCTGCGCGATGGCAAGGTCTATGTGCCGGAACAGGCCCGTGCGGCAATCGACGCTTTTTTCACCCAGACCAACCTGACCGCCTTGCGCGAGCTGGCCATGCAGACCGCCGCCGCGCAGGTCGACAATGACCTGGCCCAGGGGTATCGCCAACTGGGTCAGGCCGCCCCGGCGGTTCGGGGACGATTGCTGGTGGGGGTTGACGCTGACGAACAGGCTGAACGCCTGGTGCGCCACGCCAGCCGCGTCGCCCAGCGCCGGCATTTGCCCTGGACCCTGGTGCATGTGGACAACGGCAGCGCGCGGGACGAGCCCTCGCGCCAGCGGCTGCAAAACGCCCAGCAACTGGCTGAGCGACTCGGTGGGGAAGTGGTGCTGCTGCGGGCTGGTGAAGTGGCCCGCACGCTGATCCAGCATGCCACCGAACGGCGCGCCACGCTGGTGTTGGTGGGGCAGTCCCGACCACGGCTGCGTCGCCGGTTGTGTGGCGGCGGCCTGGCGTCGCGCTTGCTGCGCAGTGCCCGGGGGCTGGAGATCAACGTGCTGGACAGCGACGAACAGCCCCGGCCGGCCCGGGCACGTTCGACGGCGGTCCGGACCGGTTTCGACTATGTCCTCGCGCTGCTGGCGACGGTGCTCGCCAGCGCCTTGGCCTGGGGCATTTCGGGGCTGCTGGCGCTACCCAATATTTCCCTGGTGTTCTTGATGGCGGTATTGCTGGTGGCGGTGCGCAGCAGCCTTGGTCCGGCGCTGGCTTGCGCGGCGCTGTCGTTCCTGGCTTACGACTTTCTGTTCATCCCGCCGAATTTTTCCCTGACCATCCAGCGCGAGGAAGACGTACTGACCTTGGTGTTCTTCCTGCTCATGGCCGCCCTGACCGGTAACCTGGCGGCCCGCCAGCGCCGGCAATTGCAGGCACTGCGCGACACCCAGCAGGAAACCGGCGAGTTGCTTGACCTGTCGCGCAAACTCACGGCCGCCACCGACCGCCAGGCGGTGATCAGCGCCGCCGAGCAGCACCTCAACGGCTGGCACGATGTGCGACTGTGCCTGCTCAACCGCGACCGCCAGGGCACCTGGAAGGTCGAGACCGCCGAGCCGCTGACGTTCACCGAGGCCGAACGCGCTGCGGCCGACTGGTCCTGGCAGCATGATCAACCGGCCGGCGCCGGCACCGGGACGCTGCCGTCCGGGCGCTGGTGGTGGTGGCCACTGTCGGCGGAGGGCGAGCCCCTGGCGTTGCTCGGCGCCTGCCCCAAGGAGGGCATGCCGTTGAGTGGCCAGCGTCGCCGGTTGCTGACGGCCCTCAGCCAGCCATTGGCCCAGGCCTTGGCCCGGGCGCAACTGGCCCAGGACCTGGAGGCGGCACGCCTGCACGGCGAAACCGAGCAACTGCGCAGCGCTTTGCTGGCTTCGGTGTCCCATGATTTGCGCACGCCACTGACCGCCATGCGCGGCAGCATCGACAGTCTGTTGGCGCTGGGTGAGGCAATCCCGTTGGCGGATCGCCGCGAACTGCTCGAAGGCACCCGCGATGAAGCCGAACGGCTGGATCGCTACATCCAGAATCTGCTGGACATGACCCGCCTCGGCCACGGTGCCTTGAAGCTGGCGCGGGACTGGGTGTCGCCGGCAGACATCGTCGGCAGCGCGCTGAATCGCCTGCGTGCGATGCTGGCGCCATTGGCGGTCGACGTCGAGGTGCCCGCCGAACTGCCTTTGCTGTACGTGCATGCGGCGCTGATCGAACAGGCCCTGGTGAACGTGCTGGAAAACGCTGCGCGCTTCTCGCCGGCCCACGGGCGCCTGCAACTGAGCGCCGGGGCGACGGGCAACGAAATATTTTTTGCAGTGGCCGATGAGGGGCCCGGCATTCCCGAAGCCGAGCGCGAGCGCATCTTCGACATGTTCTACACCGCCGCTCGCGGCGATCGGGGCGGGCAGGGCACGGGCCTGGGGCTGGCGATCTGTCAGGGCATGGTGGGGGCCCATGGTGGGCGAATCACTGTCGCCGATGGCCTCGACGGACGCGGCGCCTGCATCACTTTGCACCTGCCGTTGCAAGCTCAACCGGGTATGGACGATGAAGCATGAGCGGCGCTGCGTTATGCTTTTCCACTGTTTACCTTGAACGAACCCCATGAGCCAGAACGCGACCCTTTTGGTCATCGATGACGAACCGCAGATCCGCAAGTTCCTGCGAATCAGCCTGACCTCCCAGGGTTACAAAGTCCTGGAGGCGGGCACCGGCACGGAGGGGCTTGCCCAGGCGGCGTTGAACAAGCCTGATTTGCTGATACTCGACCTCGGCCTGCCGGACATGGACGGCCAGCAGGTGCTGCGCGAGTTGCGCCAGTGGTCGGCGGTACCGGTGCTGGTGCTCTCGGTGCGGGCCAGTGAAGCGCAGAAGGTCGAGGCGCTGGATAACGGCGCAAACGATTACGTGACCAAACCGTTCGGCATTCAGGAGTTCCTCGCCCGCATCCGCGCCTTGTTGCGCCAGGCTCCGGTCGGCGAGTCGCAGGAGGCGGCGTTGAAATTCGGCCCGCTGACGGTGGACCTGGCCTACCGACGGGTTTTGCTCGATGGTGCCGAGGTGGCACTGACACGCAAGGAGTACGCGGTGCTGGCGCAACTGGCCCGGCATCCGGGGCGGGTCATCACCCAGCAGCAACTGCTCAAGGACATCTGGGGCCCGACCCACACCGAAGACAGCCATTATTTGCGGATCGTGGTCGGTCACCTGCGCCAGAAACTGGCCGACGACCCGACCCGGCCACGGTTCATCGTGACCGAGGCGGGGGTGGGGTATCGGTTGTTGGGGGAGGGTGGAATCTAGCCCCCAATAGGTTTCAAGTCGTGCACCATTGTGGCAAGGGAGCTTGCTCCCGCTGGGCTGCGAAGCAGCCCCCGTACAGCCCAATGAACCTGATACACCGAGGTGTTCGGTTCTGGGGGCGCTGCGCACCCCAGCGGGAGCAAGCTCCCTCGCCACATGGGCTCGGTGATCATGCTTGATTCTACTCACTCTCATACCGATCCAACGTATCGCTGGCAATCTCCCTCCCCAACGCGATCAATTCCGGGGCCTTGTAGAACTCAAAAAACCGGCACACCCGTTTCGGCACGTTGATCAGCACATCCGGTGGGTAGCCGGCAATCTTGTACTGGGCCAGCGAGGTCTGCATCACCTCGAAACTCTGGTTGATCAGATCCAGCAACGAGGCGGGACCTACGTTGTCGATGATGAACGAGCCGGTGGCGGATTTCGGCGCGCCTTCGGCCTCTGGCGCGGCGGCCGGTTGCTGGCCTTCAGGTTCGGCGGATTCGATCCACGGGTTGATCTCGGCCGCTTCGGCCTTCAACGCCTCTTGTTCCAACAGCAGCAGTTGCTCGGCTTGCTTGCGACGAAACGGCAGGCGCGAACCCAGGGAGCTGACCAGGGTGTCGAAGCGGCGCCGGAACGCGGCGGGGCGCGGGATGACCGGCAGCCTGTATTGTTTCTGGTTGGTGGCGTTGAGGTTGACCGCGATGATCAGGTCGCAATGGCTTGAGACCACCGGCACGATCGGCAACGGATTGAGCAAACCACCGTCTACCAGCATGCGGTTGCCCTGCATCACCGGCGTGAACAGGCTGGGAATGGCTGCCGAGGCGCGCATCGCCTGGTGCAGGCAACCCTCCTGGAACCAGATTTCCTGTTGGTTGGTCAGGTCGGTCGCAACGGCGGTGTAGGGAATGCGCAAATCTTCGATATTGAGTTCGCCGACGATCTTGCGGATCTGGCCGAAGACTTTCTCCCCGCGAATCGCCCCCAGGCGAAAGCTGACGTCCACCAGCCTCAGGACGTCCAGGTAGTCGAGGCTTTCAATCCAGTTGCGGTAGTCCTCGAGCTTGCCTGCGGCATAGATCCCACCCACCACGGCGCCCATCGAGCAACCGGCGATGCAAGCGATGTCGTAGCCACGTCGTTCGATTTCTTCGATCACCCCGATATGGGCATAGCCCCGGGCGCCGCCCGAACCCAATACCAATGCGACACGTTTTGTCATGACCCGACCCCTTGTCTAACAGGCTTCAACAATGCACGCATCGACGGCTCGGCTCAATCGTTGTGGCGCAGGCGTCGTTTTTTGACACGTTCCCGTGGCATTTGCGTATTCTCGCCCACACTTGAATAAGCGGGCCGGCCCAGGCACTTTTTGCCGCCGGGACCGTCTTACCAGCACGACTGTTTACCTGACTTGAGGTGTAATCGATGAAAGCCCGGATCTGCCTGCCCCTGGTGGCATCCCTGATGGTTTTGGCCCTGGCCGGTTGCGCCGGCAAAACCGCCTACCGTGACAGTTGCGGCAGCCAACTCGATGCCGCCTGGCATGAACTGGACTTGGCCAAGGCCGAAGGTTTTGCCGGTACCGTGAGTTACTCCAAGGCCTTGTCGCTGTTGACCGGCGCCAAGACCCAGCAACAATTCGAAGCCTTTGAAGGCTGCACCAAGAAAGCCGAGAAAGCGCGTTTCTACATCCGCGAATCTCGCGCAGGACGATAACGGCAGAGACAAGCCACTGGCTGCGAGCTACAAGTAACGGCGTATCGCTCCCTGCTTGAAGCTTGCAGCTTGACGCTCGAAGCTGCGTACGGAGTACGTCCCATGATCGATCGGCTAGTGGCCCGCATATTGGGCCTTGAAGTTCGTCTGTTGGCCTGCCAGGCCCGCTTGAATGCCCACACCGACAGCGAAGCGCTGCACGACCTGCGCACCACGGTTCGTCGCCTGCGCAGCCTGCTTCGGCCCTTGCGCGGATTACCCGGCGTCGAGCAGCTGGAAACAGCCGCTTCGGCGGTAGGCACCTTGACCACGCCTCTGCGCGACCGAGAAGTATTGGCGGCTTACCTTGAGCAACACGGCAAGACCGAAGCGGCGCAGCGGCGCCGGGCGCAAATGGCCGACGCCTATCCTGCCGTCGCGGGCAGCCCGGAGCTGGCGCAGTTGCTGATGATCCTCGATGCGTTCCCACGCTTCATCCGCGCGGCCCAGCGCGAGGGGCTGCTCGACGGATTGCGCAAGCGCATTGAAAAGCGCCTGGACAAACAATGGAAAAAACTCGGTAAAGCCCTGCGCGATCCAGCCCATGACCGCCATCGGTTGCGTCTGTTGATCAAGCGCGTGCGCTATGCCATCGAGGCCTACCCTGAACTCGACCGCCTGCCAAAAGCCGCCATGCCTCGGCTCAAGTCGGCCCAGGGCGCGCTGGGCGACTGGCACGATTGCTGGCAATGGCTCGCCCGGGCTGCGGAGGAAACCGACCTGCGCCCCTGCGTGCCGGTCTGGCAGATCACCATGCAAAAGGCCGAGGCTGAGTCCGACAGGGTGCTGGACAAGCTGATCGCGAGCTGTTTCGAAAAGCCCTGAACCTTCAGCTGTACACCTGTGGGAGCAGGCTCGTTCCCACAGGGATTGCGGGTGGTTTCAAAAATCGCGGCCTATCTGTCCGCCTCTTTGGCCGGAATGAGCGCTGTGCCGTCGACCCGTGCTGGTTAAGATCGTCGCATCTCCCCCTGTCTTCGAGGTCATCATGCGCTTTTCCGATTTGATCGATGCCGTGCGCCGTCAGCCAGAGGCGGTGTCTATCGCGCCGGAGTGGGGCCAGGGCCGCGCCAGTTTTGGCGGGTTGGTGGCGGCGCTGCAATACGAGGCAATGCGGGCGAAGGTGCTGGCGGATCGCCCGATACGTTCGTTGGCGATTACTTTTGTCGGCCCGGTCGAACCCGATGTTCCTGTTTCCTTCGAAGCCGAGGTGCTGCGTGAAGGCAAAGCGGTGAGCCAGGTACTGGGGCGGGCGGTGCAGAACGGTCAGGTGGTGACTGTGGTGCAGGGCAGCTTCGGCGCGTCGCGTGCATCGGTGGTGGCGGTGCAGGCCGATCCTGCGCCTGAATTCACCAGCGTGGAGCAATGTCAGGAACTGCCTTACATCAAAGGCGCCACGCCGGAGTTCATGCGTCACCTGGCAATGCGCTGGAGTATTGGCGGCTTGCCGTTCACAGGCAATAAATCGCGCAGCATGGGCGGCTGGGTACGCCTGCGTGGCGACGTGAAGGAAGAGGCGTTGAGCGAGCCTCATATCCTGGCATTGGTGGACGCCTGGCCCCCGGCGCTGTTGCCGCACCTTACGCAAATGGCTCCGGGCAGCACGCTCACCTGGACCATCGAGTTTGTCCAGCCGCTACTTGAGCTGACGACGTTGGATTGGTGTAAATACCTCGCCGAGATCGAGCATGCCCAGGACGGCTATGGCCATGTCGCGGCAAAGTTCTGGAGTGCCGATGGCCGCCTGATTGCCTTGAGCCGCCAGACAGTGACGATTTTCGCCTAAGGTTCAAAACGCTCATGGCGCTGCAACCGGAACGCAGCGGCCATGCCGATCACACCGATGGCGACGTCGGCCAGGCTCTGGCTGAACACCCCTGAAACCATGAGCAGCAACGCGACGATAAACAGCGGTACCGCCATCAGCTGAGCAACCTGGTGATCGGACTGGCGCGACATGTGAGGCGCGACGCGCCATTGCCAGGCCGGGAAGTGTGGATGACGTTTGCCCATGATGCGGATCCTTGAGTTCATCAAATCGAATGACCCAAGAATAGGCGTGGCCCGACGAGGCGGCGAATCACGGTTGGCTATCGAGGTGATAGGTGGCCATAGTCTGGACGATGACGGATTGCTCTTGTGGCGAGGGAGCTTGCTCCCGCTGGGCCGCGCAGCGGACCTGACTGTCTGTCAGGCATGTCCGATTGCTGAGCGCCTGCCAAGAGGGGGCGCTTCGCACCCCAGCGGGAGCAAGCTCCCTCGCCACAGGAACTGTGTCGCTATCACGGGGAGATATTTTAAAGTCGCAGCTGCCCGATCACCTTGTTCAATTCCCCCGCCAGGGTCGCCAGGTCATGGCTGGTGGTCGCCGAGTCCACCGTCTGGCGCACGGTGTTTTCGGTCACGTCGCGAATGCTCACCACCGCTCGGTTCATTTCCTCGGCGACGTGACTCTGCTGTTCGGCCGCGACTGCAATCTGCGTGTTGCTCTCGCGCATCTGTGCCACCGCGCCGGCAATCTGCGCCAACGCCTCGCCGGCTTCGCGAGCCTGTTGCACGCAGTCGTCGGCCTTGTACGAACTTTCCTGCATGAAATCCACCGCATCCCGGGTACCGGCCTGGAGCGCCGAGACCATGGTGGTAATTTCATCGGTGGAGGCCTGGACCCGTTTGGCCAGGTTGCGCACCTCATCGGCCACCACGGCAAAGCCCCGGCCCATTTCACCGGCCCGCGCTGCCTCGATGGCCGCGTTCAAGGCCAGCAGGTTGGTCTGCTCGGCGATGCTGTGGATCACACTGACCACGCCGTTGATTTTCTGGCTGTCTTCGGCCAGGCGTTGGATCATTTCGGCGGTCTGTTGCACGCCTGATGACAGCCCGGAAATCGATTGCTGCACGCGGTTGACCACTTCATGGCCGTTGCCCGCCAAGGTGTCGGCGGCCTTCGACAGGTCGCGGGTAGCGCCGGCGTGCTGGGCGATGTGATGAACCGTGGCGGACATCTGATTGATTGCCGTGGCGGCCTGGTCGGTTTCGCTCTGCTGGCCAAGCATGCCGTGACGCACCTCGCTCATGCTCGACGCCAGGCGCGCGGCGCCTGTGTCCAACTGGCGGGCCGTGCTGGCGACGGTGTCGACCACGCGTTGATAACCGGCCTGCATGGCGTTGAATGCCGCTGCCATCTGGCCCACTTCGTCCTTGCACGCCAGCGGCACGCGGGCGGCCAGGTCGCCGGTCTGCTCCACGTGCAGCATCACATCCTTCAACGTATTGAGTTGGCTGAGCAAAAATCGGATCAACAATTGCGATGCACCGAGCATCGCCAGCATCAGTACGAACACGGCCACCGCATATTGGCTGAAGCGTTCTCCAAATACCTGGCCCAGGCTGACACCACGGGCTAGCACCGCGAGCTGTTGGTTGTCGTCGCGACGGATGACTTCTGCGCCCAGCAGTGGATCTACGCCGAACAAAAGTGTGGAATCGAGCACGACCCAGCCATCGGCCTGGGCCAGCGACGGCAACGGCTGGTCTTTGAAGGTGGGGATTTGATCGCGCCGATAGATCAGCAGCTCATCGGCCTTGGGCAAGGGCTGTCCAGCAGGCCAGTTCCGAAGCAGGCGCGCCTGCGCCTGGGCATTCGCCTGGACCGCCTGGTTGCGTGCCTGTTGTTCCAGGTGCACCGCATAGAGCACCAGCAGCAGGGTGGTGACAAAGGCGACCGCATTGACCGCCCAGAATTTGTACTTCAGCGAGATATTGCTAAGCCAGGCACCCATGGTAGGTCTTCTCTGATAGCGGAAACAGTTTTGGCAAGGTGCCATTATTGTGCCGCTAGCCATGGGCCGGGGTGTTGATGTGGGTCAACAGACACCGCAAAACCACCTGTGCGAGCGAGCCTGTTCGCGATAGCGGTGTGTCAGTCGAGATATGTGCAACTGACCCACCGCTATCGCGAGCAGGCTCGCTCCCACCGGTTTTCGTCGATCAGGATACGGTGGGCAACCCAAAAAACGCCCGTGCGCATGCGGTGCTATGGGCCGCCAGGTCTTGCGGGGTTTCGCCCCGATGCAACGCCACTTCGCGCAGCACCTCTGTCAGGTAGGCCGGTTCGTTCCGGCCGTTCTTTGGCTTGGGCCGCAGCGTACGTGGCAGCAGGTAGGGCGCATCGCTTTCAAGCATCAGCCGACCGCGGGGGATCTCGCGCACCAGCGGGTGTAGATGCGTGCCCCGGCGCTCGTCGCAGATCCAGCCGGTAATGCCGATGTGCAGGTCCAGGTCGAGGTAGCTGAACAGCGCCTTTTTTTCCCCGGTAAAGCAATGCACGACCGCCGCCGGCAACCGATCGCGAAAATCACGCAGGATTTCCAGCAGGCGCTGATCGGCGTCGCGTTCATGAAGAAAGACCGGCCGCTGCAACTGGACTGCCAGGGCAAGATGTTCTTCCAGAACTTTTTCCTGCTGCGGCCTGGGAGAGAAGTCGCGATTGAAATCCAACCCGCATTCACCCACCGCTCGGACCCGGTCCTGGGTCAGCAGATCCTTGAGGTGCCTGGCGCTGTCGGTGGTCCATTCGCTCGCGCTATGAGGATGAATGCCGGCGGTGCAAAACAGCCGTTGACCGGTGTGATCGAGGTGCTGGCACAGCTCCAGAGCCTGCTCGCTGCCCTCGATGCTGGTGCCGGTCAGGACCAGTTGGCAGACCCCGGATTCATGGGCACGCTCAAGCACCGCCTGGTGTTTATCCGCGAAACTGGGGTTGGTCAGGTTGACGCCGATATCAATGAGTTGCATGGTTCTACCTCGGCCCGAAGGCCGGAAAGCATATCAGAGCTGTAGATTTATAAGAAAAGCCAAGAACTACAACGAGTTGTGGCTGTCTGTTGAGGCCGCGAGACAGGTCGGGTTGGTATAAAAGCCATCACTGTGCCAGTCTTTCGCACTTTTCAGCGCCCCAAGGCGCTCTGTTTCTGTTGCTCCCCATTCTTTTTCTGTCAGGAGGGGCAGCAGTGTTCCTTCCGGAGAGTGGATGGCACGTCCCCAGGTGTTGCTACTGTTGTGTTGTTCGCTGCTGTTGCCGATGCCGGCCGAAGCGCGCCTGCCTGGCCCGGTACAGGCAGTGGCGCCGGGTACGGTGCGCGATCTGGCGCAGATCCGCAGCAGTCGGGTACTCAAGGTGTTGGTCAACCAGAGTCGCAACAGCTCCGGTGAAGTCCAGGGCCAGCCCATTGGCGTCGAATATCACCGGTTGCGGGCTTTCGAACAGTACCTCAACGGCCACGCCCGGGATGGCCAGGAAATCACCCTCAAGATCATTCCCAAAGCCAAGGATCAACTGCTCGGCGCGTTGCAGCGCGGGGAGGGCGATCTGGTGGCGCCCGGTGAGTTGCTCGAACCCCAGGCCGGTTATGCGGTCAGTGCCAGTGATCCGATCCGCACCGACGTGCCGTTGCTGTTGGTCGGTATCAAGGGCGAGAAACGCTATACGCGCGTGGAGCAGCTCTCCGGCAAGACCCTGGCCCTGCCCAATGGCAGTGCGGCGGGGGACGCGGTGAGCCAGATCAACCAGAAACTGGCGTTGCTCAAGTTGCCGCCGGTGAAGGTCGAATGGGTCGACCCGACCCTGGCTGTGGAGGACGTGCTGGAAATGGTCCAGGGTGGGATTTTTCACCTGACCATTGTCGAGCAGCCCATCGCTGAACGGTGGAGCAAGATCCTCCCTAAACTGCGGCTCGACCGTCAGGTGCTGATTGGCGAGCCGGGCGACGAATATTGGTTCGTGCGTCGCGACGCCGCCATGTTGCGGGCAAGCATCGACCGATTCCTGGCGGCCTACAAGGTACCGGCTAACGAGGATGCCGCGTTCCTGCGCATTTATCGCCGCTTGTACCAGGTTCACTATCCCCTGGCCCGGGCTGATCGCCAGCGCCTGGAAAAACTGCGCCCGGTGCTGCAGAAACATGCCGACGCCCAAGGCATGGACTGGCTCAACCTGGCGGCGCTGGCTTTCAAGGAATCAGCGTTGCAACCCAGCGCCCGCGGCGGCGGTGGGCCCACTGGTCTGATGCAGATTACCCCGTCGGCGGCCCAGCGCGTGGGCGTCGACAACATCCAGAACCTGGACGCCAATGTGCAGGCCGGCGCCAAGTACTTGGCCATGATCCGTCGCAAGTTCTTCGCCAGCCCCAAGCTCAACGAGCGCGAACGCATGGCCTTTGTCCTGGCCGCCTACAACATGGGGCCAGAGCGCGTCCAAGGCATGCGGGCCGAAGCCCGGCGTCGCGGATTGAACCCCAACCAGTGGTTCTTTCAGGTTGAACGAATTGCCATGGAGCAAGTGGGAATGGGCGCCGTCAGCTACGTTAACAGCGTGAACAAATACTACCTGGCCTTCGATCGGGAGCGCGAAACGCTGGAACCGCAGGAACAAAAAGTGGCTTTGCGTAAATAATCGAATATATCGATTGGTATGTCAGATATTTCGCGCTTTTATAACCAGATTGATTGATTAATATGGCGACCAACAACCACACACCCAGGGATGCATACACATGAATTCGTCGATCAATAAAGTACTGTTTACCCGCGCCGGTTATGGCCTGACCGTCCTGCGCATCGTCGTAGGCGTCATTTTCGCCGCCCACGGTTCGCAGAAACTCTTCGGCCTGTTCGGTGGCTACGGCCTCGCCGGAACGGCGCAGTGGATGGAAAGCATCGGCCTGACCCCAGGCTATGTGATGGCGACATTGGCCGGCGGTACCGAGTTTTTCGCCGGGCTGGCGTTGATCATCGGCCTGCTTGCCCGTCCTGCGGCGCTGGGCTTGGCTTTTCTGTCGCTGGTGGCGATTTTTTCGGTGCACATCGGTAACGGATTGTTCATGGCCAATAATGGCTATGAGTTTGCCTTGGCATTGCTGGCGGGGAGCATCGCGGTCCTGATCGAAGGGGCAGGGAAGCTTTCGGTGGATCGGGCCATCGCTGGCTGAGTTTGATCGGCGGGAAAACGGCGCGGGTCCTGAGAGGGGCAGCGCCGTTTTCTTTTTGAAGAAGCCGATTCTTGACACCCACGGCCCGGCTTCTCTACGATTCCCACCCATGCGCCGATTTAAACAGCTACTTGCGGGGCGCCAGGTAACTCCTACAGTTGCCGATAGAAGCCATGGAGCCGGCTTCGAAATACCGCTAAAGCGCTGGTTCGGTGTTGCCTCTCACCTGCCATGCAGACTTTTGAGGCAGAGACACGTCACGATGAACGCACCCAGCCCCCTTGTACGTCTTGCGCCGATCACGGCGAACCTTGTGCAACGCAATCCGAAGATTCTCCTGGGCGGTACTCACCAGCCAACACTCTTGCGCTACCTCGACGGCTGGCCGCGCCGCCATCACGGACCTGCTGCTTTTCTGATCCAGTTTGTCGAAGACGGTGAGTCCCTGGCACGTTTTGCCAGCGACAGTTTCGACCTGGCCGTCATCCAGTGCCCCAGCGCGGCGGACGCTCCTGAAATGATCCGGCAATTGACCCGTATCGCCCGGCAGGGGTTGATCACCCGCCGTTGAGCCGCCTGGCCGTCGCAATGGACGCCAGTTACGGGTACGTGATATCCACGATATAGACCAGCTTTTCCCCGGTTGGCGTCTGGACGCGGACTTCGGCGTCCAGGGCCTTGCCAATCAGCGCCCGAGCCAGGGGCGAATCGATGCTGATCAGGTTCTGCTTCAGATCCAGTTCGTCCGGGCCGACGATGCGATAGCGCGACTCCTTGCCGTCCTCATCCTCCACCGTGACCCAGGCGCCGAAGTACACCTTGTTCGGATCGCTGGGTTTTTCGCTGACGACCTTGAGCGCTTCAAGGCGCTTGGTAAGGAAACGCACGCGGCTGTCGATTTCCCGGAGCATTTTCTTGCCGTAGGTGTACTCGGCGTTTTCCGAACGATCACCCTGGGCCGCCGCCTCGCTGACCGCCTGGGTCACTTGAGGGCGACGCACGTGCCACAGTTCATGGAATTCGGCGCGCATCCGCGCTTCACCTTCCGGGGTGATCAGCGCGGTGCCAGCGGTGCGGGGTGGGCGATAACGACTCATGGCAACTTCTTGTAATAGCGACGCCTCCAGTCTATCAACCCTCGCGCAGCACTGTCAGCGGGCTGGCATTGAGTGCCCGACGGGTTCCGAACACCCCGGCTGCGCCGATCAACAACGCGCCCAGCAGCGGCAATACCAGCAGCCACGGATGCGGGTGCCAGGGCAGGTCGAAGGCGTAGCGGTAGAGCACCAGGCTGACCAGTTCCGAGCCCAGGGCGGCGAGCAAACCACTGACCGCACCCAGCAGGCCGAACTCGATGCGTCGGGCCCTGACTAGCAACGGCCGTTCGGCGCCCAGGGCGCGCAGCAGCGCGCCTTGGCGAATCCGCTCGTCGAGCGTCGCTTGCAGACCCGAGAACAGCACGGCCATCCCCGCCGCCAGCACAAACAGCAGCACGTATTCCACGGCCAGCGTGACCTGGGCCAGGATGCTGCGCAGCTGTTCGAGCAGGGCTTCGACTTGCAGAATCGTTACGGCCGGAAAGGCTCGGGACAGCTCGACGATCTGCTGGTCGTGGCCCGCCGCCAGGTAAAAGCTGGTCAGGTACGTCGCCGGTAGATCTTTGAGCGTACCCGGCTGGAAGATCATGAAGAAGTTAGGCTGGAAGTTGTCCCAGTTGATCTCTCGCAGGCTGGTGACCTTCGCTTCGCGGTTCACCCCACCCACGCTGAAGATCAGCCGGTCACCCAATTTGATCTTGAGATTTTCGGCCACCTTGCCTTCCACTGAAACCCCCGGGATATCGTCGGGTGGTTGCTGCGGCCACCAGGTGCCTGCCGTCACGACGTTGCCCGCCGGCAAGTCTGCGGCCCAGGTCAGGCTCAGGTCCCGTTGCAATGCGCGGTCTCCCGCCGAATCCTTGGTGACAAATTCGCTGGCCGGCTCGCCGTTGATGCTGATCAGTCGCCCCGGTACCACAGGGTAGAGCGGCGCCGATTGCGCCGACAACGCCAACAGCTTGTCGGTGAAGGCCTGCTTGTCGTTGGGGAGAATGTTCAGGGCGAAGTAATTCGGCGCGTTTTTTGGCAATTGGTTTTGCCAGGTGTCCAGCAACTCACCTCGCAGCAGCGCGATCAGCGCCATGGATAACAGGATCAGACCGAACGCCAAGGCTTGGCCGGCGGCCGCCAACGGGTGACGCAGCAGTTGGCCGAGGCCCAGGCGCCAGGGCAAGGAAGCGCGAGCCAGCATCCGGCGCAGGCTTTGAAGCAGCAGCAATAGCAGGCCACCGAGCACCAGCGCGGCAACGACGCCGCCACCCAACAATGCGAAGGTGAGGACCAGGTCCAGGCTCAGGCGCCACATGATCAGGCCGAGCGCACCCAGCGCAGCACCGTAGACCACCCAGGTGCTGGAAGGGATCGGCAACATGTCTCGGCGCAGCACCCGCAAGGGCGGCACCCGGCCTAGCGCGGCCAAGGGTGGCAGGGCAAACCCGGCCAGCGCCACCAGGCCGGTGCCGATCCCGGCGACAGCCGGCAGCAGGCCGCCCGGCGGAACATTGGTGGGCAACAGGTCATGCAGCAGCGCAAACAGGCCCAACTGGGCGATCCAGCCGAGCAGGGCCCCGCTGATACTGGCCAACAGGCCCAGAACGGTCAGTTGCAGGCTGAACAGCACCATGGCTTCCCGACGCGACAGGCCCAGGCAGCGCAGCAGCGCGCTGGCGTCGAATCGTCGGGTGGCGAAACGGTTGGCCGAGAGTGCGACGGCAACCCCCGACAGCAATACCGCCACCAGGCTGGCCATGTTCAGGTAGCGCTCGGCCTTGCCCAGGGCCCCGCCGATTTGCCGGTTGCCATCACGGGCATCCTGCAGGCGCTGGTTGGGCTCCAGGCCGGGCTTGATCAAGTCTCGATAGGTTTGCAAGGCCGACGCCGGGCCGCGCCAGAGGTCGCGATAGCTGACGCGGCTGCCGGGTTGCACCACGCCAGTGGCGTCCAGGTCCTTGAGGTTGATCAGGACCCGTGGCGTGAGGCTGTAGAAGTTGCCGGCGCGATCCGGCTCATAGGTCAACACTCGGCTCAGGCGCAGGGTCTGGTTGCCGATATCGATGCTGTCGCCAATCTTCAGATCCAGGGCGGTCAACAGCCGAGCTTCGACCCAGGCCTCACCAGGGTTAGGTCGTCCGCCGGTTTCTTCCGGGGCGAACGGAGCAGGGGCGCTCTTGAGTTCCCCGCGCAACGGGTAGATGTCATCGGCCGCCTTGACGCTGGAAAGCTGGATGCCATTGTCGGTGGCTACGACGCTGGAGAACTCCACCACCCGGGCGTGTTCCAGGCCCAGTTCGGTGCCGCTGCGGATCTGTTCCGGGCGAGCGGGCGAGCTGCCTTCGAGCAGCAGGTCGGCACCGAGGAATTCGGTGGCGCGCATCATCATCGCACCATTGAGACGGGCGCCGAAGTAACCAATGGCGGTACTTGCCGCCACCGCCACCAGCAGGGCGAAGAACAGCACTCGTAATTCGCCGGCGCGGGCATCGCGCAGCAATTGACGGACAGCAAGACTGAACAGGCGCAACAGCGGCAAGCGTGCCATCAAGGCTCCAAGGGCGCGACCATCTGGCCGGCTTCAAGTCGGATCAGGCGCCGGCAGCGATGGGCCAGGCGTTCATCATGGGTGACCAGCACCAGGGTCGTGCCGCTTTCTTTGTTCAGCTCGAACAGAAGGTCGCTGATGCGCTCGCCGGTGTGGCTGTCGAGGTTGCCGGTGGGTTCGTCGGCAAACAGCACATCGGGCTCGGCGGCAAAGGCGCGGGCAATCGCCACGCGTTGCTGCTCGCCTCCGGAAAGCTGGCGGGGCGAGTGGGTCAGGCGCTGGCCCAGGCCGACCCGTTGCAGCAGTTCGGTGGCGCGTTCGCGGGCATCGCTGCGCCCGTCCAGTTCCAGCGGCAGCATGACGTTTTCCAGCGCGTTGAGGCTGTCGAGCAACTGGAATGACTGGAAGACGAAACCGACATGCTCGGCGCGAATCCGTGCCCGCTGGTCTTCATCCAGCGCGCTGAGGGCCTGGCCGGCCAGTGTCACTTCACCGCTGCTGGGCAGGTCCAGGCCGGCCAGCAGGCCCAGCAGGGTGGATTTGCCGGAACCGGAGGCACCGACGATCGCCAGGCTGTCGCCTTTGTTCAGTTCCAGGCTGAGTTCGTGCAGGATGGTCAGTTCACCTTCCGCGCTGGAGACCACTTTGCTAAGGTCCGTCGCGGTGAGAATGCTTGAGCCCATGGAGAATCCGATGCGTGTGTGGTTTTTGAGTGCCGGCCTGGCCTTGATGTGCATGGTCCAGAACGCAGCGGCGGGTACAGTCCTGATCGTTGGCGATAGTATCAGCGCGGCTTTCGGCCTGGATACCCGGCAAGGCTGGGTGTCGTTGCTCGAACAACGGCTCAAGGCCGAGGGTTTTGACGATAAGGTGGTCAATGCGTCCATCAGTGGCGACACCAGTGCCGGAGGCCAGGCGCGGCTGCCAGCGCTGCTTGCAGCCCATAAGCCGGACCTGGTTATCCTCGAGTTGGGAGGCAACGATGGCTTGCGCGGACAGCCGCCAACACAATTGCAACAAAACCTTGCAGCGATGATCGACAGCTCCCGCGCCAGCGGTGCCAAGGTATTGCTGTTGGGCATGCAGTTGCCCCCCAATTACGGGCGGCGCTACACCGATGCGTTTGCCAAGGTCTACAGCACCCTGGCCGAGGAGAAGGACGTGCCGTTGGTGCCGTTTTTCCTCAAGGATGTCGGGGGCATTCCGGGGATGATGCAAGGCGACGGATTGCACCCGTCCGTCGCCGCCCAGGGCAAGTTGCTGGAAAATGTCTGGCCGACGCTCAAACCGCTGCTTTGACGCTTTTCTAGCGGCAGGCTTTCGGCTAATGTGGCGCCCCCGATTTGGAGCCCCCGATGCCGCGTCCTGCCTGGTCCCTGTTTGCCTACCAACTGATCGAGCCTGACGAACAGCTGGATCTGTTCGCCTGCCAGGAAGTACGGGTACACCTGGTGACGCGGCAATTGGAGCTCGGCGGCTCGGCTGACCGGACCCTCTGCGGCAGCCTCTTGCCGGCCCAGCCGCGTTGGTCGAGCGTCGATCGACGGATTTTCCAGGATCATCGGCTTTGCTCGTTGTGCCGGGCGATCCTCGAATCCCAGAAACGTGGCACCTCGCCGATCTGGCCGGAGTTGCGGTTCGAGTTGTAATCACCAAGCCGCTCCCACAGATAATGCTGTTCACTCAAGATGTCACTGAATCCGTGGCGAGGGAGCTTGCTCCCGCTGGAGCGCGCAGCGGTCCCAAGCGTTGGGGGCTGCTACGCAGCCCAGCGGGAGCAAGCTCCCTCGCCACAGTGAATCGACAGGCCTCAAGTGGCGCAGCATTGTGCTTCCACGGGGGATTTGTGGTGGATGCCACTTCTGGGCGCGCCCGGTCCATTGCGCAGACTGTTCAAAGTTGCTGCACATCGGACACGCCATCGTCGCCCTCCCCGAAATAACAGGCTGCGGTGTACAATCGTCGTCTTCATACCTCTGTTCGACCTGCGAAGGATTTCCCGGATGTTGCCGCGCTTGCCTGCCGTCGCCCGCTGCCTGTCTCTAGCCGCCCTGTGTATGGCGGGTCCCGTTGCAGCACTGGAGCTGCCCCTGCCGCCGCCGGGTGAAGACATAGTCGGCCAGGTGCAGGTCATCAAGGCCAAATACGAAGACACTTTCGCCGACCTGGGTACGACCTATGACCTGGGATATACCGAGATGGTCGCCGCCAACCCGGGTGTCGACCCGTGGCTGCCGGGCGCCGGCACGGAGATTGTGTTGCCGACCCGTTTCATCCTGCCACCGGGCCCGCGCGAAGGAATCGTGATCAACCTTGCCGAGTATCGTCTCTACTATTTCCCCAAGGGGCGAAACGTGGTTTACACGTTCCCGCTGGGGATTGGTCGTGAAGGCTGGGGGTCGCCAATCGCTCGCACCAGTATTATCGCCAAGACGCCGAACCCGACCTGGACTCCGCCAGCGTCAATCCGGGCCGAACATGCCGCCGACGGCGACATTCTGCCGAGCGTGGTGCCGGCCGGGCCTGATAACCCGCTGGGTCCGTTCAAGTTCACCCTGGGTACCCCGGGTTATCTCATCCACGGGTCGAACAAGAAGTTCGGCATCGGTATGCGCACCAGCCATGGCTGTTTCCGCATGTTCAACAACAACGTGCTGGAAATGGCCAGCATGGTGCCAGTGGGGACGCCGGTGCGGATCATCAATGATCCTTACAAGCTGGGCTTGAGCGGTGGCAAGGTTTACCTGGAAGCCCACACCCCGGTGGACGACAAGGGCAACCCATCGGTGGTGGACAAGCACACCGCAGTGATCAATGCGATGCTCAAGCGTGAGGACATCACCAGCAACCTGCGCATGAACTGGGATGTGGTGCGGGATGTGGTGGCTGCCGAAGACGGCCTGCCGGTAGAGGTCGCCGTTCCGAATACCTCGGCTCCGATGGTCTCGAGCGCGCCGTCGGTCGACCTGCCCCAGTAACCGTCTCAAACAACCCGTCGGCGTTTCGCGACGCCGACGGGTTTTTTATTGGTGCGCCAGGCATGGCGCGTTGCGCGCAA